>JAAWJE010000064.1 GCA_022796725.1 Clostridia bacterium | reverse complement strand
AATTTGTTTTTAATATATATTTATACATAAATAAATCATCTTCAGTTGGATTATGTCTTATATCTAAAAGTAATATTATTAATTTAATATTTTTAGATTTTTCTAAATAATTTTCAATAAATTTTCCCATTGTAACTTGTTCTTGTTTTGAAAGTTTACTGTATCCATATCCTGGTAAGTCAACAAAGTAAAAATTGTTATCAATATTATAAAAGTTAATTTGTCTTGTCTTACCAGGAGTATTACTCGTTCTAGCTAAGTTTTTTCTATTTAACATTGTATTTATAAAAGATGATTTACCAACATTTGACTTACCAACTAATACAATTTCTGGACTATTTCCCTGTGGATATTGTGAAGGTTTTACAGCT
Source organism: Clostridia bacterium (assembly GCA_022796725.1). GTDB lineage: Bacteria > Bacillota > Clostridia > TANB77 > CAG-508 > UMGS1994. The sequence goes on along the minus strand of JAAWJE010000064.1, from coordinate 23,806 downwards.
GATATTTCAAATTTAGGATTTTTTATAATCATAATATACCTACTTTCTAAAATTTTTTATTTAGCTTTTGGTTTAATTTCTTTGATTCCACCCATATAAGGAGATAATACTTCTGGAATTGTAATTGTTCCATCTTCCATGTAATGATTTTCTAAAAATGCTATAAGCATACGTGGAGGAGCTACAACAGTATTATTTAATGTATGTGCAAAATAGTTTCCTTTTTCTCCTTTAATTCTTATACCAAGTCTACGAGCTTGTGCATCTGTTAGATTAGAACAGCTACCAACTTCAAAGTATTTTTTCTGTCTTGGACTCCAAGCTTCAACATCAACACTTTTAGATTTTAAGTCTGCTAAATCTCCACTACAACATTCTAATGTTCTAACTGGAATTTCCATACTTCTAAATAATTCAACAGTATATTTCCAAAGTTTATCATACCATTCGTAGCTGTCTTCTGGTTCACATACTACTATCATTTCTTGTTTTTCAAATTGATGTATTCTATAAACACCACGTTCTTCAATTCCATGAGCACCCTTTTCTTTTCTAAAACATGGAGAATAAGATGTCATAGTATAGGGAAGAGCTGATTTTTCTAATATTTGACCTTTAAACTTACCAATCATAGAATGTTCACTAGTTCCAATTAAATATAAATCTTCGCCTTCTATTTTATACATCATTGCATCCATTTCTTCAAAGCTCATAACTCCTGTTACAACATCACTTCTAATCATATAAGGAGGTATGCAATAAGTAAATCCTTTATTAATCATAAAATCTCTAGCATAAGATAGAATAGAAGAGTGTAATCTTGCAATATCTCCCATTAAATAATAAAATCCGTTTCCAGCAACACGACGTGCAGCATCTAAATCAAGTCCATTTAAATTTTCCATTATTTCTGCATGATATGGTATTTCATAATCAGGAACAAATGGCTTTCCAAATTTTTCTACCTCAACATTTTCACTATCATCTTTTCCTATTGGAACTGATTCGTGCATAATATTTGGAATTTTCATCATAATTTCAGTAACACCTGAAGCATATTCTTGTTCTAATTTTTCATTTTCTTGTAGTTCTTCATTTATTTTATTTACTTCTGATTTTATTCCCTCAGCTTCATCTCTTTTTCCTTCTCTCATAAGTGAACCTATTTGAGAACTTAAAGTATTTCTTCGACTACGAAGTTCATCTCCTTTTAATTTTACTTCTCTGTTTTTTTCATCAAGTTCTAAAACTTCATCAACTAAATGTAGTTTATGGTTTTGATATTTGTTTTTAATATTTTCCCTTACAATATCAGGATTTTCTCTTAAAAATTTAATATCTATCATAAAATTTCCTCCTTAAAATTAATTTTCTTTATATAATTCAAATCTATGTTTTTGCCCTGTTATATTATCTGTTCTTGAGCTTACATCATCATCTTCTAAAAACATTTTTTCAGGTCTTACCCAAAATTCATCTGTTCCCAAATGTTTATATAGTACCATATTTTCTAAATTTTCAGAATGTTTTGCTATTCCAGTAACTTCTATAATGTGTCCTTTAAAATGTCTATATTTTTTTCCAATTTCAATTTTATCCATATTTTTATTCTCCTTTTTTATTAGTATAGTCTTTTACTAAATCGTCAGCAATTTCAAATCTATGACGTTGTTTTGTAATGTTATTTTTACAATTTGGATCAATTTCTTCAAAAAACATTTTAGCAGGTCTTGTCCAAAGCATGGAGTCATTTCTATGATAGAGAGGTTTATATACAATCATATCTTCTTTAGTTTCCGAGTCAGTACTAATATTTTCAATATAATAATAATTTCCTTTATAATGTCTAAATACTTTTCCTATAAAATCAGCATATATTTTTGATCCTGTATTTCCAGTTTCATTTTGGTATAAAGATACTTTTTCGTTTGGGTATAAAAGGTTAGTAGTAATTCCATCTGTTATTTCTTCTATTAAAAGCTGGCATATTTTCATATTAGGAACTATTTTATATGTATTTGGTGACATATTATATAGTTCTAAGTTTAAAGTACCAGAATAACCAGAATTAATATGTTGAAAGTTAATATATAATCCAAGTCTACTAAGTGATGTTCTAGGTCTTATGTGTGCAATCATATTTTCAGGAATATTTATTTTTTCATTTAAAATTACAAAAATACATTCTTTTGGTTTAAGATTATACGAGTTTGAAATATCACATTCTTCATACATATTTTCTGAAATGTTTACATCGGTTAGGTCAATAGGTTTAAAAGTCTTTTTTATTTTAAGTATTTTATTGCTAATTGATAAATCAACAGAGGAGGAACCAATATATAATTCATTATAATTTTCAAGTAATTTATTTTCAGTAATTAATTTTTTTATATCATTTCCATTTAAAATCATAAAATTCTCCTTTCTAAAATAAAGATGAACAAAAAAGTCCTTGCAAAAATTGCAAGGACGAATATATCGCGGTACCACCTTTATTACTTATTAATAATTTTATAAGTATCTTTATAATGCTTTAACCTGCATAAATGGTTTAGTTTATTAGACTAAAAGCTAAAGAGTAGATTCATAAATCATTTTAATTTGTTTTCACCAACCACAAATTCTCTACAATAAAATTTAATTTATTACTAATCTCTTATTATAGCCAATTAAAATATTAATCTTTATGAGTCATTATTTTAACATATTCTGAATATAAATACAATAGGGAATTTAACTAAAAAAATAAAAACAAAAATAGACAAGCAACAGGGGGATATATGAAATTATTTAATTTTAAATTATTATTTATATTTATGACTTTTTTTTGTTTAATAATGATGTTACAAGTAAAATCAAATGCAACAGTTCAAAGTGGGAGTTTTGGTTCAAGTATAATTGATAATAATTATATAAGATATAATAAGCAAACTGAAAAAGATTATAGTATTCCAAATACTAATATAGCAGCAAGTACAACAACAACAACTACTTCTACTGGTGCAGGTATAATATGGGTTATTATTTTAGTAACTGTAATTATAGAAATAATAGCGATTTCTATTAAAGTAAAAGGATAATTTGTTACAAAAATGAAATGACTATTTTATATAACTGTAACGCAAATAATATTAAAAATATGATATCATATAAATATATTATTAATATGGAGTAAATTATGAAATTAAAAAAAGTTCTAAAAAAAATGGGAATAACAAATGAAGAAAAGATTGATTTTAAGAAGAGAGAAGAACTTTGCAAAAAGATATCTAAAAAGATTTATTCTTCATTTGAAAAGTATGGAATTAAATATGAAGATATTTACTTAAAATTAATTAATACAGAAATGTATTTTGCAGATATAGAGCAAAAATCAGATAAGGTTACTTATATCTATAAAAATGCTACTATTTATATAGACAGAAGTATTAATATAGATAGCATAGGAGAAGAATTTTTAAAGGCAGCAGTATACAAGGTGCAGGAAGAAAGAAATAATAGAAATAAAATTGAAAATATTGGATTATGCAATTTGAATAACATTGTAACAGATGGAATAGCATTAAATGAAGCAGGTGTTGAATATATTATGTATTTATTAGTAGCTTCTAAAAAAAGAGCAAAAGTAAATGCTTATGATATAAATATAAATTCTATAAGCGAAATATATCCAATGCTTACAAATATATTAGAACAGATGATTTTTATAACAGGAGAGGAAGCATTTGTAAAATCACTTTTATATGCAGAGAAAGATTTTAAAAAATGTTTTATAAAAGAATGTTCAAGAGAAATTTATGAATTAATATTAAAAAATATGGATTATATTTATAGAGCAAAAAATAAAATAATATCAATGAATAGAGAAATTTTATTTAATTCAAAATTAAATGAGGAAAATAAAAATAAATTAAGAGAAAAAATAGATAGCTATGAAGCTAAAATAAAATCTTTATATTTAAAGACTCAAAGTAAAATTAGTGAATACTATTTTTGGAATATCCTTGAAAATTGTCAAACAGCAGTAGAACTAGAAGTTTTAAAAAGCAAAGTTGGAAAATATAGAAAAATTATAGGAAAATCTACAATAGAAAAAGAAAATACTTTTGATAAATTTAGCTTAGATTTTTACTATAGAATAGAGGAGAAGATTAATAATATAGATAATAAATCATTAGTTGTTTCTAAAAAAGAATCTTTAAATTATATCAGAAAAGCTATTCAAAAATTGACTCTTTCTAATGCAAACACTATGGAAAGTGATGATATTAATAAGCAAAATTAAGTTCTTTATATAAAGTTCTTACTTCAGTTGAGGTAAGGACTAATTTTTTATTTTTAGCTTTTTTTAATAAATAATCTATTTTAGACTGTTCAGATTTTATTTTATAGGCATAGTAATCTACTAATTCATCTTCTGCAAATTCAAAGTTTCTATGTGCTTTTAGTAGTTCTTCTTTAGCTTCTAATATTCCCATTATTATTTCTTTATCACAGTCTTCTTCTGTCATTTTAGGGATTGGAAATTCTTTTACAAATTCTTCATACATATTTTTTGTCCTCCTAAATTTAATATATGCTGAAAAATTATTTTTATGCGTAAAAAATAAAAATATACAATGCAGAAAAATCTGCATTGTATAAATTGATTGATTTGATTTTTATATTTTTAATTTTTTAATTTTTAAATTATTCAACTGTTACTGATTTTGCTAAGTTTCTAGGTTTATCTACATCTAATCCTTTTTCTTTTGAAATATAATATGCAAATAGTTGAAGAGGAATAATAGATAAAATAGGGGAGATAAGTGGATTTGTTTTTGGAATTTTTATTACATTATCAAATTTGTTATCTCCTAAGTCTTGATTTGTTATTATAAGAGTCTTAGCACCTCTTGTCATAACTTCCTCAACATTACTTATAGTTTTTTCTAATAAAGCATTATCTGTTATAATTGAAATTACAGTTATATTATTTTCAATTAATGCGATAGGTCCATGTTTTAATTCTCCAGCAGCATAAGCATCTGAATGTATATAAGATATTTCTTTTAATTTTAAAGAAGCTTCTAAAGCAGCTGTATAATCTGCACCTCTTCCTAAGAAGAACATATCTTTTTCAGTATATACTGTTTTTGCAAAATTTTTGATTTCTTCTGTATTTTTCAAAATTTGTTCTACTTTAGAAGGTAATTCTAAAATATCTTTTGAAAGTTCATTTATTTCGTTTACATATTGGTCATTTCCTAAAATTTTAGCAAATTGAATTGCAAGAATTGAAAGAAGTACAACTTGAGAGGTATATGCTTTTGTTGATGCAACAGCAATTTCTGGACCAGCATGTGTATAAAGTGTATAATCAGCTTCTCTTGTAATAGAACTTCCTATTACATTTGATATAGCAAGAGTTTTAGCACCTTTTGATTTTGAAAGTTTTAGTGCAGCAATAGTATCTGCTGTTTCACCAGATTGACTGATAAATATTACTAAACTTTTTTCATTTACTAAAGGATTTCTATATCTAAATTCTGAAGCAATATCTACTTCAGTTGGAATATTAGAATATTTTTCTATTATTTTTTTTGTAGCAAGTCCTGCATGCATAGCTGTTCCACAAGCAATAATATAAATTCTGTTTAAAGATTGTAAATATTCTTTTGAAAAATCAATATTTTCTATTAGACAAGTTCCATCAGCTGTTAGTCTTGAACCAATAGTTTCTCTTATTGATTTTGGTTGTTCAAAAACTTCTTTTAACATAAAATCGTCAAAGCCTTCTTTTTCAGCTGCACTAGAACTCCAATTAATACTTTCTAATTTTTTATCAAATTTTTGAAGATTTTTATCAAAAAATTCTGCTGAATTTTTTGATAAAACAACAAATTCATTATCATTTAAGAGATAAAAGTTTCTAGTATAAGAAAGAATAGCTGGTATATCAGAACTTATATAATTTTCAGTTTCTGTTTTTCCAATTACAAGTGGGCTATCTTTTCTAGCTACAATCATTTTATCTGGAAGTAGAGAAGATATTATCTCTAAAGCATAACTTCCTTTTAAATCTAAACAAGCTTTTTGAACAGCTCTAAGTAATCTTAAATCATCATTATTGCTATCTTTTTGATAATAATAATGAATAAGATTAGGTATTATTTCTGTATCTGTTTGTGAATAAAAAGTATATCCATTATTTTGCAAAAATTCTCTAAGTTCAGTATAATTTTCGATAATTCCATTGTGAACAACAGCAATTTGTTTGCTATTATCTTGATGTGGATGAGAATTTTCTGTTGAAGGTTTCCCATGAGTTGCCCATCTTGTATGTCCAATTCCAATAGTTCCTTCTAAATTATTAATTTCTGGGACTTTTTCAAGTTCAGCAACTCTACCTTTATTTTTTATAGTACAAATCTTGCCATTTTCTAAAGTAGATATTCCTGCTGAATCATAACCTCTATATTCAAGATTAAGTAATCCATTAATAAGTATAGGTTTGGCTTTTTTTTCGCCTATGTAACCTACAATTCCACACATATAATATTTCCTCCTTAGAATAAAATATAGTCTATTTTATATTATATGTAAAAAAGTAAAATCCGATTAAAAAATTATTGTTATCTGATATCACTATCAGCTTTTGAATTTTTTATAATGATTCGGATAAACCATAGAGTACCCGCCGAAAATTTCGATAAACTCTAACCTCGTCAACAACTTAAAAATAAAAGTTGTTCTGGCGCTTTAAATCTAAAAAATAACTCCTTTCTTAATATTTTTTTATACTTATTTTACATATACCATATATATACTATATATTTAGTAAAAAAGCAAACATGATAAAATAGTTAATAATTCGTTTACTTTTAAGTTATAAAGTGGTAAAATCTTATAAAATAAGGAGATTATTATGAATAAATTTATAATTTTTTTATCAATATTACTTACTTTATTAGCTGGTTTTTTAATTTATTTAATTGCAGACCCATATATTAAAAATATCAAAAAATCATATATGAATGTATCAGATGGAGAAGTTCATGGGAATTTTATCACACCTGTAAATGAGAATGAGCTGAATAATATTAATAATCAGGAAAATTCAATTACAAATGAAAATCCTGAGAATAATTTAGTAAGAAATGATTTAGCGGAAATAGCTTCAAAAATGACAAAAGAAGAGCTTGATATGTATAATATATCTTTTACAGGTTATGCAGGAGAGAATATGAATGGGCAAATGGTTAAAGTTCTTTTAGAGGCAATTTATGTTAGCAATGCAAACCATATAGGGGTAGAAGGAATGTTTGTTGCAGTAACACAAGATTATAATAAAGATATAGAAACTACTATAGGAAAGCCAGGAGATAAAAAAAATAAAGAAGATGTTGTAAAAAAGAGTAATGATAAGTTATATGATTTAAGAGATGCAACAGATTCAGAAGAAAATTTTAATATAGAATGTATATATGATTCAGGAATAGTAGTAGAAGTGAAAATTACAAAGGTACAATAAGATAGTGGGCAGGTAAACTGTCCTTTATTAATTTAATATAAAGTTAGGAGGAGAAAATGGAAGATATAAAAGTTTTAATAGATGAAGAAAAATTATTAAATAGAATAAAAATACTTGGAGAGCAGATTACTAAAGATTATAAAAAATCAAAAGAATTAATTGTAGTATGTATATTAAAAGGTTCTTTATATTTTACAGCAGATTTAACAAAACATATAAAAAATAATAATTTAAAAATAGATTTTATGAAAGTGTCTAGTTATGGAGATGAATTTATAAGTTCTGGAAAAGTAAAGATTATAAAAGATTTAGATACAGATATTAAAAATAAAGATGTACTAATTATAGAAGATATTATAGATACAGGAAATACACTTTATTATTTGAAAAATGAGTTAAATACAAGAAATCCAAAAAGTTTAAAGATTTGTACTTTGTTAGATAAAAAGTCAAGAAGACAAAAAGATATAACTCCAGACTATATAGGATTTGAAATAGAAGATAAGTTTGTTATAGGATATGGATTAGATTATAAAGATTTATGTAGAAATATTCCTTATGTAGGATATATTGAATAAAGGGTGAAAAAATATGTTTGATATAGAAACTGAACTTAAGAAATTGCCTGAAAAGTCAGGAGTTTATATAATGAAAGACATAAATGACAATATAATTTATGTTGGAAAAGCTATTTCTTTGAAAAGAAGAGTAAAACAGTATTTTAGAAAAAATAATAAAACGAAAAGAATAGAAAATATGGTCTCTCTAGTAGATCATTTTGAGTATATTGTTACTGATAATGAAGCAGAAGCTCTTATATTAGAATGTAATTTAATAAAAGAAAATAGACCAAAATTTAATGTATTGTTAAAAGATGACAAAATGTATCCATATATAAGAATTGATATTAAATCAGATTATCCATCAGTATATATTACTAGAAATCTTCAAAAAGATGGTGCAAGATATTTTGGACCTTATGCAAATCCGAGAGCAGCAAGAGAAATGCTTAATTTTATTAAAGAAAAATTTAAAATAAGACAGTGTAAAAATTTTAAATCTAAAGATAGAGCTTGTTTAAATTACCATATAGGAAGATGTTTAGCTCCATGTATGAAATATGTATCTAAAGAAGAATATAAAAAGCAAATAGAACAAATAGTCATGCTACTTGAAGGAAAAACAGGAGTTATATTAAAAGAAATAGAAAAAGATATGATAGAAGCATCTAAAAAATTAGATTATGAAAAGGCAGCAGAACTTAGAGATAGAAAACTTGCAATTGAAAGAGTAAATGAAAAACAAAAAGTTTCTAATATATCAGAAAATAATATAGATGTAATAGGTGTATATAAAAATGATATTTCTGTATGTATAGAAATATTTTTTGTTCGCTCAAGTAGGATGATAGATAGGCAGCATTATTTTTTAGGTGAACTAAAAGATATGGAAATATCAGAAATTATATCAGGTTTTATAAAACAATATTATATAGAAAAGCCTGATATTCCGAATAGAATAATGATTCAAGAAAATATAGAAGACAAAGAGAGTATAGAAAAATGGCTTGAAAGTAAGATAAAGAGAAAAGTAGAAATAAAAACGCCACAAAAAGGAGAAAAGCAAAGGTTTGTAGAAATGGCAATTAGAAATGCTAAAATAACACTTGAAAATAAGTCAAAAGATAAGATGGAAATATTAACTGAACTTAAAAGTGTGCTTTCATTAGATAAATTACCAAGAAAAATAGAGACCTTTGATATTTCAAATATTTCTGGAGAATATATTGTAGCTGGAATGTGTGTTGCAGAAGATGGAATTATAAAAAGAAATTTATCGAGAAGATTTAAAATAAAAACTGTTATAGGACAAGATGACCCGAAATGTACAGAAGAAGTTGTAACTAGAAGATTAAAACATTCTTTAGAAAATCCTAAAGGAGGGTTTGGAAAGTTACCAGATTTAATTTTAGCAGATGGAGGAATTACTCAAATAAGAGCAATAAAAAGAGCTTTAAAAAAGTATGATTTGCAAGAAAAAATACTTGTTTTTGGTATGGTAAAAGATGATACACATTCAACAAGAGCATTAATAAATGAAAATAGAAAAGAGTATGAAATATCAGAAAATTTATTTTTATTTATTACTAATTTTCAAAATGAAGTTCATAATACAGCTATTGAATATCATAGAAAGTTAAGAGAAAAAGATATTAATAAATCTGAATTAGATAGTATTAATGGTATTGGTCAAAAGAAAAAAGAATTATTACTTAAAGAATTTAAAACAATTGATAATATTAGAGAAGCGGATGTGAATGATTTGCTTAAAGTAAAGGGAATTACTTTTGATTTAGCTAAAAAAATAAAAGATAAGATAAATTAAATTTGTGGAGAAAATTAAAAAGTGAATAAAATTTTAATAGTAGAAGACGACAAAAATATAAGTAATATGATATGTGAGCTACTTAAATTAAATAATTATGAATCAATTGTTGCTTTTGATTCTGTCCAGGCGATTGAAAAGCATGATAAATCTGTTGATTTAATTTTATTAGATTTAATGCTTCCTAAAGGAAATGGTAAAAATATAATAAAAAAATTAAAAGAAATAAATAATTGTCCAGTTATTGTAGTTAGTAGTATAAGTGATGTAGATATGAAAGTTCTTTTATTTGATTTAGGTGCTGATGATTATATAACTAAACCATTTCAAAATAAAGAATTACTAGCAAGAATGAAATTAATCTTAAAAAGAAATCAAAAAGAAAAGATATTACAATATAAGGACTTGAAAATAGATACAGAAAAATATATTGCAATATGTAATGAAAAAGAATTAGAACTTACTAAAAATGAATTTGAAATACTAACATTATTAATATTAAATTCTAATCAAATAGTAACAAAAACAGTTTTGTTTGATAATGTATGGGGAACAAAAGATTCAGCAGATGATAATACTTTGAATGTTCATATTAGTAAACTTAGAAATAAACTAAAATCAGCAAATCCAAATGAAGAATATATAGAAACAATATGGAAAATAGGATATAAATTGAAATAATTAATTTATAATTAAGAGTTTTTTAAGAAGTTGTTATTATAATTTCTGTATCAAATAGGAAGGGAGATAAAAAATGAATACAACAGTATTAAAAACTCAAAATTTAACAAAAAAATATAAAAACTTTATAGCCTTAGATAATGTTAATATAAATGTACATAAAGGAGATATCTATGGATTAATAGGTAGAAATGGAGCAGGAAAAACTACATTAATGAAAATTATTACAACATTATCTAATAAAACTTCAGGGAGCTTTGAACTTTTTGGAAAAAGTGATAATGATTTAACAGAAACAAAAAGAAGAATTGGTTGTTTAATTGAAAATCCAGCTTTTTATCCTAATTTATCAGCTTATGATAATTTAAAATATTATTCTATTCAAAAAGGAATTATAGATAAAAAGCAAATAGAAGAAGCAATTAAAACAGTAGGATTAATAGAAGCACGAAATAAAAAGTTTAAAACTTTTTCTCTTCGGAATGAAACAAAGATTAGGAATAGCATTTGCTATTTTAGATAATCCAGATTTTATAATTTTAGATGAACCAATAAATGGACTTGATCCAATAGGAATTAGTGAGCTAAGAGATATATTTAAAAGATTAAATGAAGAAAGAAATATAACAATATTAATTTCTAGTCATATTTTAAATGAATTGTATTTAGTAGCAAATAAATTTTGTATAATTGAAAAAGGAAAAGTTTTAAAAGAAATTACAAAAGAAAAGCTTGATGAAGAATGCAATAAATGTATTGTTATAAAAGTGCAGGAGGTTAAAAAAGCATCAGTAATATTAGAACAAGAGCTTAATACTAAAAATTATAAAATACTTAATAATAGTGAAATCCGACTATATGATTATTTAGAAAATAGTAGTAAAGTAAATAAGACTTTAATAAAGAATGATATAGATGTTATTAGTTTATATGAAGCGGGAATTACTTTAGAAGATTATTTTAAATCAATCATAAAGGAGGAAGCATAATATGTTAAATATAATAAAATCAGATTTATTTAGAGTTGTAAAAGGAAAAGGGATATATATAGCAATTTTTATGATGATATTTATGATAACAATGAGTATAATAGGAATGAGTCCAGGTTATATAGGAATATCATCGAATATAGTCGAAACATCAAATGAAAGTACAAAAACAGAAGAAATGGAAGAGAGAATATATAATGCTAAGACTTTAAAAGAAGAAAGACAAATAATAAAAGAGTATGGAGGATTTGAATTAGATAAGCAAATTATAGGTGCAAATTGTAATTTATATTATATATTTATTGTAATTGTGTTTGTTGTAATATGTGTTGATTTATCAGATAGTACAGCTAAAAATACATTATCTTCTGCAATATCAAGAAAAAAATATTATTTATCAAAACTTGTAACATCATTGTTACTGGGAACTATAATAATTCTTTTAAATAATTATTGTATGTACTTTTTAAATATTATTATAAATGGAAAAGAATTTTCATCAAATTTTATGGAATTTACTAAACTGACAGTAATACAATTTCCAATTCTTTATGGTATAATTAGTATATTAGTTTGCATTAGCTTTACTTCAAAGAAGAAGTCATTATATAATGGTATTTCAATACCACTATTGATGATTGTTCAGCTGATATTACTAGGAATGATATCATTGCTTAAAATTGATCCTTCAATTATGGAATTTGAGGTTCAAAATATATTATCAAATATAGTAATAAATCAGGAAAGTAAATATATAATAAGAGCATTTATTATGGGGACAATTTATACTTTAGGATTTAATATTATAGGATATTATTCATTTAAGAAAACAGAAATAAAATAGAAAGGATAGAAAAATAGTATGGAATTTATAGTATTTATATTAATATTTGCAATTTCTGTACTATCTTTTTATTTGTTTTTACTAAAAAAAGAAATAAGAAGAACTACTAAAAAAATACAAGATATAGAAAGTGAAAAATCTAATATATTGATAAATAAAGAGTTTGATGATAAAGATATGAATAAATTAATTATGCAAATAAATATTCTCTTAAAATCAATAAATAATAGAGAAATAATGATATGTGAAAAAAATAATTCACTACAAAAAATGATAACAAATATTGCTCATGATTTAAGAACACCACTTACATCTGCTTTAGGATATATTGATATTTTAAAAAATAAACAATTGTCAGATGAAGAAAATGAAAAATATATATCAATTATAGAAGAGAGATTATATAATTTATCATATTTAATAACAAATTTTTTTGAGTTCTCTAAAATTATATCTAAAGATGAAGAAATAGAACTTAAAAAACAAAATGTTATTGGTATATTAGAAAAAAGTATTAGCAATTTTTATGATGACTTTTCTAAAAGTAATAGAATAATAGAATTAAATACAGATTTTAATAAAGTAGAAATAATGACAAATACACAATTGATAAGTAGAGTTTTTGATAATTTAATTATAAATGCTTATAAGCATAGTAATAGTAATTTAATAATAAATTTAAAAAAAGAAAATAATAAAGTTCAAATAGTATTTATAAATAAACTTGAAGATGAAGATATAGACATAGGTAAAGTATTTGATGAATTTTATACAGCAGATATTTCAAGAACTAAAGGAAATACAGGATTAGGCCTTGCTATTGCAAAGGAGTTTGTAAATTTGCTAAATGGAGAAATATATGCAAAAAGAGAAGATAATTACTTTAAGATAGTAATAAATTTATAGTTATGTAAAAATAAATTAAATATAATGATGTATAAAAAGAAAAAGAATGATATAATTATAATTAATTTGGCTTGGAGGAATAAAAATGAAAATATCAACAAAAGGTAGATATGCTTTAAGAGTTATGATAGATATTGCAATAAATAGTGGTGGAGAATATATTTCTGTAAAGGATATAGCAAATAGACAAGAAATATCAAAAAAATATTTAGAACAAATAATGACTATGTTATCAAAAGCAAAGTTAATAGAAACTACAAGAGGAAATGTTGGTGGATATAGATTATCTAAAAATCCAAAAGAGTATAAAGTTGGAGATATTTTAAGGGTAGCAGAAGGTGATTTATCACCATTAGATTGTTTAATAAATGATAATTCTTGTAATCGAAAAGAAAATTGTAAAACTCATTCTTTTTGGTCTGGACTTGATAATGTTATAAATGAATATATAGATAGTAAAACATTAGAAGATTTAATTAAGTAATTTTAAAAAGTTACTTAATTTTTTAAACTCTATTCCTATTGACATACTAGGAATAACATAGTATAATTCCTAGTAAATAAGTAGGAGGTATAAAATGAATTATATATATTTTGATAACGCAGCAACTACAAAATTAGATGATGAGGTTTTTAAGGAAATGATGCCATATTTTATAAATGAATATGGAAATGCTTCATCAATTTATAAATTAGGGAGAAATAGTAGAAATGCCGTTGAAACAGCTAGAGAAAAAATTGCAGAGGCCATTAATGCAGAGCCAAGAGAAATATATTTTACGTCAGGAGGAACAGAAAGCGATAATACTGCAATAAGAGGAATAGCATATAACTACAAGAAAAAAGGAAATCATATTATAACATCTAAAATAGAACATCCAGCGGTTTTACAGACTTGTAAACAATTAGAAAAAGAAGGATTTGAGGTAACATATATTGATGTAGATGAATATGGAATTATAGATTTAGAAAGTTTAAAAAAATCGATAAAAGAAACGACTATACTTATTTCAATTATGTTTGCTAATAATGAAATTGGAACAATACAACCTATAAAAGAAATAGGGAAAATCGCAAAAGAAAATAATATTTATTTTCATACAGATAGTGTACAGGCAGTAGGAAGTATAAAAATAGATGTAAAGGAAATGAATATTGATAGTTTATCTATGTCAGCACATAAGTTTTATGGTCCTAAAGGAATTGGAGCATTATATGTAAAAAAGGGAATAAACTTCCAAAAATTTATGAATGGTGGACATCAAGAAAAAAATAAAAGAGCAGGAACTGAAAATGTACCTGCAATTGTTGGTATGGGAAAGGCAATAGAAATAGCTTATAAAGATCTAGAAAAACATACAAAACATATTAAAGAATTAAGAGATTATTATATTAGAGAGGTTCAAGATAAAATACCTTATGTAAAAATAAACGGCGATATAGATAAAAGATTACCTGGAAATAGCAATATTTCATTCAGATTTATAGAAGGAGAAGGACTTTTACTTAATTTAGATTTAAAAGGAATTTGTGCATCAAGTGGAAGTGCTTGTACTTCACGGTTCACTTGATCCATCTCATGTTCTTTTAGCGGTAGGATTACCACATGAAATTGCTCATGGAAGTTTAAGAATATCAATAGGAAAGTATAATACAAAAGAAGAAATTGATTATTTAGTTGAAAAGCTAGTAGAAATTGTAGAAAGATTAAGAAGTATGTCGCCATTATATGATAAGTTTATAAAAGAAAATAAGGAGGAAAATAAAAATGGAAGCATATAATGAAAAGGTAATAGACCATTATTCAAATCCAAGAAATGTAGGAGAAATAGAAAATGCTTCAGGAGTTGGAGAAGTTGGAAATCCAGTTTGTGGAGATATTATGAGAATATACTTAAAAATTGAAAATGAAATAATTAAGGATGTAAAATTTAAAACTTTCGGATGCGGAGCAGCAATAGCAACAAGTAGCATATCAACAGAAATGATAAAAGGAAAAACAGTAGAAGAAGCATTAAATCTTAACAATAAAGATGTAGTAAATAAGCTAGGAGGACTTCCACCAGTAAAATTACATTGCTCTGTTCTAGCAGAAGAAGCGATAAAAGAAGCAATAGCAGATTATTATAGAAAAGAGGGCAAATTATCAGAAGAAGAGATTATTCATAAATGTAATTTAAAATGTTCTAGTGATTGTTGTAATTGTAATGATATACAAGAAGAAAATTATACATAATTAAAAATTTATAAAATTATATCGAAACATAATAAGTAATTTTATCAACTAATAGAATGATGTCATAAAATGGTTAAAACTTGATAAATTATGTATAATTTGATATAATAAAAAGCTAGAATATATATATTTATTTAACCTGCTTGTAGCTTTATAGAGTAGGGATTCTGGAATGATACTATATGGGATTTACAACAGAGGAGGAATGTATCTTATGAAAGTGATGTTAATTGGTATATTTGTAGTAGTTCTTGTTATTGAAATTAGAAATTTGATTAAAAGAACTAAGAAATCTAAAACCTTTGAGGAAATTTTGGAGGACTGCGACAAATATAGCGGGGCAGATTTGGTTGCGTCAATACTCACCATTATTGTATGCTTAGCAGTTATTCCTATACTTATGGTAGTTTAGTTCTGGAAAATAAACGGGGGCGCTTTTCTCTTGATAAAGCACTCCCGTTTATTTTTATAGATTTTTATAATTACCATCCTTTAGCAAATTCAAAAATTTCATCACCAATATTACCATTAATATAATCTTCAAATGCGTGATCTAAAATATCAACTGCTTTGTCCATTTGTTCATAGTCAATTACAAGAGGAGGTTGAATACGAAGTGAATTTTGACCAACAGATATTAGTAATAATCCATTTTCTATTGAACGATAAGAGATTTTTACAGCAGCATCTTGGTTTCTATTCATAGTTTGTCTATCCGTTACTAAATCTACACCAATAGATAATCCTAAACCACGAACTTCTCCAATTATGTCATACTTGTCCATTAGTTGTTTCAATTTATTTTTTAAATATTCGCCTTTTTTAAGGACTTGTTCATTCATATTTTCACGTTCTAAAATTTCAATAGTTTTTAATGAAGCTCTGCATACAGTCGAATTACCAGACATTGTAAATACGTGTGCAGGAGAAGAAAGTGAGTTCATAATGTCTTTTGAACCAATTACAACACCTAAAGGTAGTCCACCACCTACTGATTTTCCACAAACTATTAAATCTGGTTCAATATCAAAATATTCATAAGAGAACCATTTTCCAGTTCTACAAAATCCTTGTTGTATTTCATCTACAATAAATAAAATTCCATTTTCTTTACATATTTTATATAGCTCCTGAACGTATCTTTTTGGAGGAACTACAATTCCCATATCTCCAGCTATAGGTTCCATAACTAAAGCTGCTACTTCATCAGCTGGAATATAATGCTCAAAAGCATAACGTAATTCATCTAAGTAACATTCAATTGCTTTGTTTTCATCTTTTCCATATTTACTACGTAACATATCAGGATAATTAATATGAAATACATCAGGTAAAAGTGGACCTATTTTCTTTCTCATATTTAAGCTAAGAGCAGATACAGAAATAGAACCATAAGTACTTCCATGATAAGATTCAGAAAAAGATATAATTTTACTTCTACCAGTATAAGCACGAGCTAATTTAATAGCATTATCAATAGATTCTGAACCTGTTGTACTATAAGAGACTTGCATATTAGGTCTACCTACTAAAGAAATTAATTTTTCTGCTAAATCAACAGATTCTTTCATTTGAAAATATATACAAGCATATTGTGTAATATTTTTCATTTGTTCATATACTGCATCTGCAACTTCTTTGTTACCATGACCTAAATTAGCAGATGAAGCACTTGCTAGAAAGTCAATATATTCTTTACCATTATAATCATATAAAATAGCACCATTACCTTTTTCAAAAGCAACAGGATAATAAGGTATTCTTTGATATTTTGCAATATAATCTTTAGTATCATAATTATTAGTTCCCATAAAATACTCCTTTAAATTTTTTATTTACTAAATTATAATATAACACGAAATATAAAAAAATCAATATTTTATAGGAAAACAGCAGTGAATAATAAATAAAATGTAATTTTAAATCAGTTATTATCAAAAAATGAATTTTATAAAATTGATTATTTTGTTGTTTATTGATAAAATACAAAACATCAAAAATAAATAGAACTTTTTGATAAAGGAGATACAAATGAATAAAGAAATAGTAAACGCAAGAAAACAAAATATGAGATTATTTTCGATTTATAGAGCAATATCACTTGATTTGATTTTTTATTATGGAGTTGAGTTTTTATTTTTAACACAAGTAAAAAATATAACTGCATCAAAAGTTGTGCTTGCAAGTTCTTTTTATGCAATATATATGATTTTTTTGCAAATTCCAGCAAGTATAATTGTTGATAAGTTAGGAACAAAAAAATGTAGTATATTAGCAAATATATTTAATGTGATATTTGTATTTTTGATTATTAATTGTAGTGGATTCTATATGCTTATTTTTGCACAGTTTATAAGTGCTTTGTGTTATTCATTAAAAGATATTTCAGACGAAGCATTACTTAGATATTCTATTCCAGATGCAAAAATAAAAGGAGATATATTTTCAAAATTAGAAGGACGAGGAAATAAAAATTATTTTTTATTTAATGGTGTAAGTTCAATATTTTCAGGATTTTTATATGTAATTAATCAATATATACCAATGATAATATCATTAGTATTTGCAATACTTGCAACTATTTTATCTTTTGGGTTTCAAGATATAGAAAGAATTAAGGTAGATAAGAAAGAACAAACAATAAAACAATATTTTATTGAATTAAAAGAAGGAATGTCATTCATATTAAAATCTAAAAGATTAAGAAGTTTATTTTTATATTCAGGAATATCTTGGGGAACTTTTTGCTTAATAAGTAAATATAGAAGTAGTTTATTAGTTGATATAGGTACAGGAGCGCAGATTATGACGATAGTTTCTGCTATTTTAAATGTTGCATCATCACTTGGCTCAAAAAGGCAATTAGAATTTAATAAGAAGTTTAAAAATAAGTCATTATCTATAATTTTAATTTTAGTGACTATATCAATATTAATATCAGGAATAATAGGTTTATTAAATGTACCTTATATTATTGCTTTATCAGTTATAATTATATGTTTTGTAGTAATAAATGCAGTCAAAGGAATGAGTTTAGTACTAACTACTAGATATTTAGGAAATTTTTCAGATGAAAAAATTTTAACACAAATATATGCTGCTAATGCAATGATGAAAAATCTTCTAAGAGCAATTATAGCTTTTTTAGGTTCTCGTTTGTTAGACACAACAAGTACTGCTAATTCTATGATAGTTGTAGGAATATGTTTAAGCGCTATTTCAATTAGTTTAATAATTTATATGAAAAATAGATTGGGTTTAAACCCAGATGATTATGATAAAGATGAAATTTATAATAAAGGAGATGTAGAAGTTAAATTATAATATTTGAAAAATACTTGACATATATGTTAAAATACTACTGAAATTTGAATATTTCTAAAATAAATGAATATATAATAATAGAGAAAGTTTATATTTTGGAGGTATTACAAATGAAAAAAAGAGTTTTGAAATTTACAGTATTTTTTATAGGATTATGTATAGTTATTAATTTAAGTTTGATATATACATTTATAAAGATTTTATTTTTATTATAAAGAATGTAAGTTATGGAAGGAATATAAATGAAAATAATAGTTGGAAAATTATCGGGATTTTGTCATGGAGTAAAAAGTGCAGTAGAAGGTGCAGAAAAATTAGTTGGAAAGAAAAAAATATATTGTGTAGGAGAAATTGCTCATAATAGACAAGTTGTAGGAAGCTTAGAGAATAATGGTCTTATTACAGTAGATAAAATAGAAGAAGTACCAGAAGAGGCAGAGGTTATTTTTAGATCACATGGAATGCCAAAGAGTGCTTATAAATATGCTAAAAATAAAAAAATGATATTACATGACCTTACTTGTAGTGGAGTAAAAATGGTACATGGTAAAGTTAAAGCAAAATCTAAAGAAGGAAAGTTTATTATATTATATGGAGATATAAATCATCCAGAAATTATAGGAACAAAAAGTTTTACAAGTGATGATAATATATACATACTTCAAAGTGAAGAAGAAGTAGATGGAGCAATGCAGGCAATAGAAACTTCTGGAAAAGATGTATATATAGCAGCTCAGACAACATTTTCCTTAAAAAAGTTTGATGAATTAACTAATATTATAAAAGATAGATGTAATGATAAAGGAATAAAGGTTGAAGTAGGCAATACAATTTGCAGTGCAACTGAAAAAAGACAAAAAGAAACTGAGAAAATCTCACAAAGTGTTGATTATATGATAATAATTGGTGGAAAAAATAGTGCGAATACTAAAAAATTATTTGAGATATCAAAGAGAAACTGCAAAAATTCTATACATATACAAACAAAAGATGATCTTGAGGAAATTGATTTTTCAAAATATCAAAAAGTTGGAGTAGTGGCTGGATCTTCAACACCTAAGAAAAGTATAAATGATTTAGTAGAATATTTAAAATCATTATAAGATATATTATAGGAGTTTTATTTTTATGAATGTAGCAAATGAATGGAAAGATTATGAAATTCTAGATATGGCAAATGGAGAGAAATTAGAAAGATGGGGAGAATTTTATTTAATAAGACCAGATCCTCAAATAATATGGCATGAAAAAAGTTTTCCAAAAAAGTGGAATAATGCTAATGCTAGATATAATAGAAGTAGCACAGGAGGAGGAGCTTGGGAATATAAAAAAAGACTTCCTGAAAATTGGCAAATAAAATATAAAAATTTGACATTTAATATTAAACCAATGGGATTTAAACATACTGGTCTTTTTCCTGAACAAGCTGTTAATTGGGACTGGATGATAAATAAAATAAAACATTCTAATAGAAAAGATATCAAGGTACTAAATTTGTTTGCATATACAGGAGGAGCTACAGTTGCCTGTTTGTCAGCAGGAGCTAGTGTCTGTCATGTTGATTCTTCAAAAGGAATGGTAGCATGGGCAAAAGAAAATGTGGAAAGTTCAGGTCTTAAAAGTAGTCCAGTAAGATTTATAATAGATGATGTTGTAAAATTTGTAAAAAGAGAAATAAGAAGAGGAAATAAATATGATGGTATAATTATGGATCCTCCGTCTTATGGTAGAGGAAAAAATGGAGAAGTATGGCAATTTGAAGATAATATATCTGATTTAGTAGAACTTTGCACAGAAATATTATCAGAAAAGGCTATATTTTTCTTAATAAATTCATATACAACTGGAATATCATCAAAAGTACTTGAAAATATATTAAATCTTAAAATAAAAAATGTAAAAGGAAAAATAACATCTGGAGAAATTGGAATAAGTATGAAAAATTCTAAATTAGTATTACCTTGTGGTATATATGGAAGATGGGAAAGTAATTAGCGTAATGGTTATTTTAAAAAATAAAAAAGTTGCAAAAAATGAGAAAATGAAATATTTAAGATACTAACATTATAGAGTTTTTTAGATGAAAATAAAAGTTTATCTTTGAAAAATATTATAATAGAAAAATAAGTCAAAAAAGAGATTTATAAAATACTTTTTGGCTTATTATTTTTTGCTATTTTAATATACAATTCAATATATAAATATAACTAAAAAATATTAATATGATATTAGTGGAGGGGGTTAGTATGCCAATTATTAAACCAAGTTCTGATTTAAGAAATAATTATAATGAAATTTCTACAATTTGTCATCAAACTAAAAGTCCAGTATATATTACTAAAAATGGTATAGGTGATTTAGCAGTAATGAGTATTGAATTGTATGAACTTTTAACAGATAAATATATGTTATATAAGGAATTAGAAAAAGGTATTAACTCTTTAGAAAAAGGAGAAAAATATTCCGAAAAAGAAGTATATGAAGAATTAGATAAGATATAAAAGGAAGGTTTATTTTTGGAGAAATACAATATACAATATTCAAAAGAGTCTAAAGAAGATTTAGCAGGAATAAAGCAATATATTAAATATAATTTGAAAGAACTGGAAACAGCACAAAAACTAATATAAAAAATAAGAAATGAAATAAATAATTTAAAATATAATACTAACATTTGTTTAATTATAGGTGATAATCTACTAAATAAACTTGAAATAAGAAATTTGATAGTAGATAATTATATTATTTTTTATAGAATAAAAAATGATAATATAGAGATAGTTAGAGTTATGTATGGAAGAAAAAATTGGATTAATTTATTATAAACTTTAATGATAACGTATAATTAATCAAGATAGTAAAAAATAAAGTAGCTATACTTAAAATAAGTATGGCACTTTATTTTTATAAATTACTCATATCTTCAATTTTCTTTGTCTTAGAATAAATATATTGGACAAAAAATACTATCAAAAGTACATATATTTTTTTATAAAAAATCAATTAAAATCTTAAAATAAGTCAATTACAAAGTTTTGCTTATTTGATGGACTTTTTAGGTTTTATATGATATAATTCAAAATAAAATTAAAAAGGATAAAGAATGGGGAACTTAAAAATACTATTTGAAGACAATCATATAATTGTAGTAGAAAAACCTGTAAATATACCATCACAAGGAGATAAAACAGGTGATATAGATATGCTTACAATTATAAAAAAATATCTTATAGAAAAATATAATAAAAAGGGAGATGCTTATTTAGGTTTAATACATAGATTAGATAGACCAGTTGGTGGAGTAATGGTGTTTGCTAAAACATCTAAAGCCGCATCAAGACTTAGTGAGCAAGTTAGAAATAAAGAATTTTTAAAAAAATATTTAATAATAGCAGATGGAAAATTTGAAAAAAGCACAGGAGAGTATGAAGATTATCTTGTAAAAAATGAAAAAAATAATTTAAGTAAAGTTACAGATAAGAATAATAAAAATGCTAAAAAAGCAATATTAGATTATGAGGTTATAAAATATAATGAAGAAACTAATCTTTCTTTAGTAAAAGTTAATCTGCATACTGGTAGACATCATCAAATAAGAGTGCAATTTTCTAGTCGTGATCATAGCATATATGGAGATCAAAAATATGGATGTAGAGGAAGAGGAAAACAAACTTGTTTATGGGCTTATAGCTTAACTATAAAACATCCAATAACTAAAAAAGAAATGGTTTTTGAAGCTATACCAGAAGTTATAGGAAGTTGGAAAATATTAGAAGGAACATATTTATTAAATATAGCAAAGGAAAAAAATAATGAATAATAATTTATTAGGATTAATTTGTGCAGTAATATATATAGTATTTGTTTTTATTACATCAAAGTTAATAAAAAGTAAGGAAAAAGAAGTAACTAGAAAATATATTCATATAATGCTTTCAAATATATGGTTTATTTCAATGAGCTTTTTTAGTAATTTTCTAGTTGCAGCATTACTTCCAATGGTATTTGTACTTATAAATGCAATTTCATACAAGTATAATATAATTAAAGTTATGGAAAGAGAAAATAAATCAGAAGGATATGGAACTATTTATTATGCAATAAGTCTTACAATATTGTCTCTTGTAACATTTTATATAGACAAGCCAATAATCGCTCTACCAGGAATTTTAATTATGGGGTATGGAGATGGATTAGCAGGCGTAATAGGAAAAACAATAAAAAGTAAAGAATATATGAATGGAAAGAAAACAATTGCAGGTTCTATAACAATGTTTATAGTAAGTTTTTTAGTAACTACAATTATATTTATGTATATGGGAGTTACAGCTTTATTAATAAAAGCTTTTATAATAGCATTAATTTCGACTATAATAGAAGCTATATCAATAAAAGGATTAGATAATATAACTGTACCATTGCTTATAACATTAATAGTGGCAAATATGATTTAAAAATTATTACTGGGATGGAAAAATTAATGATTAAAGAAGATGATAATAGCGACAAATTATTATATTCTAAATTAGAAGATAAAATAAAATTATCTAAAAGTAAAAATAAAATATTATATACAGATTTTTTAAACAGTACTCAAATTAGTAAAGTTAATAAATATTTAGCTAGTATTAAATTTAATAATTATATATTTTATGGTGGATTTAAAAACTCTGAAAGAAAAATATGTATTGTTTATCCAGAAAAATTTACTGAGAATATGATAGAAAAAAATTATAAAAATATATTTTCTGTTATTAGAATAACACTTCCAAATGAAAACAAAGATAAATATACACATAAAGATTATTTAGGCGGAATTATGAAACTTGGAATAGATAGAAGTAGAATTCGGTGATATTATAGTAGAAACTGCAGGAGCAGATATAGTAATTTTTAAAGAAAATGAAAAATATTTTTTAAATGAACTA
>JAAWJE010000077.1 GCA_022796725.1 Clostridia bacterium | reverse complement strand
TTTATAATCTCTTCTCCCATTACTCCTATCAAAGGAATTGCTATTGCTATTGGTGTACTTACTAATACTGTTCCAATAGTAAATGACAATGTAAGTAGTAGTATAAATTTAGGTAATAAACATATTGCAGAAATTAATAAATATTGTATTGTTCCTATATTTTCTACACTATTAGTATTAAAATTATATACTAATGTTGGTAAACTATAACTATCAAATCCATAACATATTCCACCAATAATTGTTTGAAGTATAATAACTGTAGTTATTGATATCAGTAATATAATTAAAGATGCTATAAATTTCGCTAACAATATTTGTACCCTTTTAAATGGTCTTACTAATAATAATTTTATTGTTCCTTTATTAAATTCTTCGCTTACAATTGTTCCTGAAATAACTACTGCTACTATAATTATAAAGAAACTAAAAGATTGTACTGAATCTAATAATAATGATTTTGCATTATCTTTTATGTTATATTTTAATTCATCACTTCTTGTTACTACTACATTTTCATTTATTTTATTTTTTATAGCATATTCACAAAGTTTTACTGCTTCTATATTTTTTTGATTATTTACTTTTTCATTATATGATGTTTTTTTATTTTTTTCAAATTCACGTATTTGATTTTTAGCTAATGCCCAACTTAATAAATATTTATTCAAATTTGATTTTCCATAAGGTATATCTTTTTCTAGTCTCCATTCTACTACTTGTTTTTCCTGCTTAAGCAATTCTAGACTTTCCTCATCATTTACCGTTTTTATTTGCTCATTTATATCTTTTAGTTCACTCTGTGCAAATAATCTCCAATCACCTTTTTCAATGTTTGCTAAAATCTCATCATATTCCTTTTTTAATTTTTCATATTCTTTTCCTTTTTCTAATTTTAGCATTTCAAATATTAAAGGTTGTAATTTCTCCTCTATAACATATCTTTGCCAACTATCTTTTCCATATTTTTTTATAATTTTATATGCTTCTAAACCTGCTTCACATTGCTTTTGATATTCTATATCTCCACTTTCTTTAGCAAATTTTAATTCTGCTTCATAATAACCTTCGTCAAACATATCCTCAATTACTACATATTTATCAAAAACTTTAGTTAAACCATTACTAAGAACACACAATGCTAATACTATTATAAAAAGGATAATTAATGTTTTCTTTTTAAATATCTTTTTTAATTCATTTCCTATTAAACTAATCAATTACATTACCTCCTGTCTTTTTCAAAAATGCATCTTCTAAGCTAACTTCTTCCTCACATACTTTATAAATTTTTACATCTTCTTCTACTAATTTCCTAATCACTTCTGGTACTTTTTGCTTATCTATATATATTTTTATATTTTTATCATCAATTACTTTAGTTTCTTCTTTTATAATTTCAATTGCTTTTTTAATATCATCAATTTCAAATTTATAACATGAATCTTTGTTTAATTTTTTAGCTTGTTCCATGCTTGTATTTTCTATTACTTCACCATTTTTTATAATAGTTACCTTTGTACAAAAACTTTCTAATTCTAATAAATTATGACTTGAAATTAATACTGCCATTTTTTCTTCTTTTGCAAGTTTTACTATTAAATCTTTTACTTGTTTTATTCCTTCTGGGTCAAGTCCATTTGTAGGTTCATCTAAAACTAATAAATTAGGTTTATGTAAAATTGCTTGTGCAATTCCTAGTCTTTGTCTCATTCCTAAAGAATACTTTGATACTTTATCTTTTATTCTATTTTCAAGTCCTACTAATTTTATAACTTCATCAATTCTTTCTTTACTTATATCTTTATACATATTAGCAATTAATTTTAAATTATCATATCCTGACATATACATATATAAATCTGGACTTTCTACTATTGTACCTACTCTTTTTATTGCTTTCACGAATTCCTTTTCTATATCATACCCATTAATTTTTACAGTTCCACCAGTTATACTTTGCAAACCTAGTATAAGTTTTATTGTTGTTGTTTTTCCTGCTCCATTTGGTCCTATAAATCCTAAAATATCCCCTGCTTTTGCATCTAGTGAAACACCTTTTAAAATTTCTTTTCTGCCAAATTTTTTCTTTAAGTTTTCACATTGTAAAATTATTTCTTCTTCCACTTTTTTGCCTCTTTTCTTTTATATAATTATTTGGCATTAGTATATCACAAATTAATAAAATTTCCTATATCACAGCAACTTTATTAATTAATTTATTGTACTTTCTAAAGTTTTATGTTATACTAAAAATCAAATTTATAATAAGGAGTTAAAAAAATATGTATAAAATATTATTTACAGGATGCACTTTAAATGAGCATGAAATTGCTGAACTTAAAGAAAAAGAATTACAAATTATTCCTGCAAAAAAAGATTTAACTGAAAATGAACTAATATCATGTTTAGAAGATTGCATAGCAGTAATTTCTAATGGAAATGAATACTATACACCAGAAATCTTAAGTAAATTACCTAATCTTAAAATTATTCAATTTTATGGTATAGGATACTCTAAATGTATAGATGTTGATGTAGCAAATAAATATAATAAAATCATTATGAATACACCTAAAGTAAATTCTTATTCTGTTGCTGAGTTTACATTAGGGCTTATTCTTACCCTAAACCAAAAATTATTACAACATAATGAAAATACAAGAAATGGGATATGGGAAGAAAAAACATTTTTTGATTTAAAAAATAAAACAATTGGAATTGCTGGAATGGGACACATTGGTACAATTGTAGCAGATATACTATATAAAGCTTTTAACTCAAAAATCTTATTTTATGATAAACTAGCTAAAGAAGATGAACAAAATAAATATCATGCAGAGAAAGTAAGTTTAGATAGACTTTTTAAGGAATCAGATATTGTTACTTTACATTTACCTTTAAACGATAATACTCGTAATTTAGTGGGTTATAATGAACTATCTTTAATGAAACCTAGCAGTTATTTAATAAATACAGCAAGAGCTGAAATTGTAGATTCAGAAGCACTTTATGATGTTTTAAATAAAAACTTAATTTCTGGTTGTGCCTTTGATGGATTTTATGAAGAGCCTGTAAATTTAAGTAAAAACACTGCAAAACTTTTATCTTTACCTACTGGAAAATTTGTTTTAACTCCACATACTGGATATAATGCAGTTGAAGGAGATTCTAGAGTTAAAAAGATGTGTATAAATAATCTCCTACAATTTTTTAATACTGGAACTAGTAATAGTATAGTAAACAAATAATCTACAAAAAATATTTTCTAATAATTTAATACAAAAGAGACTAGAGCTGAGGCTCTAGTCTTTTTTTGTGTATCCCTTTTGGAATAACATATATCAAGTTTATTAATAAAGATTATAGATTTTTATTTCTCTTTATTACACTTTAATTATACTCTCAGAATTTACTGTCAGTCAATATTTTAATTAATAATTCTATAATATATTTATCATAATCTGATTTTATATTATTAATAAATTCTTTATATCCTTGTATATTTATATTTTTTAATTTATAATATTTTTTGTTCCCGCCTTCTAATTGAAAGGAGGTGAAATTTTGGGAACAATAATCAAACTAATTGTACTTATTTTAATATATCTTATTCTTAAGATGTTTGATTAGTACATAAAAATACTAGAGTATTCCTACTACTCTAGTATTTTTTGTTCCTTTTTTTGAGAACATTAATAATCAAACTAATTAATAAAGATATTTATTTTTTCTTTATTCTTATTAAATTATACTCTCAAATTTACTGTCAGTCAATATTTTAATTAATAATTCTTAATATATATTGATTTAATAATAAAAAGATTATATAATAATTATGGACTATACGGAAAGGAAAATTTTATGTATAGTTCTTTTTTTAAGTATATTTTTGTAATAGTAATTGTCGTAATACTTTTTAATATATTCTATATTTCTACTTTTTCTAGTTTTGATACTAACAATATTAATGATATAGATACTACTACTATTTCTGATAATAATTCTGAATTCTTTTGGCCACTTCCTAATAATCATCATTTCACATCTTATTTTGGAAAAAGAAAATCTCCTACTAGTGGAGCATCAAGTTATCACTCTGGAGTTGATGTTGCAGCTTCTCAAGGAACTAAATTATACTCTTGTATTTCAGGAAAAGTTACATATCTTGGTTTTAAAGGTGCTGGTGGATATACTCTAACTGTAACTTCTGGTAATATATCTGTATCCTTTTGTCATATTTCTCCTAACTTTCTTGTAAATATTGGTAGTCTTGTAAAAAAAGGTACACATATAGCAAATGTTGGTCCTAAAAATGTTTATGGTATAAAACGGAAACCCTTATAAAGATTCTAGTGGAAATCCTACAAATGGAGCTACTACTGGATGTCATTTACATTTAACAATAAAAAAAGACGGCAAAGCCGTCAATCCATTGAAATTTTTTGATTATTAGTCTTCATCATCTTCTTCATTATCAGACCAATCAATTTCTATAATTCTTCCACATTCTGGACATGGAATTTCATTTATATCTTCATCATAGTCTGTTTGAAATTCATAATTACAATAAGGACATGTTACAAATATATCGTAATCTTCCATTTCTAATAATCTCTCAAAATATTTCACTCTATTTTCTAAATTATCAATCTTTTTAATTGATTCTGCCTGAGATTCTTCCAAATATCTTATTTTTTCATCATATCTTTCAAACATTGTATCATAATCTTCTACAATATCTTTTATAATATTATCAATTTGTTCTTTTGCTAAATAAAACTGCTCTTCTTCTTTTATATTTTTCTCAAGAGTTTCAATTATTTTTTTATAGGTCTCATTCATTTTTGACACTTTTGTATGTAATCTCCTTTTGTCTTTAAATTCTTTCCATATATTCACCAGTTCTAGTATCTATTCTTATAACATCTCCTATGTTAATAAATAATGGAACTGATATTTCATAACCATTTTCAAGTGTTGCTGGTTTTCCAGATGTAGTAGTTGTATTTCCACTAAAACCTGGTTCTGTATATGTTACTTCTAATTCTACAAACATTGGTGGCTCTACTGCAAATACATTTCCCTTAAAAGATAATATTTTTACATTCATATTTTCTTTCATATATTTTAAAGCATCACCTATTTGTTCTTTATTAAGTGGTATTTGTTCATAAGTTTCATTATCCATGAAATAATATAAATCTTCATCATTATATAAATATTGCATATCTTTCTTTTCTACTTCTGCACCTTGTAATTTTTCTGATGGATTAAAAGTTTTTTCAAGAACTGAACCTGTAATAACATTTTTTAATTTAGTTCTTACAAAAGCAGCTCCTTTTCCTGGTTTTACGTGTTGGAATTCTACTACCTTATATACTGAATTATCCATCTCAAAAGTTGTTCCATTTCTTAAATCTCCTGCCATATATACATCTGCCATAATAATTTCCTCCTAAAATTTTATTTAATACATTTTTATTTACATTTAAAATTACTTATATATAATACTATAAATCTCTGATAAAATCAAGTATTTGTATCCCTTATCAAAACTTTTTGCAAATTTTTAATAAAATAAAGATAAAATAACAATGTCAAAATAATATATTGTAAAAAATCATGATTTATAAGAACTTTTGTTTTTCACTATTTGAAAATATTTGCAAAATCATGAATCGTTGGTTGCTCTGGCGGCCAACGACTTTCTCATTTTAAAGAGATAAATAATTATAACAAATGCTACAAATCATTATGCTTTAAATATTATTATCAATCCTAATCTCATTTTATATCTTTATACAATACTACTTTAGTTTTATTTTACACATTATTTTTAATTATTGTATAGTCTTTACTTGACTCTGTTAATCTAACACTTCCTCCTCTTGTTACAAGAACAGTGTCCTCTATTCTAACTCCAAATCTTCCATGAACATATATTCCAGGCTCTACTGTAACTACCATATTAGCTTTTAAATTATTATCTGTATTAATAGAAAGTGCAGGCTGTTCATGTACTTCTAATCCTACCCCATGTCCTGGAGAATGCATTGCCATATAACCATTTAATTTTAAATCTTCATTACTATTTCTTGTTATTGCTTTAATACTACTTCCTTCTTTTATATCATTAATTGTCATTTTATTATTTTTTAATACTAGCTCATATACTTCTTTATACATATCTTCAACATAATCTATAAACACTGTTCTTGTCATATCTGAACAGTATCCTTTGTATTTACATCCAAAATCTAAAATAATTATGTCTCCTTCTTTTATTTTTCTTGTTGTTGGAATAGCATGTGGCATTGAAGAATTATGACCAGAAGCTACAATTGGCTCAAAAGATACATCATCTGCTCCATTTGTTATCATATATCTTTCTATTTCAAAAGCAATTTCCTTTTCTGTCATTCCTTTTTTTATAAATGTTTTTAAATATTCAAAACAATCATCTGTTATTTTACATGCTTTTCTTATACAAGATATTTCTTCATCATCTTTTATAGCTCTTTGATTTTCTATTATCCCTTCTGTTTCTGTTAAATTAACTCTGTATGTTTGCATCATATTCTTATAATCATAATATGTTACATACTTTTCCTCAAATCCTACATTCTCACAAAATATAAAAAATCCTGCATAATCTTCTTTACTTAAATGTCTTTTATCATTTACAAGTATTTCATCTTCTATTGTAAGTACTGTATTTACTGCTTCTGTATATCTACTATCTGTTATAAATATATTTTCTTTTAACGTAATAAGTAATACTCCTTCTGACTCTATTCCAGTCAAATACTTAATATTTATTGGATTTGATACAATCATACCTTGCAAATCTTGACTCTTTAACTTTTCTCTAAGCCATTTTATATTCTCGTTCATAAAGGATCCCCCTATCTATAAATTAATCTCGTAAACCATTCTCCTGAAAAAATAAACCATAAAATATTAAATAAAACAGTTTCATGAATAAATATAGCAATGAATGTGGAAACTACTATAAATGGTCCAAATGGAATATATTCATTTGGCTTTTTCATTTTACATAGTATAATTACAATACTTAATATTGCTCCTATAAAAAAAGACATTATAGAAATCATAATTATATTTTTTATTCCAAAAAACAAACCTAATGTACCAACAAATTTAACATCTCCCATACCCATAGCTTCTTTTCCTGCAATAATTCCTCCAATAATAGTTATAAGTAAGAATATTCCTCCTCCTACAAATAAACCAGTAATTCTATCAAAAGCTATACTTGTTCCATTTGGATTAAAAATACCATTTGCAAATGTAAAAATAAGTCCTACTTCAAATATATTTATAACTAATCTGTTAGGAATAATTTCATATTTTATATCTATAACAAAAGCTGATATTAACATTGGAATTAATAAAAAATAAGATATTAAATCTATATTAGCATACCAATTCTTTATATCTATTCCTACAACATATAATAAAATAATATAAATTATTCCTAATAATGTCATAAAAATATAATGTGGTTCATAGCTTATTTTCATTTCTTTAAATGCTTGTTTTGAAAATATTTTTTTATGATTTGCAAATCTTTCATTAAGCATTCCCACAATTTGTCCAACTAAACATCCTAAAAGCCCTACTACTAAATATAAAATTATATGTATATCATTAAAATACATTTTATTTACCTTTCTTTTTTAAATATCTTTTTACTACCATATTTTCTATTGGTCTTTTTATCCATGTTATAAAAATATCTTTCTTATCTATTGGTTTTACTAAAATTGAAAACATATTACATCTATTTGCTCCAATTACATCTGTAAATATTTGATCTCCTACTGCTGCTATTTCATTTGGCTCTAAATCAAGCTGTTTAGATGCTTTTATAAATCCTGACTTAAATGGCTTTTTTGCAAAAAGAATATATGGAATATCTAATGCTTTTGCAACTGTCTCAACTTTTTCTCTTTTATTACTATTAGAAACAATAATACATTTTATTCCTTCATCTTTTAAACTTGTGCACCATTGCTCTGCACCTACTAACAAATTTTTATAGTAATCTATAAGTGTATTATCTACATCTAAAATTAATCCTTTTATATTATTTTTCTTCAATAATTCTGGATTAATATTCTTTACGTTATCTAAATATAAATTCGGATAAATATTCATTTTCTCCTCCACTTTTTCATAAACATATTATCAATATGTTGCACTTTTGTCAATTTATAAATGTAAATTTAGTAGTTAACATATATAATTTATTTTTTAATTTTTAAAGATAATAAAAAAAGATGAATTTGCATTTTTTAATTTACAATTCATCTTTTTTATATTAAATTTTAATCTTTACAAAAAATATGCTTACCTATTTTAACAATTTGAGTTTTTGACCATATCCATTTACTTGTAGCTGTTGATGGATTAAAGTAAAATGTACAACCATAAGAAGGATCCCATCCATTTAGTGCATCCTTTGCAGCACTAATCGAAGTTTTATCTGGTGTCATATTTATTTGTCCATCACTTACTGCATCAAATGCACCTGACTGATAAATTACTCCTGATACAGTATTCGGAAATGACGAACTTTTAACTCTATTTAATACTACTGCTCCTACCGCAACTTGTCCTTCATAAGGTTCTCCTCTTGCCTCTGCGTGTATAATTCTACTTAAGAGTTTAGCGTCACTTGAATTTGTAGTTGAGCTATTAGAAGTATTATTAGATGAGAAAATTCCCATTTTAGCAAGAGTTTTCTTCCCAGCAATACCATCTGCTGTAAGACCATTTTTTCTTTGGAATTTCTTTACAGCATCTACTGTTTTTGTTCCATATATACCATCAACATTTCCACTATAATAGCCCCATCTTTTTAATTTTTCTTGTATTTGCTTTACTTCTTTTCCAGAAGAACCATACTTAGAAATTGCATAACTTATATTGTTTAAATATGAAGCATAAAAAGCAGATGCTACAATTCCTATTAAAATAACAACAATTATTGATATTATTATTTTTTTACTCATAGCTTTTTTTTCTTTTTTATCTATAATACTATTTTTAACATTATTTTGCATAAAAACACCTCTATCTGTAAATCATTTTTTAATATTTTTACCAATAGAGGGATTTTTATTCATATTTTAAAATATTCCTACAATATTTCCTTTTTCATCTATATCTATTTTTTCTGAAGCAGGAACTTTAGGAAGTCCTGGCATAGTAAATATATTACCTGCTATAGCAACTACAAACTCTGCTCCATTTTTTAATATAATTTCCTTTATATGTATTTTAAATTTTTCTTTACAAAGTAAATCTTTTGGATTATCTGAAAGTGAATATTGCGTTTTAGCTATACATACAGGATAATTAGTTATATCTATACCTGTATTTTTAATTTCATTTAATTGCTCTTTTGCAATATCACTAAATTCAATATCTTCTGCCCCATAAATTTTTTGAGAAACATTTCTTATTTTATTTTCTATTGTTTCATCATTTTTATACATGAAATTTAATGTTTTTTCTTCTTTTTTGCATAAATTAATTACCTTTTTAGCTAAATCTTCTGCTCCTTTTCCACCTTTTGCCCATACTTCTGCCAAACTTAACTCTACATCTTTTTCTTTTAATTTATTTTCTAATAGTTTTATTTCTGCTTCAGTATCCATATTGTATCTATTTATTGCAACTACTACATTTAATCCGAATTTATTTTTTAAATTATCTATATGTTTTAATAAATTTTCTATTCCTGTCTCTAAATATTCCAAATTTCCTTTTTCAATATTTTCTATCTCTTGACCGCCATGATATTTAAGAGCTTTTATTGTTGCAACACATACAACTGCATCTGGCTTTAATCCAGTTTTTCTGCATTTAATATCTATAAATTTTTCAGCTCCTAAATCAGCACCAAATCCAGCTTCTGTAATTGTATAATCTGCAAGTTTTAGTCCCATTTTAGTAGCAACTACACTATTACAACCATGTGCAATATTAGCAAATGGTCCACCATGAACTAAGCAAGGATTTCCTTCTAATGTTTGAACAATATTAGGATTAAAAGCATCTTTTAACAAAACTGTCATTGCACCTTCTGCTTTTAAATCTTTTGCAAATACAGGTTTATCATCTTCATTATATCCTATAATAATATTTCCAATTCTTCTTTTTAAATCTTTAATATCATTAGCTAAACAAAAAATTGCCATTATCTCAGATGCTACTGATATATCAAACCCATCTTCTCTTTTAGTCATTCCCTTTTCATTTGAAAGACCAATTTCGATTTTTCTTAATTTTCTGTCATTCAAATCAACACATCTTTTCCATATAACTTTTTTAATTTTTAATTCATTTCCTTGAAAAATATGATTATCTATTATTGCTGAAAGTAAATTATTAGCTGATGTTATTGCATGAATATCTCCTGTAAAATGTAGGTTTATATCCTCCATTGGAATAATTTGAGCATAACCTCCTCCTGTTGCACCACCTTTAATACCAAATACTGGTCCAAGTGATGGTTCTCTTAATGCTAAAATTGCTTTATTTCCTATTCTATTAATTCCATCTGCTAAGCCTATTGAAACTGTTGTTTTTCCTTCTCCAAGTGGTGTAGGATTTATTGATGTTACAAGTATTAATTTTCCATCTTTTTTTTGTTTTATACTATCTAAAAAATCAATAGATATTTTTGCTTTATATTTACCATATTGTTCTATATATTCCTCTGATATATCTAACTTTTCTGTTATATCTGTTATTCTCTTCATTTTAACGCTTCTTGCAATTTCAATATCACTCATATTTATTACCTCCTAAAAAATAAAAAAATTATACCTACATACTTTATATAATAGGTATAACATTTTTACAACTCTTTTTAATTACATTTATAAATATTTTAAAAAATTATTCCTACAATTATTCCAAGTAATGCTCCTACAAAAACTTGAAATGGTGTATGTCCTAAAACTTCAACAAGTCTTTCCTGAACTTGTTCAAATTTAAGTCCTGGAGTTTCAATAATCTTATTTAAAAGTGCTGCTTGTTTTCCTGCTGCTCTTCTGACTCCTGCTGCATCATACATTACAATAAATGCAAATATTAACGAAACTGCAAATATTCCTGAACCAAACCCATATTCCTTTCCTATAAGAACTGATAAAGAAGTTACTATTGCACTATGAGAACTCGGCATTCCACCAGCACCAAACACTCTTTTAAAATTAAATTTTTTAGTTTTTATTAAGTCTACAATAACTTTTTCTGTCTGTATAATAAACCACAATATAAGTGGTATATATATAAATTTATTTTGCAATATATCTGTAAGCATTTATTCTTCTCCTACATTAAATTTCTCTTCTATAATTTCTCCATTTTTTTCAAGTAAAATATTAATTTTCTTTTCAGCATTTTCTAATTTTTCATTACAAAGTCTAGCTGTTTTCATTCCTTCTTCAAATTTCTGTATTGATTCATCTAAATTAAGTTTATCACTTTCTAATAATTCAGCAATATTTTCTAAATCATCTATTAACTCTTCAAAACTTTTTTCATCTTTCATTTTTATATCTCCAATCTATAGCTTATTTGATTATTAATTTCATTTCTATTATTAATTTTTTCCTTACTATTTTCTAAAATTTTATTTTTCATATTAAATATTAAAACAAAAGTTATTATTATAACTAAAACACCAATAATAGGAACTAATCTTAATAAAGTAGCAATTATATTAGAACTTGTTTTATTTTCCATTACTTCCCCCTATAAAATTTTTGCATTTACTTTTCCATCTGAATACTTTATTTCTATATTCATATCTTTTTTTAAATCTTTTATAGATTTTATTATTTTACTTTGATATTCTGTTACACAATATCCTCTTGTTAAAGTTTTTAATGGACTTAAAGTATCTAATTTAGTTATTAATTCAACTGATTTTATTTTTGATTTATGTACTTTATCTATTATAGAAGTTTCAAGTCTTTTTATTAAGCTATCTAATTTTACATACTTATCATTTATTTGTTGTTTTGGTTTTGTAAATGCTCTTCTATTTATGCAATTTTTATAACACATTTTCATCAAGTCTAATTTTCTATTTAATAATAATCTATATCTTTTTTGGTACAATTCAATTCTATCTTTTAAATCATATACATCTGCCACTGCAAGTTCTGCAGCTGCTGAAGGTGTTGGAGCTCTTAAATCTGCTACAAAATCTGATATACTAAAATCTGTTTCATGCCCTACTGCTGAAATTATTGGTATCCTAGAATTATATATTTCTTTTGCAACAACTTCTTCATTAAATGGCCATAAATCTTCTAGAGAACCTCCACCTCTTGCTAGAATTAATACATCAGCTAAATCTTTCTCATTCATTATTCTTATTGCATTTGCTATTTTTTCCCCTGCTCCTTCTCCTTGTACAGGAACAGGAAATAATCTAATATATACATTTGGATTTCTTCTTGTTGATACATTTATAATATCTTTTATTACAGAACCTGTTTGAGAAGTAAGTACACCTATTCTATCTGGCATAA
Organism: Clostridia bacterium; assembly: GCA_022796725.1. Classification (GTDB taxonomy): domain Bacteria; phylum Bacillota; class Clostridia; order TANB77; family CAG-508; genus UMGS1994. Next base: position 12,448 of record JAAWJE010000077.1, on the reverse strand, counting down.
ATGGAATTTTCTTTTTAACTGATTTATCAAATAATCCTTCTTTTTCAAGTTTCTCTTTTAATTCTTGATATTTTGTATATAAATCTCCTATTCCATCTTCTTTCATTGCTTTGCAATATATCTGATAAACACCATCTCTTTCAAAAACAGATACTGTTCCTAAAATATTTACTTTCATACCATCTTTAGGAATAAAATTAAGTGTAGCAGTAGATGATTTAAACATTATACATTTTATTAAAGATTTATCATCTTTAAGTGTAAAATACATATGCCCAGTATAATGATGTTTAAAATTAGATATCTCACCTTTTACAAAAACATTATTTAAAAATTCATCTTCTGCTACAATATCTTTTACATATTTATTTAATTCACTTACTGATATAGGATTTATGTTCAATTTTTCCCCCAATGTTTATATATTTTTTTACTGTTTTGTTTCCTCTTTTATAATACTTGCTAAAACACCATTTACAAATTGACCTGCTGTATCATCTCCATATTTTTTAGCAATTTCTACTGCTTCATTTATACCAACTTTATATGGTAATTCCATATATTTTATTTCATAAATTGCTAATTTTAAAATTGCTAAATTTACTTTCGAAATTCTTTCTATTGACCAGTCTTTTTTTAAATTTTTTGATATTAATTCAGAAATGTTATCTTTATTATTTTTTATACCTTCTACTATTTGCTTTATATACTGTATTGTATCACTATTAGTAATATTGTTATTTTCAATGTATAGATTTAATTGTTCTTCATAATTTTCTTCCTTTAAAATTTCTAATTCATATAAAAATTTAAAAACTAATTCTCTTGATAAAGACCTATTCATTATTAATTCTCCTATTACATTTTATCTATTAAATTTTTTAACTTTTCTTTTATATCCTCTTTATTCTTTCCAAAATAATATCCTGCATATATTCCAGCAATAATTACAAAAATCCAAAGTATGATTTTATATGCTCCTGTACATAGTAATAAAATTGCAATCAATGCACCAATTATTTGATATCTAAAACGAATTAAAAAGTTTTTAAAATCTTCCATAAAAACTCCTCCTATTCTTTAATTACATCTATTTGTTCTATATTTTTTATTTTTATATTAATCTCTCTTATATCTAAATCAGTTGTCTTTTTTACAGTTTCTTTTATTTTCTTCTGAATATCTGCTGTAGTATCTTTTACTGATATCCCTTTATCTACAGAAATATTTAAAAATACAGTAATATTATTAGATTCGTCGAATTCTAATTTTGTAGACACGTTAGAAATCTTACTATTTTCTTTTACTACTGTTTCAATTAAATTACTGATTGAATCTTTTGTTATTAATAATTTTCCATTTTTATTTTCTAATAATATTCCTGATGTTGTCTCACTAATATTATTTCCACCATATATAATATTTCTTACTGACCAAACTATTAATATTAAAGTTGTAACTACTGTCCACCAAAAATATTCTGAAATGAATTCTTCTGACATATTTACTATATCTGACAATTCTATTAAATTAGTTAATAGTATTCCAAATATTAAAGAAATCATTAAAATTATTAGTGAATAAATCTTAAAACTTAATTTATCAAAAAATTTCATTTTTATATCTCCTTATTTTATATTATATCTACATCACTCTCTTCAGGTGCTTTTTCTTTACTAATTACATTTACACCTTGAACATGAATATTTACTTCTGAAACCTTTAAACCAGTCATTGACTCAACAGCTTTTTTTACTCTATTTTGTATTTCATAAGCAATATCTGGAATTCTAACTCCATATTCAACTATTATATTTACATATATTTTTGTTTCTTTTTCTGTAACATCTGCTTTTATACCTTTAGCCATATTTTTCTTTCCAAATACTTCAGTAATTCCAAGCCCACCAGACATTCCGGCATACTCCTTGAACTTCTGATGCTGCAACTCCTGCAATTACAGCTACTACATCTTCAGATATTTTTATTCCTGCTGAATCATTTACAGAAACAAGGTCTTCTGATTCTGTAATATCCTTAGTATTTTCTTCGTTTTCCATTTAAAAACCTCCATCATTATATGAAAACTTAAATTTTAAAATAGTATATCAGTTCTTTATAAGATTTACAACTAAATAAATTTATATCCTACTTCAATTTTATTTCCTCTTAAAAAATCTCTTATATTCATTTTTTTGGAATTTTCACCTTGAATTTCTAATACTGATAAAATTCCATCTTTCGCTTTTATAAATAACCCTTCTTTTTCATTTGATTTTACTACTGTTCCGTTTTCTATATTTTCATTTATATTATCTTTTATAGTATCGACTTTCCAAAATTTTATTTTTTTATCATCTTTAAAAGTATAAGCTCCCATTATTGGATTTAGTCCTCTTACAAGATTTTTTATTTCTACTGCACTCTTATTCTTCCAATCTATTTTTGCCATTTCTTTATTTAGCATTGGTGCCATAGAAAAATCATTTGATTGTTTTTCTCTTGTAACTGTTCCATTTTCTATTTTTTCAATAGTCTCGATTAAAAGCTTTGCTCCAATTTTAGATAATCTATCCCAAAGTTCTCCTGATGTTTCATCATTTTCTATGCTTACCTTTTGTTTTAAAATCATATCTCCTGTATCCATACCTTTATCCATATACATAGTAGTAACTCCAGTTTCTTTATCTCCATTAATTATAGCCCATTGTATTGGAGCTGCTCCTCTATATTTTGGAAGTAATGATGGATGAACATTTATACATCCAAACTTTGGAATATCTAAAATTTCTTCTGGAATTATTTTTCCATAAGCTACTACACAAATCAAATCTGGATTTAATTTTTTAATTTCATTTATAAATTCATCATTATTTCTAATCTTTTCTGGTTGTTTGATATCTAATTTTTTTTGAGTTGCATATTCTTTCACAGGAGATGGTATTACTTTCATACCTCTTCCTTTTTGTTTGTCAGGTGTTGTTACAACTGACAATATATTATGCCCTTTTTCTACTAAAGCACTCAATGAATCTCTAGCAAAATCTGGTGTTCCCATAAAAACTATTTTTAACATATATTCTCCTTATAAATTATTATTTTTTTATATCTTCAGGAGTTATTATTTCTAAAGTACCTGGAATCATTTTTTCCTTAAATACATGACCTTCTAAATGATCACATTCATGTTGAATACATTGAGCTAAAATATCAGTTGCTTCTATTTTTATCTTTTTCCCATCTACATCTAATGCTTCAACTGTTACATTATTATATCTTTCAACTTTAACAAATTGATTAGGAAAACTTAAGCATCCTTCATCAAATTCTACTTTTTCTCCTTCTAGTTTTGTAATTACAGGATTTATTAATACAAATTTAGAAGTTCCATCATATAAGTCTATAACAACTACTCTTTTTAATATTCCTACTTGAACTGCTGCAAGTCCAAGTCCATCTGCTTTATGCATTGTATCAAACATATCTTCTACTAATTGTTTTATTTTATCATCTACTTCTTCAACTTCTTTTGAGACTTTGCTTAATATTGGGTCTCCTTCCATTCTTATGTTTCTTATAGCCATTTTATCCTCCTAATTTAATTCATATTTGTAGGGTTTATATCAACAATAATACTTGTATTATTAAATTTACATTTTTCACATTTTTTTATTGCTTCACTTATAATTTTAAGTACATTCTTATCTAATCTACACTTAATAATTATTCTCCAACGATATGTATTTTTTATTTTATCTATTGGTGCTGGTACTGGTTTAAATACATTCATATTTTGATAATTAATTTTTGATATATTTTTATATAAAATATCACAAACTTTTGGTAGTTCATCTTCTCTTTTTGAATTAACCTTGATATTTATTATATCGCAAAAAGGTGGATAATTCAACCTTTTTCTAAGTTCAATTTCAGCTAAATAAAATCTTTCATAATCTTGATTTTTTGAAAGTTCAATTGCATAATTATCTGGATTGTAAGTTTGAACTATTACTTTTCCTTTTTCATTTTCTCTTCCTGCTCTTCCTGCTACTTGAGTTATAGTCTGAAAAGTCCTTTCAACTGCTCTATAATCATCAATTCCAAGTGAAGTATCTGCAGCTATTACTCCTACAAGTGTTACATTTGGAAAATGATGTCCTTTTACTATCATTTGAGTTCCAATTAAAATATCAATATTCTCATCTTTAAACTTTGAAAGAATTTCCTCATGTGCATTCTTTTTAGTTACAGTATCTATATCCATTCTAATTGTAGTTGCATCTGGAAATACTTTTTTTATTTCTTCTTCTAATTTTTGTGTTCCGCTTCCAAAATACTTTATTTTTTTACTATTACATTCAGGACATATTGTTTTTGGAGCTTCTTCATGTCCACAATAATGACATTTTAATTTGTTTTCGTAGCTATGATAAGTAAGAGTTATATCACAATTTGGACATTTTACTGTATATCCACATTCTCTACACATTACAAATGTAGAATATCCTCTTCTATTTAAAAATAAAATTGTTTGTTTTTTATTTTTTAAATTTTCATCAATTAAATCATGTAGTCTTTCTGAAATCATTGATTTATTCCCGTTTAGCAAGCTCATATCTTAAGTCTACAATCTCAATTTCTGGAAGAGAAGCATTATTAGCTCTTTTATTAAGTTTTAAAAGTTCTATTTCGCTATTTTTTGCCCTATAATAATCAGTTATATCTGGAGTAGCACTCCCCCCAAGTAAAACACAATTATTATTTTTGCATATATATCTTGCTAAATCTTTTGCATTATATCTTGGTGTCATATCTGATTTATATGAGCTATCATGTGATTCATCAATAATAATTATACCTAAATTACTAACTGGTGCAAATATTGCAGACCTTGCACCTATTATAATTTTTGCATCTCCTTTTTTTATTTTTTTCCATTCATCATATCTTTCTCCTAATGATAATTTGCTATGTAAAACAGCAACAATATCTCCAAACCTTGCTAAAAATCTATCTACCATTTGGGGAGTAAGTGAAATCTCTGGTACTAATACTATTGCTGTTTTGTTTAATAATAAAACTTTATTTATTAATTGCATATATACTTCTGTTTTTCCGAGAACCTGTAATACCATGAAGTAAAAACTCCATATATTCATTATTATCTATCATAAATTCAATCGTATCATAAACTTCTTGTTGACTTTCAGTTAATTTTAAATTTTTATCTCTTTTGATATTTTTATTTATAAATGGGTTTCTATCTACCATTTCTTCTACTATCAATATATATCCATTTTTCTCTAATGTCTTCATTACAGCTTTACTAACTTCAGTAATCATTTCAAGTTCACTTATATTTATTCCATCATTTTCTTCCAAAAATCTAAGTAATTTTATTTGTTTATCACTTTTTAATATTTTTTCTTCTATATCAATTTCTATCTCATCTATTTCTTTGTTTAGATATACAAAATTTAATTTCTTATCTTTTACCCTACTATCTATATTTTTACTAGAAGCTCCTGGTGGAAGCATTAGCTTTATACAGTCAGAAATATTACAAAAATACTTTATAGACATGAGTTTTGCAAGTTTTATATTATCTTCTGTTAAAAGCCCATCTTCTATTTTTATAAGTTCTTTATTTGCAAATTCAGATTCATCTTTAAATCCTATAACATATCCTTCTTCTTCTTTATTACCCCTTCCAAATGGTACAAAAACTCTATTTCCTAATCTTATTGTATTTTCTAAATTTTTAGGCACTATATAATCAAATGTTTTATTTAATGCTCTAGCATTACTGTTTATAATAATTTCAGCTATCATAAAAAATTTCCTTTTCTCCATTTTGCTCTTTTTAATATTATTATTTTACCAAACAACTAAAAAAAAAGATAGATAAAAAAGGTAAGTAATCATAATAAAATAATTACTTACCTTTAAAATTAGAATTTTTTATTTAAAACCATAAACTATTATATTTATCAACTTTCCAGATTCCATCTTCTTTTTTTATTACAAATTCGTTTGTCATAGTCCAATATTTTATATTGTTTTTTTCTAAAGTTTCTTTTACATCACCATCAATTTCTATCCAGTCATCAATATTTTCATAATAATATCCCACTGCATCAAATACTACTGTATTATCTGTAATATTTTTAATTTTTAGTTCTGAAGCTGCATACTCAATAATTCCGCCATGACATGGATTAAATAAATATTTTTCTCCTTTTATAGTCTTTATATAATATCTATCACCTGGTACATTCCAATAATTTTTTATACAATTCTTAGTATATTTATTTTCAAAGTCTTCTTTATAATTAAGTATTTTAGATAAATAAGTCTTATAATTTATTTCTCCTAATCTAGCATGATAATATATATTATCTGTATAATCAAATAATTCTTGCCCCATTTTCATATATGAATTTACATAAACTTTACAAATATATTTTTCTTTTCCATATACTGCTGTAACTTGTGCTATCCCTTCATTTATTGCTTTTATTTTTCCCTTGTTCGTTACTGTTACTATATTTCTATTACTTGTTAACCATTTAACATTACTTCTACCATAAACACATAATATATATTCGTCAGAAGGACATAAACTTATTTTAGATTTCTTAATATATGGATTCTTTACTGTTACTTTGCAAGTATATTTTTTCTTTCCCATTTTTGCTGTTATTGTTGCCACACCTACTTTTTTTGTCACTACTTTTCCTTTGCTTGAAACTAAAGCTACTGTCTTTTTTGAACTTGACCATTTTATTTTTTGAGTCGCTCCTAAAACTTTTAATGTATATGAACTTCCTTTATATAAAGTTATTGCTTTTTTGTTTATTTCTGCTTTTTTTACTGTTATTCTGCATCTATACTTTTTGCTTCCTACCTTTGCTGTTATTGTTGCTACACCTGCTTTTTTTGCTGTTACTTTTCCCTTCTTAGATACTGTCGCAACTGTCTTTTTTGAACTTGACCATTTTACTTTTTTCTTTGTTCCTTTTATTTTTAATGTACAAGTCTTTTTTTCATATAATGTTTTTTTCGTTGCACTTATTTTTACACTTGCTGCCTGTACTGATATAGTATTTTGAAATGTTGGAATTATATTTGGTATTATAATTCCTGCAAATAGTATTACTACAAATGTAATTAATAATTTCTTTGTAATTTTCATTTTTTCTCCTTATATTATTTATATATCCATACATTATTTGTATTTATTGGTAATAAAACTTTATTTTTTAATTCATTCATATTTATTCTAAAAATTGTTAGACATTTCTGTTTTTTACTATTTCTAGTATTGGCTGATATATACATATAATTCCCGTTTCTGCTTATTCCTTCAAATTCTGTTGTTTGGTATATGCCTCCTACTTTATATGTATAATCTAGTTTAGTTATATATTCTCCACTATAATTATAAATTGCAATTGTATTAATATATATTCCTCTTGTCAAATTATTTTGAACTACATAAATATAATCTGAATCACAACATCCTGATTGAACAGTTGTATTTTCATCATAAAGTAATAAATTTTTGTTAAGAGCTATTCTTCTTATATAATTAAAATTCTCATCAAACATATAAAAATAATTTTGTGTATATCTTATATATATTTTTAGTTTTGGGTTATAACATAAATTACCATTAGTTACTAACTTTTCATCTGTTTTTTCAGTAATCGACTTATATAATTTATGTTTATCTAAAATATTTAATGTAGCCCTATCTATTTCATACACATAAGGATAATATATACTTGTTCCAGAAATTAAAATTCTATTTGTATCTGGATTATATGTTATACAATTCGAATGTCCTATTTTTCCTAAATATTTTTTATAAACAACTTTTCTTGTTTTCATATCAATTTTGAGTAATGTTGTTTTTTGTTTTGCATATTTATTTTTCCCATTGCAAAGTGATGTAACTGCTGCTACATAAAAGTATTTTCCATCATTGCATGAGCCTTGCACAGCTATATATTCTTTTGGCAATAAATCTTTTATTTGTTGATTAGATATATTTCTTATTATTGATACATCAGACTCTTTTAAATTTAATTTAACTGTTAATTTACATTTATATGATGTCTTTCCTGATTTAACATTTATTGATGCAATACCTGCCTTCTTTGCAGTTACTATTCCAGTTTGTGATACTGTTGCTACTTTTGAATTTGAACTTGACCATTTAACCTTTTGAGAAGATCTATTTAATTTTAGATTAACTTTTTTTCCTGTATAAATAGTTCCTGATTTAATATTTAAAGATGGATTTTCCACTTTTATTAAATACTTATATTTTTTTCTTCCCACTTTTGCAGTTATTTTAGCAACTCCCTTTTTTTTAGCAACAACTTTTCCTTTTGAATTAACAGTAGCTATTTTTTTATTATTAGTTTTCCAAATTACCCTTCTTCTAGTTTTTTTTACTTTTAATTTACAACTTTCTTTTACATTTAAAACTTTAATATTTGATGCTGCTTGAGCTGATAAATAGTTATTAAAACTTGGTATAATATTTGGTATACCAAATGAAAAAAATAAGATTATACATATTGCTAACAATAATTTTTTAGTAAATCTCATTTTTATATTCCCTTCTTTCATTAATCATTATTATTAAGCCATTTTTCATATTCAAATAATATCTTATCTCTAACTTGTTCTACTGTGAGATTAGTAGTATCTACTACTAAATCATAATTTGATGTATCTTCTTTATGAATTCCATAAAGATTTAAATATCTTTCATTCTCTAGCTTAAATCTTCTTATCATATCTTCTTTTTGCTGTTCTATTGTTTCAAATTTTTCAGAAGACTTTCTTTTTTCATCATAAAAAGCTCTTTTTGCAGCAACATCAATATCTACTTTCAAATAAACTTTAAAAGAATCAGGAATAGCATACCAACCGTAGTCTAGCATCTACTATTATTTTATCATTTTCCTTAGCATATTCTGCTGCACTTTTTTCTATTTGTATATCTATTTCTGGATGTGATGTAACATATATATTAAAATTAGTAATATCCATGTTTAACTCTCTAGCAAGTTTCCTTGCATATTCACCATTTCTATATATTTTATATCCTAGTTTTTCAGATATAGAAATAGAAACAGCACCTTTGCCACTTCCTAAATCTCCACCTAATGTTATAATATGTCTTCTACTCATATTAAATTAAGTTCTCCTTATTTTATTTTTTATTTATTCTTCGTTTTCTCCACCATCAACCATTACAACTTTACCTTCAGCAATTTCTTGAGCTGCTAATGTAACCTTTGAATGTTCCTTTTTATTTGTTAAAGGTTCTGCTCCTTCTGCTAATTGTCTTGCTCTTTTTGAAGTAATAACTACTAATTCATATCTGTCATCTACTTTCTCAAGTAATTCACTTACACTTGGTTTTACCATCATTTTAAAAATCCTCCTTAATATTTTTTATTCTTCATCTTCTTCTTTTTCGTCTTTATCTAATCTACCTGCCACTGTTTCTGGCTGTACAGCTGATAATATAATATGACCTGAGTCCATTACTAAAACAGCTCTTGTTCTTCTTCCATAAGTTGCATCTATTGCCATTTTAGAATCTTTTGCTTCTTGTACTAATCTTTTTATTGGTGCTGACTCTGGACTAACAATAGATATTATCCTATTTGCTGATACTATATTTCCAAATCCTATGTTAATTAATTGCATTTATATCCCTCCTATTCAATATTTTGAATTTGTTCTCTTACATTTTCTAATTCTGTCTTTATTTCTATTACTCTGTTTGTAATTTCTAAGCAGTTTGCCTTTGAGCCTATTGTATTTATTTCTCTATTCATCTCTTGTACTATAAAATCAAATTTCTTACCAATAGGTGAACTGTTTTCTAGTAAGCTTATAAATTGTGATAAATGACTATTTAATCTTGTAAGTTCTTCTTCTATTGATGATTTATCAGAAAATATTACAATTTCCTGAGCTAGTCTATTTTCATCAACAATATCACTTTTCATAAGTTCTTTTACTCTTGCATTTAATTTTATTATATATTCTTCAATTAGTCCAGATGAAAAGTTTGAAATTTCAGAAATCTTCTTGGAAATACTTTCTAACCTATTTTTTATATCTTCTTTCATTTTATTTCCTTCAATTTCTCTCATTGTTATAAAATTCTTTATTGCTTCATCTAAACATTTCTTAAGTTCACTCCAAATTAATTCTTCGTTTTCTTCATCTTTTATAGATAAAACATCTGGAAATCTTGATATATCTGTAACGTTTATATTACAATCTATGTCTGTTTCATTTGCTAATGCTTTTAATTCATTAATATAAGCTTTTGCAATTTGTTTATTTAGTTTTATTTCTTTTCCTGTTTCACTAAAATCCTGCATTGAAATAAAAACATCTATCTTACCTCTTGATACATTAGCTAAAACTTCTTTTCTTACTTTATCCTCTAAATATATTATTGCTCTTGGCATTTTTATTGATATATCACTATATTTATGATTTACTGATTTTATATCAACTATATATTCTCTTCCAGATATCTCATATTTGCTTCTACCAAAGCCTGTCATACTTCTAATCATAATTTTATCAATCCTTTATATTAATTTATTTTTCTGTATTATTAGTTTTTTCTTCTTTTTTTACTTTATTCTCTTTTTTTGTATCATCATTTATATTTACTTCTTCATTTTCATTCTTAGAATCAGATTTCTTTAATTTTCTTTCCTTTTTGCTTTTTTTATTATCTTCTTCTTTTATTTTTTTCTCATTTTTAGCTATTTTTACTTTTTCTTCAAGTATTTTTTTACTTTCTTCATCTAAATAATCTGGCTCATCTTCTTTTATAATTTCACTTACATCACTTATTTTATGTATATATCTATGCTTATATATAATATAAATACATATAGATTTAATTGTATAATATATTGCTAGATAAACTGAAGATGTAGTAAATAAAAACTGAGCTACTGTATTATGATAAAAATAAACATAAGGCATATATAGAGTTATTATACTTAATACTAATAATTCAATAGAATGTACTAAATATGTTCCTCTGTCTGTTTTATATGCTTTTTCTATAAAATATATTGTAAAACCTAAAAGTATTATTGCAAATACTTTTAAATCATTTTTAAATACATTATCTTCTAACTTTAAATATCCTAAATTCAAAAATATAAAATAAATTAAAACACCTAATGCTAATAAAAGATTATAAAATATTTTTCCATATATCTTATTTTTTTCTTCCTTTGGTAAACATATTTTAGTACTAAGTTCATTTTGTATATTTTCTATTTCTTCTGGTTCCATACTATCCTCCAATATCTCCTAATTCATACATTAATATTGATGAAATAACTATTGGCGCTGTTTCTGTTCTTAAAATTCTGTTTCCAAGTCCAATACTTTTTGCTTTGCATTTTATTAAATCCATAACTTCTTGTTCCTCTATTCCACCTTCAGGACCTATTACAATTCCAATTTTTATATCTTCATTAGTGTTAATTTTTTTTATATTTTCAATTTCTTTTTTTAAAGAATTTTGTTTTTCTTTTTCGTAAGCTACTAATACTATATCATATTTATCAATATTTTCACATACATTTTTAATATCAAAAATATTTGTAACTTGTAATATATCATTTCTTAATGACTGTTTTGCTGCAACTTCAGCTATAACATTCCATCTATCTATCTTCTTTTTTTCATCTTTTCCACTAAGTTTTACAACACATCTTTTCATATTAGTAGGGATTATTTTACTTACTCCTAATTCAGAACATTTTTGTATTATAAGTTCCATTTTATCTGATTTTGGTAATCCCTGATATATATCTATATTTAATCTACAATTTTCTAACTTATATTTACTAAGTATTCTACATTTGATTGTTTCTTCTGAGAATTCCTCTATTTTCGCTTTATAATTAATGTTGTTTGACTTGCAAACAACATTTAATTCATCATTTTCTTTATATCTTAATACATTTTTTATATGATTTACATCCATTCCTTTTATGTATATTTCTTCATCTATAATTTGATTATCATTAACAAAAAAATTCATTAAAGTAACTCCTTTTTGGCTAATTATACCAAAAAAAAGCGATAAGTACAATAGTTATCACTTTTTATTATTTTTCATTTTTAATTTTCATAATTAATTCTTTAATTTCTTCATTTATTGTTGTTAAATCAAAAACTTTGTTAGTAGTTTGCTTATCATATTCCATTTCTACATTTTCTTGTAATATAATTTTTATTTTTTCTATTTCATTAATTGTTTCTTTATTTAATCTCTTATAATACTTTATTTTTTCTATAATTCCATAAGGAATTATATTAGCTACTTTCCATTCAGCTTTAGGAATATAATATCTTAAAACTTTTTTATCCATTT
>JAAWJE010000047.1 GCA_022796725.1 Clostridia bacterium | reverse complement strand
AAGATGGAAAAACAAGTAAAATTATTTTTAGAATTTATTGAGAATGATAAGAAATTATCTTCAAATACATTACAATCTTATAAAAGAGATATTGTACAATTTGAAGAATATTTAAATAAAAATGATATTGTTTATAATAAAGTAGCAAAAGATGATTTAGAAAAGTATATAGAATATTTAAAAGAAATTGGAAAGAAAACATCTACAATTTCTAGGAATATAGCTTCAATTAGGTCTTTTTATCAATATTTAGTAAGAACTAAAAAGATAAAAAAAGACCCAACAGATGGAATACAATCACCAAAGATTGAAAAAAAGGCACCAAGTATATTGTCTTCAGAAGAGATAGAATTATTATTAGAACAACCTAAAAATGTTGATTTAAAAGGAATTAGAGATAAAGCAATGCTTGAATTTGCTTATGCAACAGGAATGAAAGTAACAGAAATAATATCTTTAAATATAGATGATGTAAATTTAGAAGATGCTTATGTTGTATGTAATTCAGGTTTTAAGAAAAGAAATATACCTTTAGGAAGTATATCTAAAAAAGCACTAGAGGAATATATAAAAAGTGCTAGACCAATACTAATAAAAGATGAAAAAGAAAAATCTTTATTTGTAAATATTAATGGTAAAAGACTAACAAGACAAGGATTTTGGAAAATAGTAAAATTTTATAAAGAACAAGCACACATAACTAAAGAAATTACTCCACACGTACTTAGACATTCATTTGCAACACATCTATTGCAAAATGGTGCTGATTTAAAATCAATTCAAACAATGCTTGGACATTCAGATATATCATCAACACAAGTATATATGCAATTTCAAGATGATACTATAAAAAATATATATCATAAAGCTCATCCAAGAGCATAATAAAGTAGCAATAGCTACTTTTTATTTTATGGGAGGAATATATGAAAGAGGAAGGTTTACTAGAAAAACCAGATTTTGAAAATGTTAATAGATATCTAAAGTCTGGAGATAGAACAGAAGTAACTGAAGAAATAAAAAAATGTGCTGAAAAGATTGATGGACAAACAGATGGAATGATAATAAGAAATATAATGCTTTGGATAAATGAAAATACTACAAGAATATATAATGGAAGTGATACTAGAAAATTTAAAAGGTCAGCAGATGCAATAATGCTTTCAGGAGAGCGAACAGGATGTTGTGATAGTAGTACTCTCTTTACTGCACTTGCAAGAAGCAAAGGAATTCCTACTATGCAGATTATTACAATAGACAAAAATTGTAATAAAAATGGATATACTTCAGGACATTTTTATGTAGGGTGTTATTTAAAAGATATAAATGGAAGTGCAAGATGGGTTCTTATAGATTCTGATAAACCAGTAAATGATATTAGAGATGTAGAGATAAATAAACTTAACTTAGAAGATAGAAATATTTCAAAGAGAAGATATGCTTTTGCATATACAAATGATTATAGTAATATTGAAATTGACGGGATAAAAATTGATTGTATTCAAAATATGACTAAAATACATAAAAAAGTATATGAAAAATTGGATAAAAAAGATTTTGAAATAAAATTAGATAAATATAGATGCTAATAAAATTATGAAATTTTATAGACAGAGGTGAATTAAGTATATGTTAATAGATAAACCACTTACAAATGTACAAAAAAGAATATTAGAAGATCAAATTGAAAGATATTCTAAAATAAAAAAAGATAAAACATATTTTAATAACAAAAAAATATTAAGTGAAGAAGGAAAAATTGTATTAGAAGAAGGTACCCTAATTCATGGTACTTATTTTGATATAGATGTTCTAAAAAAATAAGCCAACAAGGAATATTAGCATGTGAAATTTTAGGAGAACCAGAAAATAATGAAACATACTATTGTGCTGATTTTTTTAGAGTGCCAAAAAATCAAACTATGAAAGAATATTATGAATTTTGTAAAGAAAAAGAACTTTTAGCAGGATTTAAAGTAAATAGAATGGAAACTATTAAATTACCTATTTTATCGCCTCTTAGTGTTGGAATAATTGTAAATAATGATGATCATTTGCAGGAATTACTTTCTTATGATCCATATAGAGGAAACTTAGAAGTTCAAGAGATAGTTAATCAACAAGAGCTTGAAGATACAGGACTATATAGTAAAAAGGAGAGATTATCAGCTGTACTAATAGGAGTTCCTTCTAATTGTATTTCGGGAATATGGGTAGGAGATAAAATAAAAATAGATAAAGAGAAAATAGAGCAATTAAAAAGTTTATTTAGTAAGTCATATATAGTAACAAATGATGGGAGTATAATTTATATGCCAATAATTGAAAAAGCAGGACCAGAATTATAATTTTATATTTATAAATAATGAAAAAGAAAATTAATCTTAGAGACTGAAATAGTAAAATCAGGTTTGACAAAGAGGTTTAAAAGGGGTATAATTACTCGGTAGATGAATAAGAGAGAGCACATTTTAAAAATGTGCTATTAAATTTAAAATAGGGGATAAAAATATGAATAACAAAGATATTAGAAATGTAGCTATAATTGCACACGTAGACCATGGTAAAACAACATTAGTAGATGCACTTTTAAAACAAAGTGGTATTTTTAGAGATAATGAACAAGTAGAAGAAAGAGTAATGGACTCAAATGACCTTGAAAAAGAAAGAGGAATTACAATTCTTTCTAAAAATACAGCAGTAGATTATAATGGAATAAAAATTAATATAGTTGATACTCCAGGTCATGCCGATTTTGGAGGAGAAGTTGAAAGAGTACTTAAGATGGTTGATGGAGTTGTACTATTAGTAGATGCTTTTGAAGGTGCTATGCCACAAACTAGAGAAGTTTTAAAGAAATCTTTAGGACTTAATTTAAAACCAATAGTAGTTATTAATAAAATAGATAGACCAGGAGCAAGACCACTTAAAGTTGTTGATGAAGTATTAGATTTATTTATTGAATTGAATGCTAATGATGAACAACTTGAATTTCCAGTAGTATATGCTTCAGGAAAACAAGGAACAGCAACTTTAGATTTAAATACACCTGGTGAAAATTTGGAGTGTTTATTTAAAACAATAATTGAAAATATTGAGCCACCTAAATGTGATGCAGATGGGTCAATGCAAATGCTTGTATCTAATATAGATTATGATGACTATATTGGTAGAATAGCAGTAGGAAGAGTTGAAAGAGGAAAAGTAACACTTGGAATGCCTGTCGCTATATGCAAAAAAGATGATAAAATAGAAAATGCTAGAGTAACAAAAATATATACATATCAAGGATTAAAAAGAGCCGAAGTAGAAGAGGCAATAGCTGGTGATATTATTGAAATATCTGGTATTGCTGATATTAATATTGGTGATACAATATGTGATTATAATAATCCTGAAAAAATACCATTTGTAGATATAGATGAACCAACAGTATCTATGACGTTTAGTGTAAATAATGGACCTTTTGCAGGTAAAGAAGGACAATTTATAACTTCAAGACATATAAGAGATAGATTATTTAAAGAACTAGATAGAAATGTAAGTTTAAGAGTTAAAGAAACAGACTCACCAGATTCTTTTGAAGTATCTGGAAGAGGAGAACTTCACTTATCTGTATTAATAGAAACTATGAGAAGAGAAGGATTTGAATTATTAGTTTCAAGACCAAAAGTTATAATTAAAGAAATTGATGGAGTAAAATGTGAACCAGTAGAAAGACTAATAGTAAATGTGCCAGATGATTGCATTCGGAAATGTAATAGAGAAATTAGGTAAAAGAAAAGCAGAAATGGTTAACATGGAACCAGCAGAAGATGGACATACAAAAGTAGAATTTAGAATTCCTGCTAGAGGATTAATAGGATATAGAACAGAATTTATGACAGATACAAAAGGTGAAGGTGTTATGAACCATATATTTGACGCCTATGAGCCATATAAAGGAGAAGTTTTATCAAGAGTAAGAGGAACAATAATTGCATTCGAAAATGGAAAATCTGTAACTTATGGTTTATATAATGCACAAGATAAAGGAGAGCTTTTTATAGGACCAGGTGTAGAAGTATATGAAGGTATGATAGTAGGTCTAAATTCAAGAGGAGAAGATTTAGCAATAAATGTATGTAAAGAAAAACATTTAACTAATACTAGAGCTTCTGGTTCAGATGAAGCATTAAGATTAGTTCCACCAGTTCAAATGTCTCTTGAAAAAGCTATTGAATTTATACAAGATGATGAACTTGTTGAAATAACACCAAAATCAATCAGATTAAGGAAGAAAATATTAGATAGTAAAGAAAGAGAAAGAGCTAATAGAGCAAGTAATAAATAAAATATTAAAATAAAAATGGTGGTTTAGTTTCTAAATCACTATTTATTTTAAGATTAAAAAGGATAAATAAAATGAATGATATAGAATTAGAGAAATTAAAAGAAAAAGGGTTAAATGAACATATACCAATTATTATGGATGATACATTAGAAAAAATAAAGGAAATATTACTAGAAGAAAAACCAAAAAGAATACTAGAAATAGGAACAGCAATAGGATATTCAGCATGCCAGTTTGCGAAATATACGTCTTGTGAGTGTATAATAGATACAATTGAATTAGATAGTCAAAGAGCAGAGGACGCTAATGTAAATATAGAAAAAATAGGATTTAAAGATAGAATAAATGTAATACAAGGAAATGCAGTAGATATATTACCTACTTTAAAAGAAAAATATGACATAATATTTATAGATGCTGCAAAAGGAAAATATCCAATATTTTTAGAAGAATCTTTAAAGCTCATAAATAAAAATGGACTAATACTTGCAGATAATATATTATATAAGGGATATGTTATGAGTGATTATAATAAGCACAAACAACGTACAGCTGTAAGACATTTAAGAGAATATATAAAAGAAATAACAGAAAATAAAAACATGAGTACTCAAATATTAGAAGTAGGAGATGGACTATCAATAACAAGAATAAAAAATAATTGTAATTAATTTGACATATCTTAAAATAAATGATATCATAAGTTTACATAACAAAAGTTTACCCAATAGACGGAGGTGTTAATATGCTTAAGCTTTTTAAGCGTGATAAGAAACAACAGGACTTAATTCCATCGCCAGAAGACAGTATTATGAAGTATGTGCGAGAAGCACGGAAGCCATGTATGTTCAGAAGAAGCGAATTAAAAGGATATTTAAAAGAGGCTTCTGTGAAAGAGATGGCTACTGAATATCTGTACGAGCAGGGGCACTGGATGATAACTGCAAGAGCACTTGTTTTGAAACCTTTGGAAAAGGAAAAGGTTTCAAGTACGAAAAATGTTTTAGCCATGCTGATGTATTATGGCGAATATGATAACGAGTACATTTGTTATGGACTCGTATTTTTCAAAAAAGCCAGAAAGCAGTGGATTTACCTTGGCGAGAACGACGAGAAGAAGATGCGCAAGATTCCCCCGATGGAAGAAAACCTGATTCAATTTAAAGACGAATCTGGAAATACGAGAAAAGAGCCCTGCCAGAGCAGAGAAGAGTACTATTTTACCTGGTAGAGCGGTAGGCAAAGTTACAAAAAAGCACTTCAAAAGGCGGGGAGTTCCCCGCCGAATTTTTTTATATTTATTTTTTAATTTATTGCTGCTGTAAGAACTGGGATAACTTGTTTTTTTCTAGAAACAACACCTGGTAAAAATGCAGTATTATTTTCTAATTTTACTGAAAATGCTTTTTCTACTAAATCTGTAGAAGAACCTAAAGCAATTATTTGAGAATTGCTATTTATAATATCAGTAATCAAAAATATATTTAAACCTAAATCCATTTCTGAAATTTCATTAGAAATAACTTCTTCAAGTTTAGCTTTTCTACTCATAACATCATTAATATCAGCTGTATTAACCTGAGAAATCTTAGTTTTTATTTTATCTCCTAAATCAAATAATTTACTATCTAAATTTAATAATTCTTTTTCTGAAAAAGATGATAAATCTGTTCCAGCCTTTAACATTTCAAGTCCATAAGAATTAATATCAGTATTAGAAATCTTTGATAATTTTTCAGCAACATTTATATCTAAATCTGTACAAGTTGGTGATTTAAAAAGTAAAGTATCAGAAATAATAGCACTTAACATTAATCCTGCTACATCTGATGGAATTACAACATTATTTTCTTCAAATAATTTATAAATAATTGTACAAGTACATCCAACAGGCTCAGCATGATAATATAAAGGTTCAGAAGTTTTAAAATTCATTGTATGATGATCAACAACCATACGAATGTGTGCTTTTTCAATATTATCAGCAGACTGAGGAGCTTCATTATGATCTACTAATATAACGCAGTCATCTTCACTTACAGAAGTAAGTAATTCAGGTGCACCAATTTTAAAATGATTTAAAGCATATTCAGTTTCTTTAGAAATATTTCCAAGTCTACGAGGTTCAACGTTTTCTCCTAATTTATTTTGTAGATAAGCCATAGCAATACTTGATGCTATTGAATCTGTATCGGGATTTTTATGCCCAAAAACTAATAATTTTTCCATATTTATATCTCCAATCTTAATTAATATATTAAATATTTATATATTATAATAAATTTTTGCTAAAATCAAGAACTTATTTTTTATATTTAGCTAGATAAATATAACTTTTTATGATATAGTATATATATTATTTAAAAAGAGAAAGGAAAATATATGAAACAAACAGAATTACTAGCACCTGCGGGTTCTTTTGAAAAAGCTAAAATTGCTTTTTTATATGGTGCTGATGCTGTATATATGGGAACAAAAAGCTTATCATTAAGAACTAGAGTAGATGTAGAAGATAATGATGTAGAAAAAACAATTAAATATGCTCATGAAATAGGCAAAAAAGTATATGTAGCAATAAATATTTTCGCATGGGATGAAAAATATGAAGAAATAGAAAAAGTTGCAAAACAGTTAAATAAATTGAAACCAGATGGAATTATTGCATCTGATGGTGGAGTTATAGAAGTACTTAAAAAACATGCTCCTGATGTGGACATACATATAAGTACACAAGCAAATGTTGTAAGTTATCATACAAGTAAATTTTGGTATAATAATGGAGCTAAAAGAGTAATTCTTGGAAGAGAGATGAATAAAGAGCAGATAAAAGAATTGATGAAAAGTAAACCAAAAGATTTAGAAGTAGAAATGTTTATACATGGAGCACTTTGTTTTGGATATTCTGGAAGATGTTTCTTAAGTGATTTTTTATCTGGAAGAAGTGCAAATTTAGGAGACTGTATTCAGAGTTGCAGATGGGCTTATAATGTCTATGTAGAAGAGAAGAATAATCCTGGAGAACTTATGCCAGTAGAAGAAGATAATAAAGGAACATATATTTTTTCATCAAAGGATTTATGTTTAATAAAAGAAATTCCAGAAATTATTGAAATGGGAGTAGATAGCTTAAAAATAGAAGGAAGACTAAAAACAGAATATTATGTAGCATCTGTAATAAACGCATATAGATGTGCAATTGATGAATATAACAAAAATCCAGAAAACTATGATTATACTAAATATCTAAAAGAATTAGATAAAACAAAAACTAGAAGTCTTACAACTTTTTATTTTAATGATAGAGAAAATAAAGATATACAAGAATATGAAGGAAAACAATATAATCCTAATTATGAATTTGCAGGAAAAGTTGTAGATATAGAAAATGATAAAGTTATAATTGAAATTAGAAATAAATTATCAGTAGGAGATGTGTTAGAGATAATTGTACCAAGGCAAATTGAACCTTATGAGTTCAAAATATCAGAACTTTGGGATGTCGAAACATCAGAAGAAATTAATACTGTAAATCCAGGAAAAGCAAACCAAAAAGTAAAGATGAAAATACCTTTTAATGTTAAAAAGGATTGGATATTAAGAAGAAAAAAATAAAAATATGAGAGGAGATTTTATTATGAGTGAAAATAATAATACAAATGGAGTAGAAGAAATTGATATTAATCATTTAATGCAAATTAGGAGGGACAAACTTAAAGAATTACAAGATGCAGGAAAGGATCCTTTTGAAATAACAAAATTTAATAGAACTAATTCAGCAGGTGAGATTAAAGCAAATTATGAAAATTTTGAAGAAAAATATGTAACAGTAGCAGGAAGAATTATAGCAAAAAGAATAATGGGAAAAGCATCTTTTTGCACAATTCAAGATAGTGATGAAAAAATACAGAGTTATGTAAGTATAAATGATTTAGGAGAAGAAAAATACAAAGAATTTAAAACTTGGGATATAGGGGATATTATAGGAATAACAGGATTTGTATTTAAAACAAAAACAGAGGAAATATCTATACATGCAAATGAAGTTACATTACTTTCTAAGTCATTAAGACCATTACCTGAGAAATTCCATGGTTTAAAAGATACAGATTTAAGATATAGACAAAGATATGTAGATTTAATAATGAATCCAGAAGTAAAAAATACTTTTGTTATGAGAAGTAAAATTATAAAAGAGATTAGAAATATATTAGATGAAAAGGGGTATTTAGAAGTAGATACACCAATATTAAATACTATTTCTGGTGGAGCAACTGCTAAACCATTTATAACACATCATAATACTTTAGATATAAGCATGTATTTAAGAATTGCAACAGAACTTAACTTAAAAAGATTGATAGTTGGTGGATATGATAAAGTATATGAAATGGGAAGAATATTTAGAAACGAAGGTATGGATATAAGACATAATCCAGAATTTACAACAATAGAATTATATGCAGCTTATGAAGACTATAATGATATGATGAATATAACAGAAGAAATTTTTTCAAAATGTGCTATGAAAGTTTGTGGCACAACAAAGATTAATTATCAAGGACAAGATATTGATTTAACACCATCATGGAAAAGAATTACAATGATAGATTCAATAAAAGAGGCATGTGGAGTAGATTTTAATGAAATACAAACTGATGAAGAAGCAGTAAAACTTGCAGAAGAAAGAGGAATGGAATTTGCAGATAATACAAAAAGAACTCGTGGAGATGTTATAGCTATGTTCTTTGATGAATATGTAGAAAAGACTTTAATACAACCAACATTTATATATGATTACCCAGTAGAAATATCACCACTTGCTAAGAGAAAGCCTTCAGACCCAAGACTAACAGAAAGGTTTGAAGTATTTATTGGTGGTAGAGAATATGGAAACGCATTTTCAGAATTAAATGATCCAATAGATCAATATGAGAGATTTAAAAAACAAGTTGAAGCTAGAGAAGCAGGAGACGATGAAGCAGGAATGATGGATGATGACTTTATAAATGCACTTGAATATGGTATGCCTCCAACTGGTGGACTTGGAATAGGAATAGATAGATTAATAATGCTTTTAACAGATGCAGCATCAATTAGAGATGTATTATTATTCCCAACAATGAAACCTATTAATAATGCTTAATGAGATTTAATAATATTTATAGTTTTATTAAACTTACATTATTAACATGGAGGATAAGATATGGAAAATGTAATAATAAAAAAAGATGATAAAAAAGATGCTCAAGGATATGTATGGTTTAATTTACACAAATATAATCAAAAAAATTGCGAATATATAAGCAAAAATTCTTCGTATGCACATAATGATGAAATTAATGGAGACTTTATTATATGTGATAATGATAATGTTATTGGTGGAGCATTAGGAACAATAATATTTGGATGGTATCATTTAACTGATTTTTGTATTAATGAGCAATATAGAAATAAGGGACTAGGGAGTAAAGTCATTAAAAAAATAGAAGAGTTTGCAAGAGAAAATAATGCTTTAGGAGTTAAAATAGATTCTTGGAATTTTCAAGCACCAAAATTTTATCAAAAGTTAGGATATACAGTATGGGGAGAATTTAAAGACTGTCCACCTGGAACTGTGCATTATTATTTGTATAAAAAATTCTAGAAGTTTATAGTTTAAGAAAATAATTTTATTAACTTTTAATAAATCTTAGGTATTATAATTATAAAATAGGAGAAATATGAAAGAAAAAATTGATTTAGATTTAATTTGTGATAATTGGGAAGCTGAAAATGAAACAAAACAAATGGAAATATTTAAAAAGGTTATTGATGAGTATAGTGAATTTTGTAATATAGATTTTAGAAAAGAGAACAAATTTGCACATAATGATTATGAAGTTTTTGACTCTTTATTTCAATTAACAATTGTAAAGCCACAATTTTTTGAGAAATTTCATGAGATTTTAAGTAAATATGGATTTAATGATAAAACATATTTAGATTATGCAGTAAAAAAGATTACAAAAAATGCAAGCAATGTACAAGCATTTATAGATGGACTAATTGATGTAGGGATTATAAAAGATGTATATGATATAGATAATAATTCGGTTAATATAGAATCTTGTTTAGGAAAATATAATTTCTTTTTTGCAGATGAATATTATATTCAAAATAAAGAGATTACAAATTATATTCAAAATGGAGATTTAAATAGAAATTGTCATGTAAATACTATTTTTATGCTTAAATCCTTAAAAAATGGAGAAGCAGTAACAGCTAAATGTTCTACTATGTTTAATAATTTATATTATCACTCATATTATAGATGTGATGGAATGGTTTGTGATTTAAATATAAACTGTGTAATGAATGAAAAAGATTATAACAAAATATATAATCCACAAATAATTTCAGTAGTAGCTATTGATAATTTGAAGGAAAAACAGACTAGAGTAAAGAATGATTGCAAAAGCACATTAGAAGATTTACTAGGAATTGCAGTTTATGAAGAAGTGTCAAATTAAGTAAAACTAAATATAATTGACTAAAAATAATGAAAGGAGACTAAGTATGCAAAAAGAATTAAGTGATTTTTTGAAGATTGCTTATGAACATGGAAAAGTTAAAGAACTAAAAGAAGCATTTAAAGAATATCCAGTAGAAGAAGAATGGCATAAAGGAAAACTAGAAAATGTATTAAAAGAAGATAATAAATCCTATAATTCTTATAAAATAGGAGATATTGTATTTGTTAAAGAATATATTTATCCTGATGGAAAAGTGGGAAACAATCATTTCTTTGTAATAATAGACCAAGACAATACTGCTGTTCCAATAGAAAATTTTGGTATGCTTGTGTCTTCTAATTTAAACAAATTGAAGTTCAATAGTAATAAAATGTTAGAAAAAGATGATATGAACAATTTACATAAAGACAGTTTAATAAAAACAGATGTTATATATAAGATTTTAGATGAGCAAATAATTTTTAAAATTGGTATTGTTAATCATGAAAAAATAGAAGAATATAAAAATAGTTTTTATAATAGTTTAAAAAATAAGAACTCTAATTAAAGTGTATAAAATTAATAAGAGGCGAAAACGAAAAGAAAGATAAAATATAATTTTTATATAAAAACTTAATAAACTCATAAAAAGCTAGGAGGTAAAAATGATTTTAGAAAATAAACTAAATATTACTGAACGAGTAGAACTAGCAAGAGAAGAGGAGAGAATTAGCAAAAAACGTGCAAAAGATATGTTTGAAACAGGATTTTTGAATACATTAGAGCCAGGAACATTTGAAACTTTAAAGAAGATTCATAAATTTTTATTTGGAGAAATATATGAATTTGCAGGAAATTTAAGAAAAGTAAATATTGCAAAAGGAAATTTTAGATTTACACCTATTGCTTATCTTGATGAATCTATTAAAAATATTGAAAAAATGCCACAATCAACTTATGAAGAAATAATAGAAAAATATGTAGAAATGAATATTGCACATCCATTTAGAGAAGGAAACGGAAGAAGTACAAGAATTTGGCTTGATTTAATTTTAAAAAAAGAATTAAATTTAGTAGTTGATTGGAGTAAAGTAGATGAAACAGACTATTTACTTGCAATGGAACGTAGCCCTATAAAAGATGTAGAAATTAAGGAATTATTAAAACAAAGTTTAACTGAAAAGATAGATGATAGAGAAGTATATATGAAAGGAATAGACAGTAGTTATTTATACGAAGGATATTTATTATTTAAGACAGATGAGTTGTAGAATATAAAAAATAAAAAGAATTTATAAACATTATAGTTGCAAGAATATGAAAACATTGTAGAAGCTGATAAAAATAAATTAAGGGGAAAATAAATGAAAAATTTAATGAACAAAGAGTTTTATGCGACTACAAAGGAAGAAAAAATATTATGTACAAAAATAGAACAAATGAATAACTCAAATGAAATACGAAAACTAGCTAATGATTTAGAAAATCAATTAAAAAATGAAGCACAAATCTTTAGTTATAGAATAAAGAAATCATATTCTGCACTAAGAACCTATAGATTAGCAAATTATATAAAAGCAGAGCAATTACATGACCTACTTGGTTTTTTAGTTGTTGTTGATAAAAAATCTGAAATAACAAAAATAGAAGATAAAATAAAAAAGTATTTTAGTAATGAAAAGATAAAAACTTATAACTTATTAAATGAAGTTGAATCTAATTCAAAAAAATACAAAATATTAGATGAAAATATAAAAGATAGTCAATATAATGAGTTGATCTTTAATGATATAAATACATGGCTTAAGATACCAAGTGGACTAGATAAGTTATTACCACCATTTAGTTATAATATCTTACTAGAAAAAAAGTTTATAGATATAGATACTAAAGTATCTATAGAAATTAGAATTCAAACAAAAGAGGATTTTATAACTACAGAAGCATATTATTATACAATACATAAAAATGATGAAATTAAACTTAATATAAAAATTCCACTACTATGTATGTGCTTTAAAATATTAAGAAGAATGTCATATATAGTATTTGAAGAAGATGAATATATAAAGAGTAAATATAAATCAGAGATAGATAAAATAAAAAATGAAAATATAGAATTTATAGAAGAAAATAGAGAATATTTAGAAAAAGTATTTTCAGAACATAATTATCTAGTAAATTGCTATAAAAACAATTTACCAATATATGATTTTAAAAGAATATAAAGGAGAGATAAAATATGAAAATAGATAGAGAAGAAGCAATGAAGTTGTTAAAAAAATATAATAAAGAGGAATTTCATATAAGACATGCTATTACAGTCGAACAAATTATGAAATATTTTGCAAAAAAATATAATGAAGATGAAGAGTTCTGGGGACTTGTAGGATTATTACATGATATTGATTATGAAATGTATCCAGAAGAGCATTGTAAGAAAGCTCCTGAAATATTAAAAGAAATTGATGCAGATGATAATTTAGTTCATGCTATTTGTAGTCATGGATATGGTATTTGTTCTGATGTCATGCCAGAAAGTATGATGGAAAAGATATTATTTGCAACAGATGAATTATCAGGACTAATTTGGGCTGCTGCAAAAATGAGACCTTCACAAAGTACAAAGGATATGGAACTTAAAAGTTTAAAGAAAAAATATAAAGATAAAAAATTTGCAGCTGGTTGTTCAAGAGATATAATTATTCGTGGAGCTGAACAATTAGGATGGCAGTTAGATGAGCTATTACAAAATACTTTAGATGCAATGATAGAAGCAGAAGACGAGATACAAAGAAATGTAGAGAAATATTTATAGTTACAGGTAAGGAGGTATATAGAATATGAAAAATAAACCAATGTTTAGTATATGTATACCAGTATATAATAAAAAGAAATATTTAAGAAAATGTTTGGAAAGTATTGCTTATCAGACAAATGATGATTATGAAATTTTATTTGTAGATGATTGTTCAACAGATGGAAGCAAAGAATTATTAGATGGGCTAGCTGAATGTATGGATAGAGTAAGAGTTATAAAAAATGTACAAAATCAAGGACTTAGTAATAATAGAAATATATTAATAGAAAATGCCATTGGAAAATATATTTTATTTTTAGACCCAGATGATACTATAAATGAACAGTTACTAGAAAAATTAAAACCGTATGCTGATGATAATATTGATATAATTAGATATCAAATAAATTTAATAAATGAAAAACCAGAAAAAGATTTAGAAAGATTTAATTTTCAAACAAATGGTCAAGTTATGTCAGGAGAAAAAGCTATAAAATTCTTTTCAGGTAATTGTGATAAAAGATATGCACTAGCTTGTTCTTTTTGTATGAGAAGGCAATTCTTAAATGAAAATGGAATAAGATACCCACAAGACTTTAGATTATATGAAGATGTAGCAACATTACCAATAATAATAGCAAGAGCAAAAACTGTACAAATTATAGATTATAAAGGATATAATTATTTTAGAAATGATGATAGTTTAACAAGAAATATAGATAGTGAAAAAAATTTATTTGAATATGTAGATAAATCTTTTCGTAATCAAAAACAATTCATTAAAGTAGCAGATATTGCTAAAGATGGAGTATTAAATTCTTCGATTTCTGATGAAGCTAAAAAAGTACTTATTGAAGATATGTTATTAAGGATAAATTTATATAATAATAACTTGATAGAAAAAATAAAAGAAAGTAGAAATAGAGCTTATGGGGAATAAAAAAGCATATACATTAAAACTAAAACAAGTAACATCATTAAAGAAAATATTTTTAAAAGAAAATATAGATGAAATAGATGAAATATACGGTTGCAAAGCATTTAAAGGAGAGAGAATATCATATCAAATAATACTTAAAACAAGAGAATATAATAAATTCGAATTGAAATATAAAATTAAAACAGATTTTAATAATGTAATCATAAGAAAAGTAGGATATGTTCCTAGCGAATGTCCTGTTTATGAACAAAAATATGATGATTATTATTTGACTAAAGAGCCTGGATTATTTCCAGATGTTCTATATCCTTTGAAAGATAATGATACAATAAATGTATATGAATATACAAATACGACTTTATGGATTACAATAGATATTCCAAATGAAATAAATGAAGGAAATCATAGTGTAGAAATAAAGTTTTATAATGATGATATAAATGAAAAAGTTATATTTAATGTAGAAGTATTAAAAAATACTTTACCTAAAAATGATTTAATATATTCACAATGGTTTCATACAGATTGCATTGCTTCATATTATGATGTAGAAGTATTTAGTAAAGAACATTGGAGATTAATAGATTTATTTATGCAGACTGCTAGTAGAACAGGAATTAATTTATTATATACACCAATTATAACACCAGCTTTAGATACAGAAGTTGGAGGAGAAAGACCAACAGTACAATTAGTAGATATAGAATATGATAATGGTAAGTACATATTTGAATATGATAAATTAGAAAAATGGATAAATTTAGCACAAAAAAATGGAATAAATAATTTTGAAATGGCACATTTATTTACACAATGGGGAGCAGAAGCAACTCCTAAGATAGTAGTTAAACAAAATGGTAAACAAGTAAAAAAATTTGGTTGGCAAACTAATGCAAGAAGTGATGAATATAAAGAATTTCTAAGAGCTTTTATTCCAAGTTTGTTACAAGAAATTAAAAAATTAGGAATAGATAAGAATACATATTTTCATATATCAGATGAACCATCTAATAAAAGAGAAAATGATTTTGAAAATTATAATTATGCTAAAAGTATTGTTAGTGAGTATTTAAAAGACTATAAAATAATAGATGCGCTTTCAAATGTAGAATTTTATAAAAAAGGATTAATTAAATATCCAATACCAGCAATAAATAAAATTGAACCATTTTTGGATGAAGACTTAGAAGAAAGATGGTGTTATTACTGTTGCAGTCAAGCAAAGTATGTATCAAACAGATTTATGGCAATGCCATCTTATAGGACAAGAATATTAGGTATACAACTATATTTATATGATATGATAGGATTTTTACATTGGGGATATAATTTCTACTATTCACAATTTTCTAAAGAAAAAATAGACCCATTTAAAACTACTGATGCAAAACAGGCTTTTCCATCAGGTGATGCTTTTTCAGTATATCCAGGAAAAGACGGTGCAATTGAGTCTATAAGAAGTGTAGTATTTTATGAAGGCTTGCAAGATAGAGTGATGCTGAAGTTATTAGAAAATAAAATAGGAAAGAAAAAAACTAAACAATTAGTAAATAGTTTAGTAAAAGATACAATAACTTTTGAGAATTACCCACATGAAGATACATTTTTTGATAGATTAAAAGAAAAGATAATAAAACAATTAAATGAAGAAAAATATAGTATCTAAAATTTAAAAAGTATGATAATATAATAAAAATTTAAGTTAGAAAGGATATTTTATGTTATTTGGATATAATTTTGACAAAAAAACACTTTATATAATAATAGCAATATTTGCTATATTATTATTATTTAATTTAAGTAGTTTTAATATATTAGCTACTATATTAACACTTCCAGGAGTAATAATTGCAATTTCATTTCATGAATTTGCACATGCTTGGATGGCAAATAAATTAGGAGACCAAACAGCTAGAAATATGGGAAGAATGACATTAGATCCTAGAGCTCATCTAAATCCAATAGGATTAATACTTTTAATATTTGCTCATATTGGTTGGGGAGAGCCAGTACCTGTAAACACAAATAACTTTACAACAGTATCAAGAAAAAAAGGTGAGATATTAGTTTCACTTGCAGGACCTGTTATGAACTTTATATTAGCTTTAATATTTACAGTTATTTTTTATTTAATATGTACTTTTTCACCAGAAGCAATATTAGATATGTTATTTTCTCAGCAAATTGCTGGAATGTCTTTTATGGGACTTATTGCACTTACTGTTTATTGTACAATAACTGTTAATATAGGTCTAGGAGTATTTAATTTGATTCCTATTCCACCATTAGATGGGTCAAAAATATTCTTAGAATTTTTACCATATAAAGCCCAAAGATGGATTGATGAAAAACAAGGAATAATATATTTTATATTTATTTTATTATGGGTTACAAATATATTAAGTATGCTTGTAAGCTATCCAATTAGTTGGGTACAAAATTTATTATTTAATTTAGTAGGGTCAATATTTGGATTGTTTTTGTAAGAAATTAGGAGATAAGAAATGGAAAAAGATATATTAGTACTAGGAATAGAAACGAGTTGTGATGAAACGTCAGTTTCTGTTGTAAGAAATGGTAGAGAAGTGCTTTCTAATGTAATAAATTCACAAATAAAAATACATGAACAGTATGGAGGTGTAGTGCCAGAAATTGCATCAAGAAGTCATGTAGAAGTAATAAATGCAGTTATGAAAGAGGCTTTAAAAAGAGCAAAAGTAGAAATTGATGATATAGATGTTATAGCTACTACTTATGGACCAGGGCTTGTAGGAGCGCTTCTTGTAGGAGTATCTTATGCAAAAGGTTTAAGTTATGCTACAAAAAAGCCATTAATTGGTGTAAATCATATTGAAGGACATATTTCAGCAAATTATATTACATGGAAAGATTTAAAGCCACCATTTATATGTTTAATTATATCAGGTGGACATACTCACTTAGCTCATGTTAAAAGCTATGATGATATGAAAATTATAGGAAAAACAAGGGATGATGCAATAGGAGAAGCATTTGATAAAGTAGCAAGAGTAGTTCGGTCTTGGATACCCAGGAGGACCAAAAGTAGACAAACTTGCAAAAGAAGGAGAGCCTAATATAAAACTTCCAATAACTCATTTTGAAAATATGGATTTTTCTTTTAGTGGAATAAAAACAGCAATTATAAACTTAAACCATAAAAATCCAGATATCAATAAAGCTGATTTATGTGCAAGTTTTGAATATGCTGCTACAACAATGCTTTTAGAAAATGTAAAAAAAGCTTTGAAAGAAACAGGTTTAAATAAAATAGTTTTAGCAGGAGGAGTATCAGCAAATTCTTATATAAGACAAGAGTTTGCAAAATATGCTGAAAAGGAAAAAATAGAATTATTTTATCCAGAGCCTATTTTATGTACAGATAATGCAGCAATGATAGCATCAGCAGGATATTATAATTATATAGATGGAAAATTATCTGATCTAACATTAAATGCTGTACCAAATTTGAAATTAGGAGATTAAATTAAATGTCAATTTATACAATAGGAGATTTGCACTTATCATTTGGAAGTAATAAGCCAATGGATATATTTGGAGTAAATTGGGAAGGACATTATAGTAAAATTGAAAGTAGCTGGAGAGAAAAAGTAAATAAAGATGATTTAGTAGTTATTCCAGGAGATTTTTCTTGGGCTATGAAATTAGAAGACACTATAGAAGATTTTAATTTTTTAAGTAATCTACCAGGTAAAAAACTATTACTAAAAGGAAATCATGATTATTGGTGGACTACACTAACAAAAATGAGAGAATTTTTTAAAGTACATAATTTTAATAATATAGATTTTATACAAAATAATAGCTATATGTTTGATGAAAAGATAATTGTAGGTACTAGAGGATGGATTTATGATGATAAACCACAAAATATTAAAATACTAAAAAGAGAAAAGTTAAGACTAGAGATGTCTTTAAAAGATGCACTACAAAAATATGGAGAAAATAGAGAAATTATAGTTTTTATGCATTATCCACCTTTTGGAAAAGAAGATTTGCCACAAGAATATGATTTAAAACAACTATTAAAAAAATATAATATAAAAAAATGTTTTTATGGTCATCTACATAGTGATTCATGCAAAGAATCTATTGAAGGGGAATTTGATAACATAGAATACAAACTTATAAGTTCAGATTACTTAGAATTTAAGTTATATAAAATAATATAAAAAATATTTATAAGTATTGCCAAAAATATAAAAGTTTGATATAATACAAAAGCTTGTAAAAGAGCAAAAATCACATAGATTTAGTTTAGGTTTGTGCTTATTCTTATATAAGTGTCCCTAAATGCTAAAATTTAAAATCTATGGAAGTAAAAAACAAGGAGGAATAAAAAATGGCAGTAGTTGCAATGAAACAATTACTAGAAGCAGGTGTTCATTTCGGACATCAAACAAGAAGATGGGATCCAAAGATGGCTGAATATATATTTCAAGCTAGAAACGGAATTCACATTATTGATTTACAAAAAACATCAAAAAAATTAGACGAGGCATACAAATTTATTAAAGATCAAGCAGAAGAAGGAAAAAATATTTTATTTGTAGGAACAAAAAAACAAGCTCAAGAATGTATAAAAGAAGCTGCAATAAAATGTAACATGTACTATATTGATCAAAGATGGTTAGGAGGTATGCTTACAAACTTCCAAACAATCCAAACAAGAATTAAAAGATTAAAAGATTTAGAAGCTATGGAAGAAGATGGAACATTTGATGTTTTACCTAAAAAAGAAGTAATCCAATTAAAAGGTGAAATGGATAAATTAGAGAAAAATCTTGGTGGAATTAAAGATATGACAGAATTACCAGGAGTAATATTTGTTGTAGACCCTAAAAAAGAAAGAATAGCTATATTAGAAGCTAAAAAATTAAATATACCAGTAGTTGGACTAGTAGATACAAATTGTAGCCCAGAAGATGTAGACTATCCAATACCAGGAAATGATGATGCAATAAGAGCAGTTAAATTAATTGCTGATGTTATGGCTAATGCTGTTATTGAAGGAAGACAAGGAGAAGCAGTTGATGTTCAATCTGATGATGAAGAATTAATAGCTGAAGAAGAAAATAAATCTCCAGATATGGAGGAAGTAGTAGAAGCTACTGAAGAATAATAAAATTAAATATATAGGGGGAATTATTAATGATTACTGCAGACCTAGTAAAACAATTAAGAGAAAAAACAGGTGCTGGAATGATGGACTGTAAAAAAGTTTTAACAGAAACTGATGGAGACATGGAAAAAGCAGCTGAATTATTAAGAGAAAGAGGAATTGCTAAAGCAGCTAAAAAATCTTCAAGAATAGCTGCAGAAGGATTAGTTTGTGTATATGTTTCTGATGACAAAAAAGTAGGAGCTGTTATAGAAGTAAATGCAGAAACAGACTTTGTTGCTAAAAATGAAGAATTTAGAACATTTGTTAATGAACTTGCAGAGCAAGTTGCTAAAAAGAATCCAGCAGATGTTAATAGCTTATTAGAACAAAAATACTTAGAAACAGATAAAACTGTTTCAGAAGTTTTAACAGATAAAATAGCAACAATTGGAGAAAATATGACAATTAGAAGATTTGTAAGATATGAATCAGAAGGATTAGTTGAAAGCTATATTCATGGAGATGGAAAAATAGGAGTACTTGTAAACTTTACAAAAGGAACAGAACAAGTTGCTAAAGATATTTGTATGCAAATTGCTGCTGCAAAACCAGAATATTTAGATAGAGAAGAAGTTCCAGAAGAAAGAATACAAAAAGAAATGGAAATATTAAAAGCTCAAGCCATGAATGAAGGAAAACCAGCAGAAATAGCTGAAAAGATGGTTCAAGGTAGAATTGGAAAATTTTATGGCGAGATATGTTTATTAGACCAAGAATTTGTTAAAGACCCTTCTTTAAAAGTTAATCAAGTATTAGCTTCAAATAATTCTGAAATAGTAGCTTTTGCAAGAATAGAAAAAGGTGAAGGATTAGAGAAAAAAGAAGAGAACTTTGCTGAAGAAGTTATGAAACAAATAAAGTAATAAATAAAGAGGGTCGCTTTTATATAGGCGACTCTTTTGTTTTTAGGGGTTTAATTATGGAAAAAAATTGGGAAATGAAACATTTTAAAGAAAAAGGAATAGTAGGATTATATGTTTTTCTTCGAGTATCAGTAATATTATTACTTTTATTAGAAATTATTAGACATAATTGGAATAATGTATTTATATGTGTACTTACACTTGTATTATTTTTAATACCAGTAATACTTGATAAAAAGTTTAATATAGAACTTCCTAGTGTTCTTGAAATAATTATATTGCTTTTTATATTTTCTGCTGAAATTCTTGGAGAAATCCAAAATTTCTATGGAATATTTAAGAATTGGGATACTATTTTGCATACATTAAATGGTTTTATTATGGCTGGAATAGGTTTTTCACTAATTGATATATTAAATAATAGTGAAAGATTTCATATAACATTAACACCTATATTTGTAGCTTTAGTTGCATTTTGTTTTTCTATGACAATTGGAGTTCTTTGGGAATTTTTTGAATATGAAATGGATGTTATTGTTAAAACTGATATGCAAAAAGACGCAATTGTTAGTTCTATTTCTAGTGTTAAATTTTCAGATAATAAAAATGAACCAGTAGTAGTTTCAGATATTACATCAACAAAAATAAATGGGAAAGTAAATGGGGAAGAAAAAGAGATAATAGTAAAAAATGGATATCTTGATATAGGAATAAATGATACAATTAAAGATTTAATGGTAAATTGTATTGGAGCAATAGTTTTTTCTGCTATTGGATATTTTTATATATTAAGAAGAAATGATGGTACATTCTTACATAATTTTATCCCATTACTTAAAAAGCATAAAAGACAAAATAAGAAAGAATAACAAATAAAATTGATTATACTTGCAATTATAGGATTTTGTGATATAATTGTAAAACTGATATAAATAATTTGGAGGAGTTTTAAATGAGTATAAAAATCGAAAAAACAGAGAATAAGAATGAAGTAAAATTAGAATTTACAGTAGATGCTAAGATATTTGAAAATGGGATAGTATCTGTATTTAAGAAAAATTCTAAATATTTTAATGTGCCAGGATTCAGAAAAGGAAAAGTTCCAATGAATATAGCAGAGAAATATTATGGAGTAGAGATGTTTTATGAGGACGCTTTTAATGAAGTAGTTCCAGAGGTATATGATGAAGAATTAAAGAAAAATAATATAGAAGCTGTTAGCAGACCTGAAATTGACATTAAACAAATGGAAAAAGGAAAAGATTTAATTTTTACAGCAGTTGTACAAACAAAACCAGAAGTAAAACCAGGTAAATATACAGAAATAGAGCTTAAAAAAGTAGAATATAGAGTAACAGAAAAAGATATAAAAGCAGAACTTGAAAAAATGGCTGATAAGAACTCAAGAATGGTAACAGTTGAAAATAGAGCAGCTAAGGAAAAAGATACAGTTGTTATAGATTTTGAAGGTTTTGTAGATGGAACTCCATTTGAAGGCGGAAAAGCTGAAAATCATGAAATTGTAATTGGAAGTAAAACATTTATTGAAGGATTTGAAGATCAATTAGTTGGAATGAAAACAGGTGATGAAAAAGAAATAAATGTAAAATTTCCTGAAGAATATTTTTCAAAGGATTTAGCTGGAAAAGATGCTATGTTTAAAGTAAAATTACATGAAATAAAAGTAAAAGAATTACCAGAAATGGATGATGAATTTGCTAAAGATGTAAGTGAATTTGAAACATTAGATGAATTAAAAGCTGATATAAGAGCAAAACTTAAAGAAGCAAATAGCGAAAAAGCTAAAAAAGAAATGGAAGATGCTGCTATCCAAAAAGTATGCGAAAATACAGAAGTAGATATCCCATCAGGAATGATAGAATCTGAAATAGATGCTATGTCAGAGGACTTAAATAGAAGACTTGCATATCAAGGAATGAATTTAGAACAATATTTAAAATTATTAAATAAATCTGCTAAAGACTTTAGAGAAGAATTAAAACCAGAAGCTGAGAAATCAGTCAAAGTAAGACTTGTATTAGATGCTGTATGTGAAGATGCAAAAATTAAGGCTACTGCAAAAGAAGTTAATAGTAAGATAAAAGAATTAGCTGAAGCTTATGGAAAGAAAGAAGAAGAATTAAAAGAAAACGAAGAATTTAAAAAATACGTTGAATCAAGTATAAAATCTGAAAAAACAGTAAAATATATAATTGATAATGCAAAAGTAAAATAGTCTAAATAAAGCAATAGTAATATACGAAATAATTAGTAGAGATAGCTCTACTAATTATTTTTAGGTAAATTTTGAATTAAATATTGCAATTTTGTAATATTTAATATATATATAAGATACAAATAAGCAAAAATGAATTTATTACATATAATAATATAAATTTATTTAAGGCTATAAAAGAGGAGGATTTTATGTTAGATAATAGTTTAGTACCTTATGTTATAGAGCAAACAAATAAAGGTGAAAGATCATTTGATATATTTTCAAGATTATTAAAGGATAGAATTATTTTTTTGTCAGAGGATGTTAATAATGTAACAGCAAGTT
Source organism: Clostridia bacterium (assembly GCA_022796725.1). Taxonomy (GTDB): domain Bacteria; phylum Bacillota; class Clostridia; order TANB77; family CAG-508; genus UMGS1994. Next base: position 1,869 of record JAAWJE010000047.1, on the reverse strand, counting down.
TAGTAGTTGCTCAGTTATTATTTTTAGAGTCAGAAGATCCAGATAAAGAAATATCTTTATATATTAATAGCCCAGGAGGATCAATTACAGATGGTATGGCTATTGTTGATACAATAAATTATATTAAATGCCCAGTATCAACAATTTGTGTAGGTCTAGCTGCTAGTATGGGAGCTGTACTTCTTGCATCAGGAGAAAAAGGAAGAAGACTTGCTACACCAAACTCAGAAATATTAATACATCAACCATTAATTTCTGGTGGACTTTCAGGTCAAACTACTGAAATTAAAATTCATGCAGACCACATGGTAAGAACTAGAGAAAAATTAAATAAATTATTAAGTGATAGAACAGGTCAGTCTTTGGAAACAATTGAAAGAGATACAGAAAGAGATAATTATATGACAGCTGAAGAAGCTTTAAAATATGGTTTGATTGATGGTATTTTAGGAAAAAGAGATTAGTTTAGACAGGTAAAGAGGTGTAATATGATGTCAAATGACAATAACAAAACAAAAAATGTTAAATGTTCATTTTGTGGTAAATCACAGGAAAATGTAAAAAAAATAATTGCAGGTCCTGGAGTGTACATTTGTGATGAATGTATAGGAGTTTGCCAAGAAATAATAGAAGATGAATTCTATGAACCAGATGAAGAAGTAGAAAAAGTTGAAGTTCAAAAAATTCCAACACCAGAAGAGATAAGCAAAATATTAGATGAATATGTAATAGGTCAAAATGAAGCTAAAAAAACTTTATCAGTTGCGGTATATAATCATTATAAAAGAATAAATAATAAGGATTTAATAGATGATGTTGAAATTCAAAAAAGTAATATTCTTTTATTAGGACCTACTGGTTGCGGAAAAACTTTACTTGCTCAAACTTTAGCAAAGGTTTTAAATGTACCTTTTGCTATTGCTGATGCTACTACTCTTACAGAAGCTGGATATGTTGGTGAAGACGTAGAAAATATTTTGCTTAAACTTATACAATCAGCAGATTATAATATAGAAAAAGCTGAAAAAGGAATAATATATATAGATGAGATAGATAAAATTTCAAGAAAATCTGAAAATCCATCAATTACAAGAGATGTAAGTGGAGAAGGAGTACAACAAGCACTTTTAAAAATTATAGAAGGAACAACTGCATCTGTACCACCACAAGGTGGAAGAAAACATCCTCATCAAGAGTTTTTACAAATAAATACTGAAAATATCTTATTTATTTGTGGTGGAGCATTTGAAGGAATTGAAAAAATAATTGATGATAGAATAGGTAAAAAATCTATTGGTTTTAAAGCAGATATAGAAAGTAAAAAAGAAAGAAAGAAATCAGAAATATTTGGAGAATTATTACCACAAGATTTACTAAAGTTCGGAATGATTCCTGAATTTGTAGGAAGACTTCCTATAATTGCAACTTTAGATGAACTTACAAAGGAATCATTAATTGAGATAGTTACTAAACCAAAAAATGCTTTAGTAAAACAATATAAGAAATTACTAGAACTTGATAATGTAGAATTAGAATTTGAAAATGAAGCATTAGAAGCAATAGTAACAAAAGCAATAGAGAGAAATACTGGTGCTAGAGGACTTAGATCTATTATAGAGGAAAAAATGAGAAATATCATGTATGAAATACCTAGCAATTATAAAATTGTTAAATGTATTATAACAAAAAATGTTATAGAAAATGATGAAGCTCCTACTTTAATAATAGATGAAAATAAAGAGCCAGTGAATTTTACAAATGCAAAAAAGAAAAAGCAAAAACAAAACAAAAAAGATAAAACAGAAACTGCATAGAAATAAAAATATCGAAATAAATATTATTTCGATATTGTCAGGCGTGACAGCGTCA
>JAAWJE010000002.1 GCA_022796725.1 Clostridia bacterium | reverse complement strand
TAGATTGTATTTTTTTTTAAAATATATTAAACTAATATATAAAAATAAGAAAGAGGTATGCAATGACTTTGTCAAAAGAAAAAAAAGGTATAAAAAAAGAGACTTTTATTCAAGGAATATTAGCTCTTATGTTTTCACAAGTTCTAATAAAAATATTTGGATTAATTCAAACTTTATATTTGACAAATAGAGAAGGATTTGGAGATAAAGGAAATTCTATATATATGAATGGATATCATATATATGCACTATTACTTGCAATTTCATCAATAGGTGTACCAAATGCTATTGCAAAACTTGTAGCTGAAAGATTAGCTATTGGAGACAATAAAGGAGCACAAAGAATTTTTAGAATAGCACTTGCTACTTTTGCTGTTATTGGTTTTATAGGGACATCATTTTTGTTTTTTGGTGCAAAATATATAGCAAATGTAATATTATGTGTTCCAGAATCAGAATTTACTATAAAAACATTATCTCCAGCAATATTTTTTGTTTCTATGTCTTCAGTAATGAGAGGATATTTTAATGGAAGACAAGAAATGAGTGCAACTTCAAAATCACAAACCTTTGAGCAAGTATTTAAGACAGTACTAACTATTGCTTTTGTTGAGATGGCAGTTATAATGACTAATGAAAATACAGTGATTATGGCAGCATTTGCAACAGTAGCAACAAGTTTAGCAACAATATTAAGTTTTGTATATTTATTAAAATTTTATAAAAAAGAAAGAACATATATATATATAAATAATGAAAAGGGAATACAGAGTGAAAATGGAAGTATTAAAAGTATTGTAAAAAAAATACTTGCAGTTTCAATACCAATTTCTTTAAGTTCAATTCTTTCATCAATAAACAAAAATATAGATTCTTTTACAGTAGTTAGAATATTAAAACCTAAAATAGGTGAAGAAGCAAATATGTTATATGGTATATTAAGTGGAAAAGTGGATATATTAACATCAATGCCACTTGCATTTAATATTGCATTTGCGACAGCATTGGTGCCAGCTATATCTGCTGCAAGAATAAAAAAAGATAATGAAACAATAAATAAGAGAATATCTTTTTCATTATTGGTTACTTTATTAATAGGACTACCTTGTACAGTAGGAATGCTTATATTTGCAGAAGGAATATTAAAACTACTATTTCCAATTGCAAGTAATGGGACTATTCTACTTGCAATATCGGCTTTAACAATAATTTTTACAGCTTTAGCACAAACTATAAATGGAGCACTTCAAGGACTTGGCAAAGTACAGATACCTGCTATTGCATTAGGATGTGGAGTTTTTACAAAATTTATAGCAAATATAGTCTTAATTCCAATAAATGGAGTTTATGCAAATGGTGCAGCAATAGGTTCAGTATTATGTCATATAGTATCATTTACAATTGTTTATATAACTTTGAGAAAAACTGTTAAATTAGAGTTTAAATTACATAGATTAATAATAAGACCTTTAATTGCAACTACAATAATGTCAATAGTTTCATATATAATATATATATTTATTAATCCGTTTATTGGAATAAGAATTGCAACAATAGTTTCAATAATAATAGCAATAGTAACTTATGTAGTAGCTATTATTGCATTAAGGATATTTTCTAAAGAAGATATATTAATGCTTCCAAAAGGTGAAAAAATCTATGAATTGCTTGTTAAATTTAGAATTTATGCTTAATAAAAAAACATTAAAATACTAAAGAATAAAGCCAAAAAATCTAAAAGTACTGAAAAATAAGAAAAAAAATAAAAAAAAGAAGGATTTTAGCTAAGTTTGGCGAATATTCATAATGTAGATGTAAATTCTACATAAAATATAACTAGAATCTATTAGGAGGTAAAAAAATGAACAAAGCTGAATTAATCGCAGCAGTAGCTGCAGAAACAGGAGAAACAAAGAAAAACGCTGAAGCAACAATCAACTCATTTGTAGCAGTTGTAACAGAAGCATTAGCAAAAGGAGATAAAGTTCAATTAGTTGGATTTGGTTCTTTTGAAGTAAGAAAAAGAGCAGCTAGAAAAGGAAGAAACCCACAAACAAAAGAAGAAATAAAAATACCTGCATCAAAAGCTCCAGTATTTAAAGCTGGTAAAGCATTAAAAGATTTAATAAATAAAAAATAATAGAATCGTATATAAATATTATATGAATTCATATAAAAGCATAGCTTCAGGCTATGCTTTTTATACGTATAAAAAAAGAAATGACCCAGCCCGCCCATGGTGGGCAGACTGGGGGATGAGGGACAAGTTTAAAAATCGCTCTTGTCCTCGATAAACCATGAAGCCAATTGTTCCCGGCACTCTTCGGCTTTTTCTTTGTCTGTGAAATTTAATTGCACCCGCTGTCTTAAGGGTGTTTGCTTAGGACGTTTAGTGCATTTCTTTTTGTCACTTTTCAGGTATCCTACGCAATATCTTGTGCATACATCAGGTAAATAAAAATCACCCATGATACCAAGTACCCAGTGCAGATCCTTACTTCTCACAATACCTACTACCCGAAACACTTTCTTTTTTGCCATAATTTTCATCCTTCTTTCATTTTTTTGTTCAGCTGTGCTGAAAACTAATACTAGTATAACATATTTTTATAGAAAAATCAAAAAATACCATATTATTACTTGAAACTTAAAATAAAACATGGTAAAATATAACCTATTAATAAATAAAATATGTAAAAAATAAAGATAAGGACAAGATAAATATTTGAAAAACTAATAAGAGAGCCAAAGGTTAGCTGAAAATTTGGTAGTGTGAGTAAAGTATTTATTATCACCTTTGAATTTCTTAGACGAAATAATAGTAGGATAAGACGTGTAATCTATGTTATAAGATTTTGAGTGAATAATTTAAGTTATAAAATTAGATTATTAATTTAGGTGGTACCACGAGCTATTCGTCCTATGGATGAATAGCTTTTTTGTTTTTTATTAAGGAGAGAAGTATATGGAAGAAATACTAAATAAGTTAAATTTTTTGCAAATAACATATAAATTAATAAAACATGAACCAGTATATACCATTGATGAAATTGATAGTCTAAAAAAAGAAATTTTTGATAATGCTTGTATTTGTAAAACTTTATTTTTACAAGACCAAAAAGCAAAAAGACATATATTATATGTTTTAAGTGGAGAGAAAAAAGCAAATTTTTTAGAATTAGCAAAACAAATTAAAAGTAGTAGACTTAGCTTTTCATCAGAAGAAAAGTTAGAAAAATATTTAAGAGTACAAAAAGGGTCTGTTACACCACTTGCTATAATATTTGATAAACAATCTAAAATTGAAGTCGCAATAGATAAAGAAATCTTATTAAAAGAAAAAATAGCAGTACATCCAGGAATAAATACATATACAGTATTAATTTCACCAAAAGATTTAATAAAATTTATTAATGATAACAAAAATAAAATTCAATATATATAATTTGGAAAGGGGAAAAATTATGTCAGATTCAGAAAAAATTGATTATGGTAAAACATTAAATTTACCACATACAGATTTTCAAATGAGAGCTAGTTTACCTGAAAAGGAACCAAAAATACTAGAAAATATATTTGAAAATGATTTATATGAAAAAATATTAAAGAAAAATGAAGGGAAAGAGCCTTATGTATTACATGATGGACCACCTTATGCTAATGGAGAAATACATTTAGGACACGCTTTAAATAAAATTTTGAAAGATACAATAGTAAGATATAAAAATCTAAGAGGATATTATACACCTTATATCCCAGGTTTTGATACACATGGTATGCCAACAGAAAAGAAAGCTATACAATCATTAAAATTAAATAGAGATGAGATACCAGTATCAGAATTTAGAGATATATGTAAAAAATTCACAATGGAATATAAAGATAAACAAATATCTGGATTTAAAAGACTTGGAGTTTTAGGAGACTGGAAAAATCCATATATAACATATCAGCCACAAATGGAAGCTAAACAAATTGGTGTATTTGGAGATATGTATAAAAAAGGATATATATATAAAGGATTAAAACCAGTATATTGGTGTACTGATTGTGAAACAGCTTTAGCAGAAGCTGAAATAGAATATAAAGATGTAAATTCAAATACAGCTTATGTAAAATTTCCTGTAAGAGATGCAAAAGGAAAATTTCCAGAAGAAAATACTTATATTGTAATATGGACAACAACACCTTGGACTTTGCCTGGAAATATGGGAATAACAGTTGGAAAAGATTTTGAGTATAGTTTCGTAAAAGTAGGAAATGAAAAATTAATTATAGCATCTAACTTAGTAGAAGAAGTTATGAAAGTTGCTGAGATAGAAGAATATGAAGTAAATGGAAAAATAAAAGGAGAAGAGTTAGAAGGCGTTTTATGTAAGCACCCATTTATGGATAGAGATTCAAGAGTAGTTTTAGGAAGCACAGATACTATAGATGTTCAGTTAGATAGTGGTACAGGTGCTGTACACACAGCTCCAGGTTATGGTAAAGAAGACTATTTATGTGGACTTAAAAATAAATTAGACATAGTAGTTACTGTTGATAGTAAAGGTGTTCAAAGAGGAGAAGAAGCAGGACCATTTGATGGAATGTATTATGCAAAATCTGATAAAGAAATAATAAAATGGTTAGATGAACATGGATTATTACTTACAAAACAAGTAGTAAATCACTCTTATCCACATTGTTGGAGATGTAAAAATCCAGTTATATTTAGAGCTACAAATCAATGGTTTGCATCAGTTGATGGATTTAGAAAAGAAACTATTGAAGCCATAAAAACAGTAAAATGGATACCATCATGGGGAGAAGAAAGAATAACTAAAATGGTAGAAGATAGAAATGATTGGTGTATTTCTAGACAACGTACATGGGGAGTACCAATACCAATATTCTATTGCAAGGAATGTGAAAAAGAATATGTTACAGAAGAAAGTTTAGATAAAGTTCAAAATATATTCAAAGAAAAAGGTTCTAATGCTTGGTTTGATATGCTTGAGAAAGAATTAATGCCAGAGAATGCTAAATGTAGTTGTGGATGTACAGAATTTAAGAAAGAAACTGATATAATGGATGTATGGTTTGATTCAGGTTCAACACATGAATCAGTTTTAGAAGAAAGAGGACTTCCAGAAGCAAATATGTATTTAGAAGGTAGCGACCAATATAGAGGTTGGTTCCAAGCATCATTATTAACATCAGTTGCAACAAAAGGAAAAGCACCATATAAAGAAGTATTAACACATGGATATACAGTAGATGAACAAGGAAGAAAAATGTCTAAGTCTATTGGAAATGGAATAGAACCTCAAAAGGTTATAAATGATTATGGAGCAGATATATTAAGACTATGGGTACTATCTTCAGATTATAAATCTGATATAAGTGTTTCTGATGCAATATTTAAGCAAGTTACAGAAGTATATAGAAAAATAAGAAATACAGCAAGATATATATTAGGAAATACTTATGATTTTGAGGTTAATTTACCAGTAAAATATGAAGAATTACAAGAAATAGATAAATGGGCGTTAACTAGATTAAATAAACTTATAAAAGAATGTATAAAAGCATTTGATGAGTATGATTTCCATACAGCATACCAAGCAATAAATCAATTCTGCGTAGTAGATATGAGTAATTTTTATTTAGATATAATAAAAGATAGACTATATACATCAAAAGCAAATTCAATAGAAAGAAGATCAGCTCAGACTGTTATGTATGAGATATTGAATGCTTTAGTAAAAATATTAGCTCCTATGACATGTTATACTGCAGAAGAAATATGGATGTCTATGCCTCATAGAAAAGATGAAAGTTTTGAAAGTGTAATGCTTACAAAATATCCAGAGGCAAATGATACTTGGGATAATAAAGAAATAGAAGAAAAATGGGAAAAGATAATAAAATTAAAAGAAGATGTATCTAAAAAATTAGAAGAAGCAAGAATGGAAAAAGTAATAGGACATTCTCTAAATGCTAAAGTTATTTTATATGTAACTGAAGATAAATATAAGGAATTAAATAATCAAAAAGATTTATTAAAGCAAGTATTTATAGTTTCAGAAGTTGAAGTAGAAAATAATAAAAGAGAAGAAGATGGAGATATAGGAATTAAAGTAGAAATGGCTGAAGGTGAGAAATGCGAAAGATGCTGGATGTATTCAGATACTGTAGGAAAAAATCCACATCATCCAACAATATGTGCAAAATGTGCAAAGAATTTAGAATAAAATATTATTATATATTTGCATTTATTTTTCATATATGTTAGAATGATTACTGTCAAGAACAAAAGAGTTGGAGGAAATAATAATGAACTTAGAATTAGTGAAAAATATATTATATATTGTGTATGCAATAATCTGCGTAATTTTAATAATACTTACTTTAGTTCAAAAGAGTGAACAAGAAGCTGGTGCATCACAAGCAATAACAGGTTCTTCTAGTAATAGTAATTTTTATGATAAAAATAAAGGAAGAACAAGTGAAGGTTTACAAAAAAGATGGACAATTATACTTGGAGTAATATTTGTTATATTAACAGTAGTAATTTCAATATTAACACTTGCTTAAAAGTAGTAAAGGAAAATTATAAATGGGCAGAGTAATCTGCCTTTTTATTTTATATATGTTTAGGAGATAGTATGAAAAATAAAAAAGAATATTTAATAGGTGTTTTTCAAGCAAATGAAAAGAAATTTGGATTTGTAAAAATAGAAAATTCAGAAGATGAAGTTTTTGTTCCAAAACAGTATATTAATGGAGCTTTGAATGAAGATGTTGTTGAAGTTGAAATAGACAAAAATCAGAATATAAATTCAGGAAAGAAAATAGAAGGAAAAATAACAAAAATAATACGTAGAGGTAGGCAAACATTAGTTGGTATTTTTCAATATAATAAAAACTTTGGTTTTGTTATACCAGATGATAGAAAATATTGTACTGATATATTTATATCAAAAAAACATTTTGGAAAAGCAAGAAATAATCATAAAGTAAGAGTAAAAATTATTAAATATCCTGAAAACGGTAAGAAACCAGAAGGAGAAATAATAGAAGTACTAGGTAATGTTAATGAAGCTGGTGTTGATATGCTAAGTCTTATTAAAGAATATGAACTTCCTTCAGTATTTCCAGAAAAAGTAGTAAAAGAAGCGAAAGAATATGGTACAAAAATAGATAAAAAAGAAATGAAAAATAGGAAAGACTTAAGAGAAGAATTTATTGTTACAATAGATGGAGAAGATGCTAAAGATTTAGATGATGCAGTAAGTGTAAAGAGACTTAAAAATGGAAATTATGAATTAAATGTTCATATTGCTGATGTAAGTCAATATGTAAAAGATAGATCAAGTTTAGATAAAGAAGCAAGAATAAGAGGAACTAGTGTTTATATGCTAGGCAGAGTTATTCCAATGCTTCCAAGAGAACTTTCAAATGGACTATGTAGTCTAAATGCAGGAGTAGATAGATTTACACTTTCTTGTACTATGGAAATTGACAGAGAAGGGAAAGTTGTATCATCAAATGTTTATAAAGCTATAATTAATGTAAGAGAAAGAATGTCTTATAAAGATGTACAAGCCATATTAGATGGAAAGAATGAAATAATATTAGAAAGATATGGAAAATATATAAATGAGTTTAAACTTATGGAGGAACTTGCTTTAATATTAAAGACAAAAAGGGTTAAACAAGGATATTTGAATTTAGATGTTCCAGAAAGTAAGATAGAACTAGATGTAAATGGAAAAGCAATAGATGTTCATAAATACGAAACAACATTTGCAAATGAAATAATTGAACAATTTATGCTTACAGCAAATGAAACAATAGCTGAAAGATTTTATTGGCTTGAAGTACCATTTATTTATAGAGTTCATGAAGAGCCAGACATAGAGAAAATAAAAGAATTAAATAAATTTTTATTTAATTTGGGATATAGAATACATGCAAATAAAGACAATATTCATCCATCAGCTTTTGCTAAAGTTCTAGAAGAAGTAAAAGGAAAACCAGAAGAAAAGGTTGTTTCTAATTTGATTTTAAGAACATTGAAAGTTGCAAAATATGAAAGTGAGAATAGAGGACATTTTGGTATTGCAAGTAAGTATTATTGCCATTTTACATCACCAATAAGAAGATATCCAGATTTGTTTATTCATAGAGTAATTTCAGAATATTTTGATATGAATGAAAAAGATAAAAAAAGAATAGAAGGAAAAGCTGAAAAGTATGCAATAAGTTCTTCAGAGAAGGAAAAAATAGCACAAAAAGTGGAAAGAGAAGCAATAAATTTGAAAAAAGCTGAATATATGGAAAGTAAAATTGGAGAAGAATATGATGGTATAATATCTTCTGTAACTGGATTTGGAATGTTTGTAGAACTTGAAAATACAGTCGAAGGATTGATAAGGTTTGAAAATATGAATTCTGATGAATTTTTTATTTTTGATGAGGAAAACAAACAATTAATAGGAGAACATACTAAAAAAGTTTATAAAATAGGAGATAAAATACGAATAAGAGTAATTGATGCTAGTAAAGAAAAAAGAAGTATTTCATTTGAAGTAGTAAATAAGGAATAAATATAAAAAAGTTTCTAATTTGATTTTTAGAAACTTTTTTTAGTAAAAAAAGAAAAAATGCTTTATATTTTAGCTTTTTTATAATATAATAAACATGCTTATAAAATGATACTAAGCTAGGAGGGGAATTTATGAGTGAAAATAGTAATTATGGTAGTACAAAAAGATATAATGTAAATCAAATAACTGATAAATTAAGTGATAATGCAAATAAAAAAAGTAAAGTTAAAAATAATAAAAGTCAATATAGAGGAAATAAAAAACCAAATAAAGTATGGAAAGTAGTTAAGATTATATTAATTACGATTTTAGTGTTGGGAATACTTGCTGGTATTATACTTGCTGGTGTTATTGCAGGACTATTCTTAGGTCTTTTTGGAAATGATTTTAAATTAACAAGAGATGATTTAGTAATTTCATATTTGAATTCAGAGGTATACAATGCAGATGGAAAATTAGTTGCTACATTAACAGGAGATGAAAAAAGAAAAGTTGTAAGTATGTCTCAAATGTCAAAATATCTTCCTAAAGCGTATGTAGCAATAGAAGATGAGAGATTTTATAAACATACAGGAGTTGATGTAAAAAGAACTGCTGCTGCAACAATTACGTATGCACTTCATGGAGGAAAATCATCATTTGGTGGAAGTACAATAACACAGCAATTAGTTAAAAATGTAACAAAAGATAATGAAGATACAGCAACAAGAAAAATAAAAGAAATGGCAAAAGCACTTCAAGTTGAGAAAATAATATCAAAAGATGAAATATTAGAACTATATTTAAACATTATTTTTGTTGGTGGAAATAGTATACATGGAGTTGCACTTGGTTCAGAATACTATTTTAGTAAAAATGTATCAAAACTTAGTTTAGCAGAATGTGCATATTTAGCAGGAATTAATAATTCACCAAATATGTATCATCCATTTAGTAAAAAATCTGATGATATAAATAAAATAAAAATAAGAACAAAAACAGTTTTAGACAAAATGTTAGAACTTAAATATATAAATAAAGATGAGTATGATAAAGCAGTTGCAGAAGTAGATAAAGGACTAAAGTTTAAAAAAGGTAAATTAAATTCTGGTCAAATATATTCATACATAACAGAATCTGCAATTGATGAAATAGTAAATCAACTTGTAAAAGAAAAAGGAATGAGTAAAGAATTAGCCAAAATGACTGTATATGGTGGAGGCCTTAAAATATATACTACTGAGAAACCTTCATATCAAAAAATAATGTCAAAAGAAATGGCTAAAGAAAAATATGTAAGAAAATCAAGTAAGCATAAAAAGACTACTTCTCAAGCTGCAATGGTAATGATAGACCAAAAAAATGGTCAAGTTGTAGCATGTATGGGAAAACTAGGAAAAAAGACTACAAATGGAGATCTAAACAGATGTACAGATATATATAAACAAACAGGTTCATCATTTAAACCATTATCTTGTGTTGCACCAGGTATTCAGGAAGGTGTGGTTACAGCAGCATCAGGTTTTGTAGATAAAGCAGTAAAATATTCAAATGGTAAAGTAGTACGTAATTATGATAGAAAATATAGAGGTAATATGAACTTAAGAAATGCAATAGCAATATCATGTAATACTGTACAAGTTCAAATTATACAAAAATTAGGTGTAAAAAAATCAGTGGAATATTTAAAGAAAATGGGATTTTCTCATTTAACAGATAAAGAAGGAGAGGCAATAGCTTTAGGAGGACTTAGTTTAGGTGCAGAGCCAATTGAAATGGCAGCAGCTTATGCAACAATAGCTAATGGAGGAACTTATATAGAACCAACATTTTATAAAAAAGTAGTAGACTCTAAGGGAAATACTATATTAAAACCAAAACAAAAGAAAACAAAAGTATTAAGTGAAGAAGTTGCATTTATAGTAACAGATATATTAAAAGAACCAGTAACTGCAGGAAATGGTACTGCAAGATATTGCAAGATTTCTGGAATTGATACTGCTGCAAAAACAGGTACAACAAATAGTAATTTTGATAGATGGCTTTGTGGTTTTACTCCTTATTATACAGCTGCTGTTTGGTATGGATATGATGATGCTGAAGAAGTTCATTATAGTGGCACAAATCCAGCAGGTCTTATATGGTCTGAAGTAATGAAGAAATGTCATGCTAAATTAAAAAATAAAAGCTTTAAAAAACCAGATGGAGTAATAAGAGCAACAGTTTGTTCAAAAACTGGATTATTACCAGGTGGAGCTTGCAAAAAAGTAACTGATTATTTTGTAAAAGGAACTCTTCCTAAAAAGAAATGTACAGGACATTCAGATTCAGATGTTAGAAAAGTTTTAATATGTAGTGAAACTGGATTATTAGCAATAGAAGGAGCTTGCCCACATATTGATGTAGTAACTTTTGATAAAGATGATAAAGATATTCCAACAAAATATTGTAATAAGCATAAAAAGAAAAATCCAACTCCAAGTAATAAGAAAAATGAAACAAATACAGTAACTCCAGACCCAGCACCAACTAATGAAGTAAAACCAGACCCTGCTCCAGTTAATAATACAGTAGTTGAAGAGCCAGACCCTGATACTAATGAAACAACAGGAACATAAAATTAAATTTTGAATATAAAATTTATAAGTAGAGAAACAAAAAAGTTTTTCTACTTATAAGTTATATAAGAAAGGTAAAAGAAAAAATATGGATATAAAATTATATAATACGCTTACAAGAAAAAAGGAGACATTTAAGTCAATAGATGATAAAAAGGTGAAAATATATTCATGTGGACCAACTGTGTATTATTATGCTCATATAGGAAATCTAAGAGCTTATCTATTTATGGATAATTTAAGAAGAATGTTTAAGTATAATGGATATGAGTTAAAACATGCAATGAACATTACAGATGTAGGACATTTAGAATCAGATGCTGATGAAGGGGAAGACAAAATGATGAAAGCAGTTAAAAGAGAAAATAAAGACCCTTATGAAATTGCAAAGTTTTATACAGAAAAATTTATGGATGATTTAGATTTACTTAATATTTGGAAACCAGAAATTATATGCAAAGCTACTGAACATATAAAAGAAATGGAGGAATATGTTAAGGAGATTATAAAAAATGGTTATGCTTATGAAACAAAAAATACAATCTATTTTGATACATCAAAATTAGAAAAATATGGAGTATTATCAAATATTAGTATAGAAGATCAAAAAGCAGGAGCAAGAGTAGAATTTGATAATGAAAAGAAAAATGTAACAGATTTTGCTTTATGGATTAAAGCACCTGAAAACCATATAATGAAGTGGGATACTTTTTGGGGAAAATGCTATCCAGGATGGCATATCGAATGTTCAGCGATGGGTAAAAAATATTTGGGAGAAACATTTGATATACATACAGGAGGAATTGATCATATACCTATTCATCATGAAAATGAAATTGCACAAAGTATAGGATGTACTGGACATATTCCAGCAAATACATGGATGCACTGTGAATTCTTACTAATAGATGGTGGAAAAATGTCTAAAAGTTTAAATAATGTATATACTCTAGAAGATTTAAAACAAAAAGGATTTGATCCACTTGTATTTAGAATATTTAATTATACATCTCATTATAGAAATAAACTAAACTTTACGTGGGAAGCTTTAGAATCTGCTAAGACATCACTTTATAGATTAAAAGATGCTTATGCAAAACAACTAGAAGGAACAGAAGATGTGAAAGATGAGATTTTACAAGAATATAAAAATAGATTTAATGAAGCAATTAATGATGACTTAAATATGCCACTTGCAATGAGTATAGTATGGGAAGTTGCAAAAAATAATATTAAGTCTAAAAAGTTTGCTGATTTATTATTAGACTTTGATACAGTACTTGGACTAAAAATAGATGAAAAAATAGAAATTAATGAAGAATTACCAGAGGAAATTATGGCAATAATAAATGAAAGAAAGATAGCAAGAGAAAATAAAAATTGGGGAGAATCAGACAGACTTAGGGATTTACTTTCAGAAAAGGGATACAATGTCAAAGATACGAAATATGGTATGGAAGTAACTAAAAAATAATAATAAATATGGGGGAAACAAATGAGATTTGTAAATGATGAGATTTCAAGCAAGGAATATACAGAATTTTTAGAAAACCATGAAAGATGTAATTTTCAACAATCAATAGAATGGGGAAGAGTTAAAACAGATTGGAAAAAAGAAATTGTTTTAGCAGAAGATAATGAAGGTAAAATAATTGGAAGTATATGTGTTTTAATTAGAAAAATACCGATATTTGGTAATCTAATGTATTCTTCAAGAGGTCCTGTTTGCGATATTCATAATGAAGATGTTTTAAAACAATTAACAGAAGGAATAATTAAGCTTGGAAAAAAATATAATTCATTTGTATATAGAATGGAACCAGATATAAAAAAAGATGACCTAGAATTTAGAAAAATAATTGAAATGTTAGATTATAGAGTAAAAGATGATGCAAAAGACTTTAGAGATGAAATACAACCAAGATTTGTATTTAGATTAGACTTAAAAGGAAAAACGGAAGAAGAAGTTATGGCAAGTTTTCATCAAAAAACAAGATATAATATTCGTTTGGCTACTAAAAAAGGTGTAATAGTTAAAGAAGCAGGAAAAGAAGAAATGAAAGCATTTCATGATATTATGGTTGAAACAGGAAAAAGAGATGATTTTATAATCAGATCCTTAGAATATTTTGAAAGAATGTATGATGAAATGGCACCAAAACACATGAAGTTACTTATGGCTTATTATGAGGATAAACCAATATCAGGAATTATACCTATAATGTATGGAAATAAAACTTGGTATTTATATGGAGCAAGTAGTAATGCACATAGAAATTTAATGCCAAATTATTTGCTTCAATGGGAAATGATAAAACAAGCAATTAAAGCTGGGCACGATATGTATGACTTCAGAGGAGTTTCAGGAATAGTAGATGAATCTCATCCACAATATGGATTATATAGATTTAAAAAAGGATTTGGAGCAGAATTTACAGAATTCATAGGAGAAGTATATATGCCATTTAATCCTTTAAGATATAAATTATATAAAATTTCAGAAAAAGCTTTTAGAAAATTTAGAGCATTTAAGAGAAAATTATTCGAGAAAAAAGATAAATAATGTTTGAGGTTAAATGAAAGTATTAGAGATAAATAAAGAAGATTTAATTTATAATATAAATAAAATAAAAGCTCACATAGAAAATAATAATAATGTTTCTAAAATAATAGGAGTAGTAAAAGGAAATGGATATGGGCTTGGAATAATGGAGATAGCTAATATTTTAGTAGAAAATGAAATAAACATTTTAGCTGTTTCAAGTATAGAAGAAGCTATCGAATTAAAAGAAGCAGAAATAGATGCAGATATATTATTATTAGGAGCTACTGCTGAAAAAAGTGAGCTTTTAAAAATGATAGAAAATAATATAATAATTACAGTTAGCTCTTTTAATGATATAGATACTTTAGAAGAAATGTATGAAGAAAATGGATTTGAAATTAGAGCACATATTAAAATAGATACAGGATTTAATAGATATGGATTTAAAATAGAAGAGCTAAAAGAACTTTCCGAAAGATTACAGAAATTAGATTACTTAAAAATTGAGGGAACATTTTCACATTTTTCTTATGCTTATTATAAAAATGATAAATTTGTTAATAAACAATTTAAGACTTTTAAAGAAGGAATAAATATATTAAATGAAAATAACATTGATACAGGAATGCTTCATATATGTAACACATCAGCATTTGTAAAACATCCTGAAATGCATTTAGATGCTGTGAGAATTGGTTCAGCTTTTTTAGGGAGAATGCAAGTAAAAAATGAACTGAACTTAAAAAAAATAGGTAAGTTCTATGCTACTATCTCAGAGATTAAAAATATAAAAAAAGGAGAAACTATAGGATATTCAAACTCTGAAAAAGCAAAAAAGAATTTAAAAGTAGCAATTCTTCAAGTTCGGATATATTGATGGGATAAATTCAGGAAAATATAATGATACTTTTAAAAATATTGATAAGATAAGAATAATAAAGCATTCAATCATAGATTTATTTAAAGACAAACATATATATTATTATTTGAATGATAAGAAATGCAGAGTTATTGGAATAATAGGAATGAATCATGTTGTATTAGACATAACTAATATAAATGCTCAGATAGGTGATAAAGTTTTAATACCGATATCTCCTTTAAATGTAAGTAGTAAAGTAAGAAGGGAGTATATTTTAAGTGAAGGAAACAAATGAAACAGGGAAAATAGGATTTTTTAAAAGAATAAAAATAGCATTAATTGATTTAGAAGAATATTTGTTATTTATACCAGAAAATTTTAGCAAAGCATTAGGTTTTATTTTTAAGATGACTTTGATATTAGCTATAATATTAACAGTATCAGAAGTTTTAAATTTATATATTAGATATGGAAGTTTGGGAAACTGCATAGATAAAGTAATACCTGACTTTACATATTCAGGTAAAGAATTAAAACCAGTAAATGAGAATGATAAAGATAATGAAATAATAAAATTAATTGATAATTTTATAAAATCTTCTGGTGTACCAATTGCTAGTTTTTCAAAAGCTGATATAGTAAATAAAGTAAATTCGCTTCCTAAATCTTCTTATGTATTAGGAACAATATTTTATGGCTTATTTAATATGATTGATTTAATATTTTATTGGTTATTAACTGCAATGCTTATAGTATTATTAGCTATATTACTATTATCTTTTTCAAAAATCAAAATGAAATTTAGTATAACTTATGCACTTTCAATATATGCTTCTACTTTATCTATAATATTAACAGTAGCGTATTCTATACTGAATACATGTTTTGGAGTATATATTGACATATTTGATTATGTATTTATAATAATTGCATATATATATATTTCAGCTGTAATATTAATGATAAAATCAGAACTTATAAAACAACAAATTGAGCTTATAAGAATTACAAAAGTTCAAAAAGAAGTAAAAAAAGAGCTTGAGGAACAAAATAAAGAAGACAGTAAGAAAAAAGAAAAAGAGAAAGAAAATGATGAAAAAAATAAGGAAGAAAAAGAAGAAAAAGAAAATGTTCCAAATGATGAACCAAATGGTTCAGAGATATAAAAAGGTGGTAAATTTGAAAGAAATAAGTTTGTGTATGATAATAAAAAATGAAGAAGAGACTATTGGAAGATGTCTAGAATCAGTAAAAGATTTAGTAGATGAAATTATCATTGTAGATACAGGGTCAAGTGATAAATCAAAAGAAATCGTATCTAAATATACTGATAAAATTTACGACTTTGAATGGGTAGATGATTTTGCAAAGGCAAGAAACTTTTCCTTTTCAAAAGCAACTAAAGATTATATAATGTGGTTAGATGCTGATGATGTAATGTTAGAAGAAGATAGAGAAAAATTTAAAAAACTAAAATCTGAAATGGGCAGTGCAGATATTTATAAATGTATATATAATTGTTCTTTTTATCCAAATGGAGAACCGAAAGTAATACAAAATAGAGTTAGAATTGTAAAAAGGGAAAAGAATTATAAGTGGGTAAGTCCAATTCATGAAGTAATAATTCCAAGTGGAAAAATAGAAAATACAGATATAGCTATAACACATAAGAAAATAAAAATAAATGAACCTGGTAGAAATATGAAAATATTTAAAAAGATGATAGATGAAGGAATAAAACTTGATAATAGACAACAATATGCTTATGCAAAAGAATATAAATATGCAAAAAGAATAGATGAAGCAATTATAGAATATCAAAAATTTATAGATGAATATATAGATAAATATGAAGAAAATAAACATTTTATATATAAAGCACTAATTGATATTGCAGATTGTTATAAGATAAAAGAAGATTTAAAAAAAGAAAAAGAAGCTTTAATGACAATAATAAGTAATCAAGAACCATGTATTAAAGTTTCATCAAGACTAGGAGATTTATTTTTTAGAGAGAAAAATTATGATGCTGCAATATTTTGGCTTAAATATGCTGCTTCTACTGATAAAAAGATAGAAGATGCAAATGATTATGACCATTACTTTTTACCATATACAGAAATTGCAATATGTTATTACTATAAAAAAGATTATGAAAATGCAGTAAAGTACAATGAACTTGCAGGAGAAATAAGACCAGATGATAGGGTATATAAAAAGAATAAAGAAATATATAATAGAAAATTAAATAAATAGTTTCTAAAGAAAGGATGAAAAAAGATGAGTGAGAAGCCTAAGAAGGAAAACAAATTGAAAAATATTATAGTAGTTATTATTCCTATAATCTTTATAGTAGCTGTTATAGCTGGAATATTTATTTATAAAAATAAAGAAAGTAAAGAAAAGCAAATTACTTATGATAAATTATATCAAGATATAATAGATAAAAAAGTTGAAAAAATAGAAATGATAGTAGGAGGATCATCAGTTACTGTAAAATATAAAGACTCAGATGATGAAAAAACAACAAAGGTTAATTCTCTTCAACCATTTATGGATTTTATAAATGAGCAACTTAAAAGTGGAAATGATTTAAAAGTTGATTTAAAAAATCCGAGTGCTTTTTTAACTATTGCTGAAAATATATTTGGTTTACTTCCAACAATATTAATAATTGTTTTAATGGTAATGATATTTAAAATGCAAGGATTTGGAGACAAAAATAAAGTATATGGTACTGAAGACGAAAAT
Organism: Clostridia bacterium; assembly: GCA_022796725.1. Lineage (GTDB taxonomy): Bacteria > Bacillota > Clostridia > TANB77 > CAG-508 > UMGS1994. Next base: position 9,557 of record JAAWJE010000002.1, on the reverse strand, counting down.
GATACAGGAGTTAAGTTTAAAGATGTAGCAGGACTTGATGAAGAAAAAGCAGAACTTGTAGAAATAGTAGATTTCTTAAAAGAACCAAAGAAATTTAAAGCTATGGGAGCAAGAATTCCAAGAGGAATATTATTATATGGTAAACCAGGAACTGGTAAAACTTTAATAGCAAAAGCTATTGCAGGAGAGGCTGGAGTACCATTTATTTCTATGAGTGGTTCTGAATTTATTGAGATGTTTGCAGGACTTGGTGCATCAAGAGTAAGAAAATTATTTGAAAGAGCAAGAAAAATTTCACCATGTATAGTATTTATTGATGAAATAGATGCAATTGGTTCTAGAAGGACAAGCAATAGTGGATCAGAAAGTGAAAATAATCAAACATTAAATCAATTATTAGTTGAGATGGATGGATTTGATACTAATGAAACTATTATAGTATTAGCTGCTACAAATAGACCAGAGATGCTTGATAAAGCACTATTAAGACCAGGAAGATTTGATAGACAAATTACAATACCAGCTCCAGATTTACTTGGAAGATTAGAAATATTAAAATTACATTCTAAAGATAAAAAACTTGCAGGAGATGTTAATTTAAAAGATATTGCAGGAGATACAGCAGGATTTACAGGAGCAGAATTATTTAATCTTTTAAATGAATCTGCTATAATAGCAACAAGAAATGGTCATAAAGAAATAAATAGAGTAGATATTGATACAGCAGTAAAGAAAATTACAGTTGGTTTAGAAAAACATAATAGAGTAGTATCAGAAAAAGATAAAAAACTTACAGCATTTCATGAAGCAGGACACGCAGTTGTTAGTAAATTTTTAGAAACACAAAAAAATGTAAAAGAAATATCAATAATTCCAAGAGGACTTGCTGGTGGTTATACAATGTATAAAACGAATGAAGATAAGTTTTATGTATCTAAAACAGAATTAGAAGAAAAGATGATTGCTCTTATGGGTGGTAGAGCAGCAGAAAAAATAGCCCTAAATGATATATCAACAGGTGCAAGTAATGATATAGAAGTAGCTACTGGAATTGCAAGAGATATGATCACTATATATGGTATGAGTAAATCTTTAGGCCCAATATCATTAAAAGTTGATGAACCTTATGAACTTCAAGTTTTCGGTGAAAATATAGTAGATGAAGTAGGAGTAGAAGTAAAACAATTAATAGATACAGCGTATGTAGCTGCACAAAAAATTTTACTTTCACACATGAGCATTTTAAATGCAGTAGCAGATACATTAATGGAAAAAGAAACTATATCAGAAGAGGAATTTGAAAAGTTCTTTAATGAATAATAATAAAAATAGATGAGGAATTTAAAAATTAATCTTCATCTATTTTTATTGTAAATTCTTTTATTTATTTTTTCTATATGTTATCATATACATAAAAAAGGAGTATGTATAATATTTATGATGAATAAAGAAAAAGCTAAAATAAGAAAAAGAAAAAAAGAGCATATAAATAAATTTGATATTAGAATATTTTTTATAATAATTATTATTACAGTAATTTCTATTCTTGTGATATTTCAATCAGTCCAAATTATTATTGGACTTGTAAAGGGAAGTAAAAAACTTATTGAAGATTGGATAAATAGAGATGTATCATATAGTATAGAAGAAAGTTTTAATATAGAAAGGATTTAGAAATGACAAGAAAAAGTTATGAAAATAAATTTAAAAAATATATTTTTATATTAGTTTTGCTTATAATTATCTCGTTAATTGCAGTTACTTCAATAATTATTTATTATATTCAAAAAAATTTTAATAATAAAAATAATAAAACAAGTTTAGTAGAAAATGAAGTATTAAATGTTACAGAAAGCTATAATTATACTGAATTCGATCAGAATAAAATAATTTTAGTTGCAGGGGAAAATGAAAAAAAGGCAAATTACCAAATAAAAGAGCAAGATGCACTTGGAATATTTTCAGCAGTAATATCGCAGGAAAAAGTATATATAATAAAAGAAGATATAACAGGAAAATTTAAAAGTGTATATGGAACTTCAGGATTACAAAATGAAAAAGAATATGAAGTTTCAGGTATTAATTCAAAGCCAATAGATATTAAAATTGGATATATAGGAACTGATTATACAAATCCAATAGTTACGATACTTAATGATAATGGTTCTGTACAAATAGTGAATTTAAAAGAAGGAATAAATAGTGGAAATTTTGTAGCAAGTAATAATATGGGAAAAAATATTGTAAGGATTGATAATGTAGTTAATAAAACTAATGAAACATCAGAAATGTCAATTATTATTACTTCTCAAGATGGAACTGCTTATGATATTAAGGATTTAATATAAGGTTCTAATTTAAAAATGAAATAAACAAATTAAAGGAAAATTGTAAAAATAGTGATACTACTGCTTTTCAACATTTTGTCAACATAGACAAAACGATAAAAATGTTTAAAGATTATAAAATGACTCGTTATGCTTGTTATTGCTCATTATGAAGTTGGTTCAAAAATAAGAAATACAATAAAGGAACTTGGAGGAATTATGTCAGAAGAATTGCCAACACCTAAAAAAAGCTTAAGACAATTAGAAAAAGAAAATAACAAATTAAATAAAAAATAATTAGAAATTATATAAAAAACTTAAAAATTACTTGCATTTAAAGAAAAGTTAATGTATAATATCTAAGAACATAACAAAGAAAGAGGAGAGTGGAAGCAAATTCCACTCTTTAATTATTGATTGGAGGGTAAAAACTTTGTCAGATAAAAATATTGAAAGCAGAGTTGAAAGCATTATATTAGATGAAATAACAAAATTAGGTTATGAATTGTATGATGTTGAATATCTTAAAGAAGGAAGAGATTTTTTTTTAAGAGTGTATATTAATTCTGAAAATGGTATAGGAATACGAGATTGTGAAAAAGTAAGCAATGTAATTGATCCATTAATAGATGAGCAAGATTTTATTAAAGAACAATATTTTTTAGAAGTATCTTCAATTGGATTAGAACAAAATTTAAGAAAAGAAAAACATTATATTAGTGCTATTAATAAGAAAATAGAAGTTAAATTATACAAAAAGATAAATGATACAAAGCTGTTAACGGGAATACTAAAAGAATATAATGATAAAAAAATAAAATTAGAAATTGAAGAAAGAACTATTGATATAGATGCAGGTGAAATAGCATCTGCTAAAGTAGTATATGATTGGTAATTAAAAAGGAGGAATATAAAATGAAAGCAATAAATATGAAGGAATTAATTATTGCAATGGAAGAATTAGAAAAAGAAAGAGGAATAAAAAAGGAGTATTTACTAGAATCATTAGAAGCAGCTTTAATAACAGCATATAAAAAGAATTTTGATTCAGCAGATAATGTAAAAGTAGAAATAAATAACGAAACAGGAGAAATACACGTATATTCAACTAAAACAGTTGTAGAAGCAGTTAAAGATGAATGTTTTGAAATATCTGAAGAAAATGCAAGGAAGATAAGTAAAAAACTAGAAATAGGAGACCAAGTTGATGTTGAAATAGTTCCAAAGAACTTTGGTAGGATAGCAGCTCAGACAGCAAAACAAGTAGTAGTTCAAAAAATAAGAGAAGCTGAAAGAGAATTAATTTATTCAGAATTTAATGATAAAAAAGGAGAAATTGTAACAGGTATAATTCAAAAATCTGAAGGATCAGCAGTTGTTATTGATTTAGGAAAATTAGAAGGAATAATGCCTATAAAGGAACAAATTCCAACTGAACAATATAAAGTGAACGACAAAGTAAGAGGATATGTTCTAAGTGTAGAAAAAGGAGCAAAAGGAAATCCACAAGTAATAGTATCAAGAAGCTATCCAGACTTTGTAAGAAAGTTATTTGAATTTGAAATTCCAGAAATATATGAAGGATTAATAGAAATAAAAAGTATTTCAAGAGACCCAGGAAGTAGAAGTAAAGTTGCAGTATATTCAACAAATGAAAACATTGACCCAGTAGGTTCTTGTGTTGGACAAAAAGGTGTTAGAATTCAAAATATAATAAATGAACTAAATGGAGAAAAAATTGATGTCATAGAATGGAATGAGGATCCAGCAGTATATATATCAGCTGCATTATTACCAGCACAAGTATTAGCAGTAGATGTTAAAGAAGAAGAAAAGTTTGCACAAGTAATAGTACAAGATGACCAACTATCTTTAGCAATAGGAAAATCTGGACAAAATGCAAGACTTGCAGCAAAACTTACAAATTGGAAAATAGATATTAAAAGTGAGTCTCAATTTAGAGAAATGCTTGCAAATGCTAATAATCAAGATGATGAAGTAGAAGAAGACGAAGAGCAAACAGAAGAATAAAGTTAAAGGAAGTGAGAAAGTTGAAAAGAATACCAGAGAGAAGATGTGTTGTTTGTAATACTGTCAGAAGTAAAAATGAATTACTAAGAATAGTAAAAAATAAAGAAAATGAAATTTTAGTAGATTTAACAGGTAAAAAGTCTGGTAGGGGAGCATATATTTGCAGGTCTATAGAATGTTTAGAAAAATTAGAAAAGACAGGCAGATTAAATAAAACTTTCGAAATGAAAATAGATGAAGAAATTTATAAAGATTTGAGGGATGTAATTGTTAACAATTCAAACTAGAGTAAATGGAATGCTAGGTTTAGCTTCTAAAGCCGGAAAAATTAGTTTTGGAGTAGATGCAACATCTGAGGCAATAGAAAAAGAGACAGCTAAATTAATTATAATAGCAAAAGATACATCAGAAAATACTGCTAAAAAAATAGAAAGATTATCAGCTAGGAAAAATATAAAAAGTATATACTTTGGTACAATAGAAGAAAATAGCTTAGCAATAGGCAAATTCAATAAAGCTATAATTGCTATTAGAGATGAGAACTTTTCTAAAGCAATATTAAAAATAATTAATGGGGGTGATGTTACTTGAGTAATAAAATAAAAATACATGAATTGGCAAAGAAACTAAATCTAAATAGTAAAGAATTATTAGAAAAAGCGGTTAGTTTAGGAATTGATGTAAAAAGTCATTTAAGTTCAATATCTGAGGAGGAAGCAAATAAAATAGAAAGAGCTATGGGAAAAATGGGAAAAGAAAAAAGTAACGAAGTAAAAAATGAAAAGAAAAAAGAAATGGTATCAGAACAACCAGTAATTATAAGAAGAGAAGTTATTATTAATGATCAAGAAGAAAAAAAGACTGAAAGTAAGAAAGAAGAACATAAAAAAGGTGATATCGGATTTGTACAAAACAATAGAAATAAAGACTATAATATAGTTTATAGAGAAAAAACTAAAAAACCTATGTCTGTTGCTGAATTTTTTGGTATTTCTAAAAAAGAAGAGAAAAAAGAAATTACTGAAGTTGTAGAAGAAACAAAGATTGAAGAGAAAAAAGAGGAAAAGAAAGTAGAAAAAACTACTATGGAAAAAGAAACTAAAGTAGTAAAAAAAGAAAATTCAAAAGTAGATACAAGAAGTAATCAAAGGGCAGATAATAGAAGACAAGATAATAACTATAATAATAGAAATAATGGAAATTATCAAAATAGAAATAATAATAACAATTATCAAAACAGAAATAATAATTATCAAAATAGAAACGGAAATAGTAATAATAATTATCAAAATAGGAATAATAATAGAAACTTTAATGGACAGAAAAAATTAGATGACAGAGGAATAGACAAAAAAATAAATAATATTATGTCTGCTGATATTGTTGAAAAAGAAAGTGTAAGAGAATATGCTAATAAATCAATAGATAAGCAAAAGAATAATAGAAATTATAATAATGATGAGCAAAAAAAGAAAAATAAGAAAAAAGGAAATATGGAAGAATTTAGCTCAGATAAATTAAGACATTTAAAGAAAGAAAGTACACTTTCAAATGTTGATATGCTAGATTATTATGATTTAAGTACTCAAAGAGGAAGAAGAAGCGAGAAAAAAGGAAAACAAGAAAATAGAAATAAACAAAAGATATTCAAATTAACAGAAATAACAATACCATCTAATATTACTGTAAAAGATTTAGCTACTGAAATGAAAATAACAAGTGGTGATGTTATTAAGAAATTATTATCATTAGGAGCTATTGTTACAATTAATCAAGAAATCGATTTTGATATGGCTTATTTAGTTGCAGCTGAATTTGGAATAACAGCTAAAAAGAAAGATATAGTAAAAGAAGAAGATTTATTATTTGATGATAGTGAAGACAAAGAAGAAGAATTAATAAATAGAGCCCCAGTAGTTTGTGTTATGGGACACGTTGATCATGGTAAAACATCACTTTTAGATGCTATAAGATCAACTAATGTAATAGAAGGAGAATCAGGAGGAATAACTCAGCATATTGGTGCTTATAAAGTACAAGTAAATGGAAAAGACATTACATTTTTAGATACTCCAGGACATGAAGCTTTTACAAGTATGAGAGCTAGAGGAGCTCAAATTACTGATATAGTAATTTTAGTAGTAGCTGCAAATGATGGTGTTATGCCTCAAACAATAGAAGCTATAAATCATGCAAAAGCAGCAGAAGTTCCTATTATAGTTGCAGTAAATAAAATAGACTTAGAAGGGGCTAATGTAGAAAAAATAAAACAAGAAATGACAGAATATGAATTAGTACCAGAAGAATGGGGAGGAAATACAATATTTGTTCCAATTTCTGCTAAGAAAAATATAGGAATAGATAATTTACTAGAAATGGTATTACTTCAATCAGACATGTTAGAATTAAAAGTAAATCCTAATAAACAAGCAAAAGGAACTATAATTGAAGCAAAACTTGATAAATCAAGAGGACCAGTTGCTACGATGCTAGTACAAAGAGGAAAACTTGATGTTGGAGATACTATTGTTGTTGGTTCTTCAATTGGTAGAATAAGAGCAATGACAAATGATAAAGGTATGTCAGTTGAAAAAGCTGGACCATCTACACCAGTTGAAATTATAGGATTAACAACAGTTCCAAATGTAGGAGAAACATTCTATGAAGTAAAAGATGAAAAGATGGCAAAACATTTAATTGAGAGAAGAAAACGTCAACAAAGAGAAAAAGAATTAAATGCTACATCAATGGTTACACTTGATAATCTATTTAGTCAAATGGAAGAAGGAAAAATAAAACAATTAAACTTAATTATAAAAGCAGATGTTCAAGGTTCTGTTGAAGCTGTAAAACAGTCATTAGAGAAATTATCTAATAATGAAGTTAAAGTTAAAGCTATCCATTCAAATGTTGGTGGGGTAACAGAATCAGATGTAACTCTTGCCAAAGTATCTAATGCTATTATAATTGCATTTAATGTAAGACCAGAGCCAATAGCAAAATCACAAGCAGAAAAAGATAATGTTGAAATAAAAACATATTCAGTAATTTATAATGCAATAGAAGATGTTGAAGCTGCTATGAAAGGAATGCTTGACCCAGTGTATAAAGAAGTTATTATAGGAAATGCTGAAGTAAGACAAGTATTTAAAGTTTCAAATGTAGGAACTATTGCAGGATGTTATGTAACAGATGGAAAAATAGCAAGAAATTCAATTGTAAGAGTTATAAGAGACAATGTTGTATTACATGAAGGAAAATTAATATCATTAAAGAGATTTAAAGATGATGCAAAAGAAGTTGCTCATGGATATGAGTGTGGTGTTCAAATTGAAGATTATAATGATATTCAAGAGGGAGACATAATAGAATCTCATATAATGGAGGAAGTTAAATAATAAAAAAGGAGGGTTTATGCAAAAAAGTAGTAATCGTATGAATAGAATAGATGAGGAACTTAAAAAAGAGATAACTAATATTATTTCTTATGAACTGAGAGACCCTCATTTGACAGGTTTAATAAGCGTAACTAAAGTAAGTACTACTCCTGACTTAAGATTTGCAAAAGTATATGTAAGTATGATAAATGCTAAAAGTAATAAAGGAAACTTAGCAAGACTTAAAAAATGTTCTGGATTTATTAGAAGTAAAGTAGCACAAAAAGTAAATTTAAGAACAACTCCAGAACTTATATTTGTATTTGATGAATCTTTAGAATATGGTTCAAGAATAGATGCTATATTAGAGAATATAACTAAAGATTTAAAGGAAAAATCAGAAGGTAATAAAAATGAAGAAGATAACTAATATATTCATAGAAAGGAATTAAAAATATGACTTTAGATGATATAGAATTACAAATAAAAATGGCTAAAGATATTGTAATATTTACACATGAAAATCCTGATGGAGATGCAGTTCGGAAGTAGTTTAGCTTTATATATAATGTTAAAAAGATTAAAAAAAGAAGTGGATATTATAATACCAAATTATCCAAAGACATATAGATATTTACCCTGTGTAGATGAAATAAAAAATGAGGCAAAAAAAGATAGAATATACGATTTAGCAATTGCTTTAGATTGTGGAGATATAAAAAGATTAGATGATCCTAATGAAAATTATGACTTAGCAAAGGTCACTATAAATATAGACCATCATAGTTCAAATTCAATGTTTGCTGATTATAATTTTGTAGATCCAGTAGCTCCAGCATGTAGTCAAATACTTACTTCAATATTTAATCAAATTGGAGTAGAAATAAATAAAGAAATTGGAACTTGTTTGTTAACAGGAATAATTACAGACACAGGTGGATTAAGATATGAAGGAGTTACATCAGAAACTTATGAATTTGTAGCAGATATATTAAAAAAAGGTGTAAAAGTATCAAAAGTATATAAACAAGCTTTTGCAGCAATTTCAAGAAATAAATTTGAAGCTAGAAAACTTGCAATTGAGCGTTTAGAGTTTTTAGAAAATGGAAAAGTAACATTTACATATATGACAAAAGAAGATATGAAAAATATTGGTATTGGTACAAATGAGCTTGAAGGAATTGTAGAAAATGGAAGAGATATAGAAGGTGTTGAAGTTTCAGTATTCTTATATGAAAAAGAAGACTGCTTTAAGGCTTCTTTAAGATCTAATGAATATGTTAATTGTGCTGATATTTGTCTTTTATTTGGTGGCGGAGGACATATTAAAGCTTCAGGTTGTACGCTTCCATATAAATTTGAAGAGGCAAAAGAAAAGATTTTATCAGCTGTAAAAAGATATATAAAATAATAATTAAGGGACGTAAAAATACGTTCTTTATTTATATAGAAAGAGAAAAAAATGAATGGTGTAATATTAATAAACAAGCAAAAAGGAATATCTTCATTTGGAGTAGTTGCTAAGGTTAGAAAAATACTAAATATAAAAAAAGTAGGACACTCTGGGACTCTTGACCCAGAAGCAGAAGGATTACTTCCAATATTAGTTGGAAATGGGACAAAAATTTCTAAATATTTAATAGAACATGATAAAATTTATGAAGCAGAGATAAAACTTGGAGCAGAAACAGATACATTGGATAGAGAAGGAAAAATATTAGAAAGTAGACCAGTAGAACAAAGAATATTAGAAAAAGAAAATATAGAAAAAATATTAAAAAAATTTATAGGAAAACAAGAACAAGTACCTCCAATATATTCA
>JAAWJE010000024.1 GCA_022796725.1 Clostridia bacterium | reverse complement strand
TTTTCTGCATCACTTCTTCCTAAGTCATACATATCTTGAATTATATTTAAGTCCTTTTCTATTCTTTTCATTTTTATTAGTCTTGTTGGTCTTATTACAAATATCTTATCTTGTTTTTCAAGTTCAATTATTCTTTTTACTTGATTATTATACATTTTATATCTATTTTCTATTGCCTTTATAAACTTAGGATATTTTCTGTAATATAATTTTGAAAGTTTTTTTCCTCCTTTCTTTTTTCTATAATCTATCATTCTTGTAAGTACCACTATTATTTTATCACATCCTAAGGAAATCATCTTTTCAATTGGAATACTGTCTGAAATACCTCCATCTAAATATTTATCATTTCCTATCTGTACTACTTTTGATACATAAGGAAGAGATCCAGATGCTCTTAGATATTCCAATTGAGTCTCATTCTTTAAATCGTCAATCTCTTTATATTCAGCTTGTCCTGTTTCTATATTTGTAACTACTACATAAAAATTTTCTTTAGAATTTTTGTAAGTATCAAAATCTACTGGATCAAGCTCATTTACAAGTTTATTAAAACAAAAATCTTTATTCATAACATTACCAGTTGTAATAAATGAATATGTTCCCATATAATTTCTATTTCTTACATATTTTTTATTATATCTCAGAGCTCTTCCTATTTGTTTAGATTTATAATTCATTCCAAATAATGCACCAGCAGATACTCCAATTATTTCATCAACTTTGATATTATTTTCCATTAAAAAGTCTAGTACCCCAGAAGTATAAATCCCCCTCATAGCACCGCCTTCTAATACAAGTCCAACTTTCATATACATTTTTCCTTTTTAATAAGTTTTCTTAAAAATTATAATACATAATAAAAGATATGCATATTTCATACATTTTTTAAATGTAATTTTCTCTCCAAATAATGACTCTATCATTTCATATACAGCACAGTATTTATCTACAAAAGTTAATATAAATGTCTCTTTATACTTTGGCAAAATTATTGTTACTGGCCACATATGCTTTAATATCATATCTTTTTCTTTGTCATTTAGATCAAATATCTCGCAGGCATTTTTATATGCTGTCTTTCCATGTGTAAAAGCATGTATTCCTTTTCTTGACTTATCATTTTTTCTCCAATCATATAAAAATAAATCATGAAGCATTCCTGCTCTTGTAGCAGACATATAGTCTAGGTTTAATTTTTTGCAAATAATATAACAATAATATGAAACTAAATAACAATGTTCATAGCAACTAATATTAAAATGTTGTCTATAATCTCTCATATTTTGAACTTTTGATTTCTCTATTATTTCTTTTATTATTTTATTAAATTCTACATCTTTGTTTATCTTTATTTTTAATTTTTCTCTCAATGCACACAACTCCTATATTATGTTTTTAGAATATGTTTCTACTTTTTTTATAAATTCTTCTACTCTATTATTACTAATTATTTTATGTGGGCAATCTTTTCCTGAAAAATCATGATGTAATTTTATATCTTCTAAATCTAATTTATATTCCTTAAGTAGAAATGCTACAAGTTTAGTAGCATTATCAAAGGTCTCTTCAAAGTTCCCATCTTCATTTACACATAATTCAATTCCTATACCATATTTATTTCCTTCATAAGTTCCTGCATGGTTTGCTATTTCATTATCTGGAATATGATGATATATTTCTCTGCTATCTACTGTATAATGCCAAGATGTAGAAGTTTCATTATTTTTTAATTGATACTCAGCATGATTTTTGGCATTTGCTTTTTTTCCTTCATTATCAGTCTCATGAATTACTATATATTTTATTTTTCTTTTCTCTCCAGTTCTTTTGTCTGTACCTTCATCAAGCAATTTAGTAATAACTTTTATTCCATATACATCTTCTGGGAAAGCTGAATATTCTGTTACTCCTTCAAAAGCATCTTCTATTATTTCTAGTATATTATTTTTTTTACTTTTTGCTAGTTTATCATTTTTAAAATATATAATAATTATTATAATAATTAGAATTATAGCAAAAGTAAATATAACTCGCTTTAAATTTAATTTTCTCTTATTATATATATTATTTTTCATTTATTTATTCCTAACTTATATTATATATATAAAATAACATATTTTTTTATTTCTTTCAATGAAAAACGAATAGCAATTTTCTAAAATTACTATCCGCATTCTTAGCTTTGTACCAACATGCTTTTCTTAATAAATATTTCTTCTTTTTGGTTTAATAACACAAAATTTTTTTATTCCATACTGCCTATTTACTATGTGACAAAGAACCATCAAAATATTGTATTTTTTCTCCAGTTTCTTTGCTGTTGAATTATTAGTGTATATAATCAGTTTCTCCCGCTTTCCACTTAAGTATTCTTCCACACGTTTACTATGGATTTCGAAGTAATCTTTTTTCATGTTACCCACCCTCTCTATACTGCTAGCTTTTGAAAATTGATACATTTTTCATACTTTATATTTTGTACTACACATATATATAAATTGTTTTTTATTATAACATAAATTTAAAATATGCAATACAAAAATGTAAAATATTTTACAT
>JAAWJE010000066.1 GCA_022796725.1 Clostridia bacterium | reverse complement strand
AGCTGAAAGAAAAATATACTCAGAAGATGTATGGAACAAAATTGAAGAATTTTTAAATAGCTAAATCAAAGGGGGGAGCACCAATTCCTGTTAATTAAACAGAGTTAGGCGCTCCCCCCTCCTAAGGCCTCAGAAAAGTTTCAAATTGTATATTATATACAGGTCAAGTTCCTTATCTCCAATTGCCCATAACGAAGCCATTGCTTTGCTATCAAGAATTTGATAAACTATTTTTTGAACGACTTCTATACAAGATACTTTGGAATTTTTTATAATATCAATTTTCTCCTTGATAAAACTTACTATCTCCTCAGCCTTCTCGTCATCGATGTTTTGGTCTGAATACATCCTCAGACTTATGCCATCAAATTCCCATTGTTTGCAGTATTCAAATTCCATCTTTGTTTTTTTCTTGCCTTTTATTTTCCGCCAGAACTTAAACATCATGCAAATCCTCCCTATAATTTTTTATATGATGATTATAACATAATAACAACATATTTCAAAGTAAAAAAGTGAATATATTCGATATATCCACTTTTTTATTATTATAATTGCTTTTTTCTTTTTATTATTTTTAGAGCTTTTTGTCTATCTAAAGTAATTACATGATTACATTTCATACACTTAAATTTAAAGTCTACTCCAACCCTTATAATTTCTAGCTCATTATTTCCACATGGGTGGCATTTCTTACTTTCTATTATATCTCCTACATTATATTCCATGTATCTTCCCCATCTATTATAAACTTGCTCTTTTAATTATTGATTCTTTACCAAGTACCTGCATTATTTCATATAAATCAGGTGTATTAGATTTTCCAGTTAATTTTACTCTAATTACAGTACTTATGTCTCCAATATGTCCTTTATACATATCTGGATTTGCTTTATATTCTTTTACCTCTCTTGCATATTCAAGCTCTTCTGCTAAATCTTTCATTTTATCAAACCACATTTGTTTATCATCATTAATATCAAAATACTTTTCAAAATATTTATTTATAATATTATCGATTTCTTCTTTGTCATTAACTTTTTGATAGTCATACTCTATATTTGAATTTAAGAATTTATCATCAAACATATATATTATTGATTCTTTTGTATCAGACCATTTAGCAATATCTTTTCTTGGTTTTGCATTTCCTCTTTCAATTCCAAATATCTTTAAAGAATACTCCTTATCTTTACTTAATAATTCATATAAATCTTTATCATATTCATTTGCCCAAGTAAGAACACTATTTAATACTTCATCTGCTGAATATTTTGAAATTACTGTTTTTGATACATCTAAAAGTTTTGTCATATCAAATAATGCTCCACTTACACCCATCTTATTAATTTCAAACTTGAATTCATCGATTGACTTATCTTTATTTCCTTTTCTCCAAGCTTCAAAATTTGAATTTGCAATATTCATTAAATACTCTATTACCGCTGCTCTAGGAATTCCTGCTTGTTTATAATAACTAACTGCTGCTTCTTTATCTTTTCTTTTACTTATCTTTCTTTTATTTCCGTTTTCCTCCTTCATAATAGGAGCAATATGTGCATATTTTGGAGCTTTAAATCCTAACATATAGAAAAGTTGTAGATGTAATGGTACTGATGATACCCATTCATCAGATCTTATTACAAGATTTGTTTTCATTAAATGGTCATCTACAATATGTGCAAAGTGATATGTAGGTAATCCGTCTGATTTTATTATTACAACATCTTGGTCATTTTCTGGAAATTCTATTCCGCCTTTAATTACGTCTTTATGTTTAATTTTTTTATCAGGATTTCCACATGATTTTAACCTTATTATATATGGTTCTCCATTTTTTATTTTTTCTATTGCCATATCTACTGGCATATTTCTACATCTTGTCCATGTTCCATAATATCCTGTCCTTTGTTTTGATTTTTCTTGGTTTTCTCTAATTTCATTTAAAGTATCTTGAGAACAAAAACATGGATATGCTAATCCTTTTTCAATTAAATTTTTAGCATAAGCCTGATATATTTCTTTTCTTTTGCTTTGAATATATGGTCCATACTCTCCAATATCTTTGCAATCTTTACCTAATGTTTCATCTGGACTTAAGTCATAATACTCTAAAGAATCTAATATTTCATTTACACCATTTTCAACTTCTCTTTTTTGGTCAGTATCTTCTATTCTAACAAAAAATATTCCATCTGTTTGTTTTGCCATTTTTTTTGCTACTAAACTTTGATATAATCCACCTATGTGCATAAATCCTGTTGGACTTGGTGCAAATCTAGTTACTATTGCTCCTTCTTTTAAATTTCTTTCTGGATATTTTTCTTCATAATATGATATTTCCTTTGCATCTGGAAATATTAAATCTGCTAATTCTTTATATCCCATATATATATCTTCCCTTCTATTTTATATTATTTTTAAGTTGAATTGTATTATATCAAATTTTTCTATTCTTTACAATATACTTTAAGTCCTACTTTTGACTTTTTGTATAAGTTATAGTATAATTAATTTGTATGACAATTTTAAAAAAAGGAGTGTTTCCAATGCTTACACAAAATCAAACATGTATCATGCAATCAAGTTGCACAGACTGCTCATTTCGGGCAGATTGCAAGTGGCGCAAATTATTCTACTCCGAGGACTTATATAAAGAGTATCAGGAAGAATTATCCACGAAGATAAGAACAGAAGCTGCAAATCTTGGATTATCAGAAAAAGATATCTCACTGGGCGTCAAATTCATTATCCATGCAGTTGATGCACACAGAGCAGCAGAATTGCTTGAAAATCCAGCATATTCTGCCTAACAGTCAATTAAACACTTCTGAAAACAAATCTTTGCCGATGGCTAAGTCGACATCTAAAAGCCTTCACTCTCAAAAAGAGTGAAGGCTTTCTTCATATTTAATAATACTAATATTGTAATCTCAATTTTGACAAATTATGTTAACAATGATATAATTTAGTTATTACTACATATTGTAAAGGAGTGCTATTATATGACAAAAGGTCAGATTTGTTTTCAACACAAATATTGCACAGACTGTCCTATTCGGGTAGAATGTGATGTTCGGCCATTATTTTACTCAGAAGAAGAGTATAATGCTTATAAAAAAGAAACCTTAGCATTATCAACTGCAATAGCTGAACGTATGGGATTTCCAAAAGCGTTAATTCCATCTGGTTTCAATGCAGGGGTGCAGATGATGGACAAGCGCCGGAAAAGAGAGCTTGAGCTCCACCCGACATATTCCGTAAAATAATATTTTTAACACTTCTAAAAAATTCTATGCCGAAAATATCGGTGTCTAAAAAAGCGTTTCTCTTTTGAGGAACGCTTTTTCTTTTTATATTTGGTTATAAACACATTCCAATAAAAAATTATTAAAACTATAAACTCTTAGCAATTACTGTATTTTATTAAACTTTTATAATATTTAATTTCGTAAACTTAGTTTCTTTCAATAATAATATCTGAAATATTTAAGCTATTATAATTTATAATATTATCTAAAATTACTGTTGCTACATCTCTTGGATTCATGAAAGTATTTGATTTTTCTTCTGATACATAATTTCTGTTTTCTTTCCAAAATTCTGTATTCATACCACCTGGATAAGCTCCCACAATTTTTACTGATGTTCCTTTATATGCAACCTTTAAACTTTCAGTATATCCTCTTTCTCCCCATTTAGATGCACAATATACAGCCTCTTGTTTATTTCCTTTTAGTGCTGCTGAAGACATTATATTAACTATTTTTAAATTTTCCTCTTTTTTAATCCTTAAAGTTTCAGTTGAACATAATATCATTCCTTTTAAACCATTCAAAGATGTTTCTATATCTTCATTATTGTACTGAGTTGGTAACTTAAAAACCGCCTTTTCTGCACAATTAATTAAGTATCCTATATTTCCCAATTCTGATATTTCTTTTATTGCATTACTAACAAATTTATTATCAGTTATATCTCCAATAAATCCTTTATAATTATCTTTAAACATTAAATCTAATTCTTGCATCTTTTCTTTGTTTCTAGCTAGATTACAAACAAATAACTTTCTTTCCATTGCTTGCTTTACAATTTCTAACCCTAGTCCACTACATCCACCAGTTATGATTAGTATATCTTTTTTCATACTAAACCTCCTAAAATTATTAATTATTTAAGTCAGTTGCTATAATTTTTGTAACTTATATTCAGTTTAATATCCACCATCTAGCTTAATTATTTCACCATTTAAGTAACTGCACTCATCACTTGATAAAAAGAAAATAAACTTAGCAATTTCTTCAGGTTCAGCAAATCTTTTCAAATATATTTTTTCTGTTTCTTCATCAATAAGTTCTTGTGGTAATTGTTCATTCATTTCTGTTTTTATCCAACCTGGAGCAACAGAATTAACTAAAACATACGGTGCATACTGCAAAGCAAAATTATGTGTTAACGATATAACTGCTGCTTTAGAAGCATCGTAGTCTATACTCGTCGGAAAAAATAAATTAATTCCATTTGTAGATGAAATATTTATTATTCTTCCTTTTTTATTTTTATACATTAATTCGCCTAAATACTTACTCATTAAGTAAACAGATGTAATATTGTTTTCAATTGTTTCATTAAATAACTTTGTACTACGTTCTTTAATTTCCATATCTTCTACAATTGCTGCATTATTAATTAATACATCTATCTTTTTATATTTATCTTTTATTAAACTTAATAGTTCTAATACCTTATCTTCTTTCGATATATCTCCAAAATATATTAAAACTGTAACTTTATATTTTGTTTCTATATCTCTTTTTATTTCATTTAACTTATCTAAATCTTCTTTATCATTTATAACTAAATTATACCCTTTAGAAGCAAATAAATATGCTAGTGTTTTTCCTAGCCCTCTTCTTGCTCCTGTTATAACAACATTTTCCCTCTCCATATTTAAACCTCCATTATAATTTAGAAAATTATTGAGTATTTCTTCTTATTTTGTTATTCCTTATTTTATCTAATTTCTATTGATTTTTCAATATTTCTATTAATTTTGATAAAACTCATTAAAACTTACTCTGGCTTGTTCAGTGGGTAACAAAAGGATAACAAATAAGTAATACCAAGACTACAAAGTCTTGGTATTACTACGTTTCATTAAACTTCCATTATAATCGGAAGTATCATAGGATTTCTTTTTGTTTTAACAAATATATAATCACGTAAGCTATCTTTTAATTTTGCTTTTATTGTTGCCCAATCTCTAATGTCATTTTGTTCTAATTTATAAATTTCATCTCTTAAAACTTTTTTTACTTCTTCCATTAAGTTTTCAGATTCCTTTACATATACAAAACCTCTTGAAATTACATCTGGACCAGCAATTATTTCTCCTGTTGAAGAATCCATTGTTATAACAACTATTATAAGTCCATCTTGTGATAAATGTTGTCTATCTCTTAAAACTATATTTCCAACATCTCCAACACCTAATCCATCAACCATAACTTTTCCAAAAGGTACTACACCTGTAAATTTTGCTTCCTCTTCATTTAATTCTAATGTTCTTCCATTTGTCATCAAAAATATATTTTCACTTGGTATTCCTACTTTTTTTGCAGTTTCACTATGTGCTATTAATTGTCTATATTCTCCATGAACTGGTATAAAATATTTTGGTCTTACTAAAGATAGCATAAGTTTTTGTTCTTCTTGGCAAGCATGACCTGAAACATGAATATCTTCTAATGAGCTATAAATTACTTCTGAACCTATTTTCATTAATTCATCTATTACTTTTGCTATATATTTTTCATTTCCTGGAATAGGATTAGCAGAAATTATTACTAAATCATTTTCTGTTATAGTAACCTTTCTATGTTCTCCTGAAGCCATTCTAGTTAATGCAGACATTGGCTCTCCTTGACTTCCAGTAGTGATTATAACTAATTGTTCATCTGTATAATTTTTTATCATATCAATATCTATAAAAACATTATCTGGTACATTAATATATCCAAGTTCCATAGCTGTACTTATCATATTTATCATACTTCTACCACATACAGCAATTTTTCTATTATTAAGCACAGCTGAATTTACTATTTGTTGTACTCTATGAACATTTGATGCAAAAGTTGCAACTACTATTCTTTTTGTACAATTAAAAAATAATTTATCTAGTACTTCACCTACTGTACTTTCTGACATTGTATAGCCTTTTCTTTCAGCATTTGTGCTATCTGACATTAATGCTAAAACACCTTTATTTCCTAACTCTGCAAGTCTACCAAAATCCATTTTTTCATCATCTATTGGTGTATAGTCTATTTTAAAATCTCCAGTATGAATTACTGTTCCTGCTGGAGTATGAATAGCAAGTGCTACTGCATCTGGAATACTATGACAACTTCTAATAAACTCAACTCTTATTTTTCCAAGTACAATAGTCTGACCTTGATTTACAACTTTTAATTTTGTACTTCTTAAAAGTTTATGTTCTTCTAGTTTATGACTTATTAATCCAGCTGTTAATTTGGTAGCATATATAGGAATATTTATTTTTGATAATAAATATGGTATTGAACCAATATGATCTTCATGACCATGTGTTATTACAAGTCCTCTTATTCTTTCTTTGTTTTTTTCTAAATAAGTAAAATCAGGAATAACTAAATCTATACCTAACATATCATCTTCGGGAAATGCTAAACCACAATCTACAATTACAATATCATCACCATATTCAAATACAGTAATATTTTTTCCTATTTCCTCTATACCTCCTAAAGGTATAATTTTTAACCTTTCTTGCTTAAATCTAAATTCATTTTTAGAAACACTATCATTATTTTTTGATTTTCTTACTCTATTTGACTTTCTCTCAATATTATTATTAGCATTTACTTTTTTCCTTACATTAGTTTTCTTTATAAGTTCAGCTGTATGATTATTATTCTCTTCTCCTTCTGTTTTTATATTTTTCTTAGTATTTCTTGTCCTCTGATTAGAAGACCTCTTGTTTTCATTTTGATTTTTTCTTACATTATTTTTTTTATTTAATGCTATTTCTTCCTTATTATTAATCTTATTATTCTCTTGCATAAATTCTCCTTCTTATTTTTTCTTATGTTCTTTATAAAAAATGCACAAAAAAACTAGCTTAATTAAAATATACATTTATCTCACTCTAAATATATTTTAATTTAAACTAATGGCTCTAATAAAATAATATTTCAATATAACTTTTTATCTTCTCTTTTTAACAATAAACTCTATATCAATAATCTCTTTTATAAATTCCGTTCACTTTTAATTAGATTTACTATACCATTTTTTACTAATTATTGCACTACAAAAATAATTATTTAATTATCACACCCATAATTCAAATAATTTATTAATATTTAATTTTAATCCGAACCATTAATTTATTTTTTATAAAAACATCTCATTTTTTATCACTTTTATCTCTTAAGTGATACAACTGTTAATTATTATACTATTTTTATATGTTCTTGTCAAATAGAATTTTTTATTAATCTATATATCTAATTAAAGCTATCTCTTTATCAAATCTTCTTTCAAAACCTAGTTTTGTATAAAATCCATTTAAAAGCTTTGTTACTATAACTCTATTAAACACAATATCTCCATTTGTATATGAAGCATGTGCTACATATCCATCACCAATATATATCATTATATGATTCATTATAAACTTTTTATTATGTTTCTCATTTTCAAAATCTATAATTCCAACTAATAAATCTCCTATTTCCATATTAAAAACATCTATTTCTTCGCCTGAGTTTTTAATATGTTCTATTATTTTAAAAATCTTTTTATCTTCTTTATCATCTAATAGCGCATTTTCTAAAAAGTCTTTTGTTACCCACAAATTCTTATAATATTCATTATCTCTAATTTCAATTTTTGTCTGCTCTTCATCATTTTTTATCATGTCTTTATCAAAAACTCTATTTATAATAGTACAGCAAAGTGAAGAACAATCATAAGAAAAATACTCTTCATTTAATTGTTTTTCAAGATATGGTATATTATAATACCCATTTCCTCTTGTTTTCCCACTATCATAATACTTATTATTAAGTTTTGACGAATAACTTGTATTTTGATTTAAAATCTTTTTAACTTCTAAATATATTTTTATTTTATTTTCTTTTGACATACTTTTTAATCTATTTTTAACATTTAATTTATCATCAGATAAACTAGAAGAAATTACATATCCTACTGTTTTATTAACTTTTACTTTTATATATTCTTCATTTTGAGAATTATTTACTGTTTTTCCTAATACTGATACTTCACAATTAACGTCTAATATATCAATTATATCTGAATTAACATTTGGAATTTTTCTCAATACAGCCTCTTTTTTCACAAACATATAATCACCTCTTATATTATTTATATCATAAATTTCAAATAATCGAAATATAATTTTATATTATTTTACATTAAGTCTCATACATTTGTATTTCGAGCGTTTTTGTGCTATAATATTATTATAATTATACTTTTCGAGGAGGGTTTTGTTATGAAGAAACCTAAGTTAAGCATACGGATCTTGTCTGTAAAAGATGCTGAAGAATATTCAAAAATTGCATCTGGTGCTGAAATCCACAGATATGTTCCTTTTATGGAAAAAAGCACTGTAACCTCTGCATCTGAATGGATACTCAGTATGAATACCGACAATGAAAAGGTTCTTGGTGTATTCGACAAACGCACCAAAAGGATGGTGGGCGCCATTTCAATATCAACATTTGAGAACGAATTGACTGTTGATATGTTAATAGGTACCAAATATCAAAATAAAGGTTATGGCACTGAAGCTCTTTTGAGTCTAATAAAATTTGTGAAATTATCAAAAAACAATTCAATCAAAAGTCTGATTTTTGAAGTACACAAGACAAACAAAAAGAGCTTATCTCTTCAGAGTTCTATTCGTTCTGTTTTAATGCGTGAAACAAAAAATTATCAAATCTTTTCTATGCCCGTCTAGTCTAGATAGGTGCGCCACGAAAGTGGCACACCTATTATCATGTCATTTTTTGTCTTACAAATTTTCTTGAATAACCATAAAAATTATCATATAATATTTAAAGTTGCTTACATTCTAAGAAAGGAGTAAGATGATAGACTTTGATAATACAATAGAAAATTTTAACATCGATGATTTCTCAGATACATTACATAACTTTTTAAACAATGATAAACACGAATTATATAGCTTAGATAGAATTGAAAATGATATTGGTATTTTAGAAAATAGAGACACTGGCAATATTTTAGAGGTTCCTAAAAAAGAATTACCAGATAACATTAAAGATGGTGATATTTTCGATTTTTTTGAAGGTGTTTTTGAGAAAAAAGATGATATTTTTGATGAAATATTGGATAATATTAATAATTTAAAAAATAAATTAACTATAAAAACGACTATAAAATAGTCGTTTCTTTATTATTTATACATTATAAAAATATGTAGCTTCTAAATCAGCTTCATGTAATAATAGTGCTAATGGATATTTTTTATATGCAATTGATATTGTACCATATAATTCTTTAGGCTCTGTAAATCCCATGTGCCATCTAATACAATATTTTTCCTCACTTGTTAATTTTACATATTCCGTAATCATCATAACAGATTTTTCACCATGACCATAAGGTATTGTATCATCTACTGTATAATAAGGAACTTTCTCCCATTCTCCTCTTTCATTTTTTGCATTTCTATAATCTACTTTATAATAATTTGCTTTGCAAATATCATGTAATAATGCCACTAATATTATAGTATCTTCTTGAGCATTAATATCTATCACACAAGTCTTTACCTTTTCTTTTAAAATTTCATATACTTTAAGGCTATGCTCTAAAAGTCCTCCTTCATAATTCCCATGATATCTTGTGCTTGCTGGTGCTTTATAAAAATCTGTTTTCTCTAAAAAATTAATTATCTCTTCTACTCCTTCTCTTTCTGTACTACTTAATAACTTTATAAATTCTTCTTTCATATTTCTATTATATACTCCTTTATTTAATACTATGGTTATTTTATTATCTTTATATAATGTTTGTCAATATAAATATACAGGGCATGATTTCTCATACCCCCTTTAGATTTTTTAGTTGTTCCTTATTTAATTGTATATGTCCATTATTTATGGTAATCACAATATCTCCCATTTCATCAGTCCGATAAACTTTTATCTTTCTTTCATTTAATCTTTTCATTACATTTTTATCTGGATGATTATATGGATTATTAATTCCACAACTGATTACTGCATATTCTGGACTTACCTTATCCAAAAATTCACTTGTTGTTGATGTTTGACTGCCATGATGACCTATCTTTAAAATATCAGATGATAAGTTGCAATCACTTTTTACAAGTTTCTCTTCTACCTCTTTTTCGGCATCTCCCATAAATAGCATAGAAAAGTCATCATATACAAGCTTAAAAACTATTGATTTATTATTGACATTCTCTTCTTTAAATTGGCTTAATATTTCAATACTTGCATTTCCAATAGTGAAGCTTTTTAAATTTCCATCTTCATCATAAGGCAATGTAAGAGAAACCTTAGACTTATTTTTACCAAAAACTTCACTTACTTTTTTAGCTATTCTCATATCAAAATACCAAAACATTTCTTGTAATGTAGTTATGTTTTCATATTCTAAACACATTACTTCTTTTACTTTAAATGCTCTTAAAATATTATGTACGCCTCCTGCATGATCCCTATGAAAGTGTGTAATTAATAATACATCAATTGTGTCAATTCCTAAATCCTTGATATATTTTTCTACTTTTTCACCTTCTGAATTTAGTCCTGCATCAACAAGCATGGTATGTCCATTTTGGATAATAAGTACACTTTCTGACTGCTTTACATCAATAATATGAATTTCCAAATTGTCTCTTGATACAATTTTTGAAGTATTTTTATAAAATTCTATGTACCGATTTAAAAAAATATATATGAAAATTAATATTATTAGAACAAAAATCTTTATCCGTTTAAATTTTCTCATTAGAAAATCCTCCTTTTAATTTGCTCTTTGGCTTATCTTTATTTTAACATTTCTGTCAAGACAAAAATAAATGAGATATAAAAATATCTCATTTATTTTATCCAAATATTCCTTTTTTCTTAATTGGAGGTTGTTCATTCATTGTAAGAGCAAGTTTTGTTAGTAATTCTCTCTGTTCTGCTGTCAATTTCTTTGGTACTTGAACAATTACTGTAAATACAAAATCTCCATACCAATTATTATTAACTGCTTTAAATCCTTTATTTTTAATAGAAAACTTAGTTCCTGTTTGAGTTCCTTCTGGAATTTTATACTTTACTTTAGTTCCATCAACCATTGGTACTTCTATTTCAGTTCCAAGAGTTGCACCTGTGAAAGTAATTGGTATATCACATAATACATGGTCTGATTTTCTTGTATAATATTCGTGTTTCTTTACATGAATATTTATATATAAATCTCCTTTTGGACCTCCTTTTTCTCCAGGTTCTCCTTCTCCTCTAAGAACTATTGTCTGACCTTCTCCAATTCCAGCAGGAATTTTAACTTTTATTCTACTTGTTTGTCTAACATATCCTTTTCCTTTGCAATTTGGACATGGCGTGTCTATAATCTTTCCTTCTCCACCACAATTAGAACAAACTTTTTGAGTAGCCATCTGTCCAAATGGTGTTGTTACTACTTGTCTTATTTGTCCTGTTCCTTTACATACACTACAAGTATGTGGTTCTGTTCCATCTTTAGCACCTGTTCCATTACATTTAGTACATTCTCTATTTCTATTTATACTAATTGTTTTTTCTACTCCTAAATAAGATTCTTCAAAAGTAATATCTAAATTTGCTTTTATGTCTGCTCCTTTATGAGGTCCATTACGCTTTCTAGTTCTTGTTCCTCCTCCAAATGCAGCAGAAAATATATCTCCAAAACTTCCAAAACCAAAATCATCAAAGCCGAATCCGTCAAAACCAGAACCACCATAAGAATAGTATCCTCCGCCTTGACCTCCCCCACCAAATTGTGGACCATTTGGGTCTCCATAATTATCATAATTTGATTTTTTCTGTTTATCTGACAAAACTTCATAAGCTTCACTAACTTCTTTAAATTTAGTTTCTGCTTCTGCTTTATTGTCAGGATTTGCATCAGGATGATATTTTTTTGCAAGTTTTCTATATGCTCTTCTTATTTCATCATCAGAAGCATTTTTTTCTATTTCTAATATTTTATAATAATCTTTACTTGACATTATACTCCTCCAAGAAAACTTAAAACTTATTATCTCATATTATTTTTATTAAGTACTTTTTATTCATATATTTTTTGTTTTCTTTTACTTTTTCAATTCACATTTATATTAAAAATAGTGGGCAGCATTTAATTTTTGCTACCCGACCAACTTTCTAATATTATTGTCTTCTTGCAAATTTATTTATTGTCATCTTCTTCAGTATAATCAGCATCATATACAGTTCCTTCTTTAGCTTCTCCATTATCTTCTGCTCCTGTATCAGCTTGACCAGCTGTTGCTCCTGCATTTGCTGCTCCTGATGCACTATATAATTTTTCAGATATTTCATAAAATACCTTTGTTAATTTATCTGTTGCTGATTTTATTTCATCTATATTATTTTCTTCTAATGTTTTCTTTACATTATCTATTTCAGTTTGAACTTTAGATTTTTCTTCTGCACTTACTTTATCTCCTAATTCATCTAAAGTTTTTTGACTGTTATAAATTAAACTTTCAGCATTATTTCTGACTTCAACTTCTTCTTTCTTCTTTTTATCTTCACTTGCATGTGCTTCTGCATCTTTTACTGCTCTATTTATATCTTCTTCAGATAAGTTTGTACTAGCAGTAATTGAAACTTTTTGTTCATTTCCAGTAGCTGTATCTTTAGCAGATACATGAACTATACCATTAGCATCAATATCAAATGTAACTTCAATTTGTGGAACTCCTCTAGGAGCTGGCATAATTCCTGTTAATTGGAATCTTCCAAGTGTTTTATTATATGCTGCCATTTCTCTTTCACCTTGAAGTACATGAACTTCAACTGATGTTTGACCATCTGCTGCTGTTGAGAATATTTGTGATTTCTTTGTAGGAATTGTTGTATTTCTTTCGATTAATTTTGTAAATACTCCACCATATGTTTCAATACCAAGTGATAGAGGTGTTACATCTAGTAATACTAAGTCTTTAACATCTCCAGATAATACACCACCTTGAATTGCTGCACCTAAAGCAACACACTCATCTGGGTTTATTCCTTTATTTGGTTCTTTTCCTGTAATTTCTTTTACTTTTTCTTGTACTAGAGGTACTCTTGTTGAACCACCAACTAATAATATTTGGTCTATATCAGTTGATTGTAATCCAGCATCTTTTAAAGCTTGATTAACTGGTTTAATTGTAGCATCTACTAAATCTTTTATTAAATCTTCAAATTTAGCTCTTGTTAATGTTATATCTAAGTGTTTTGGTCCTGTACTATCTGCTGTAATAAATGGTAAATTAATATTTGTTTGACCAACACCAGATAATTCTATTTTAGCTTTTTCTGCTGCTTCTTTTAATCTTTGCATAGCCATTTTATCAGTTTTTAAATCAATTCCACTTGTCTTTTTAAATTCATCTACTAAAAATTCGATTATTCTTTCATCAAAGTCATCTCCACCTAGTCTGTTATTTCCACTTGTTGCTAAAACTTCAAATACTCCATCACCTATATCTAATATAGATACATCAAATGTTCCTCCACCTAAGTCATATACCATTATTTTTTGGTCTTTATCTACTTTATCCATACCAAAAGCAAGTGCTGCTGCTGTTGGCTCATTTATAATTCTTAAAACTTCAAGACCAGCTATTTTACCAGCATCTTTAGTTGCTTGTCTTTGACTATCACTAAAATATGCAGGAACTGTTATAACTGCTTGTTTAACTTCACTTCCTAAATAATTTTCTGCATCTGATTTTAATTTTTGAAGAATCATAGCTGATATTTCTTGTGGTGTAAATTCATCTTCTTCTATTTTTACTTTTCTATCTGTTCCCATATCTCTTTTTATTGAGATTACTGTGTGGTCTGGGTTTGTTACAGATTGACGTTTTGCAATTTGTCCTACTAACCTTTCTCCGTTTTGTGAAAATGCAACTACTGATGGTGTAGTTCTATTTCCTTCTGGATTAGGAATTACTACTGCTTCTCCACCTTCCATTACTGCAACGCAAGAATTTGTTGTTCCTAAATCAATACCAATAATTTTTGACATTATAATGTCCCCCTTCTTACAATAAATTTTATTTATACTATTTTAATTTTAACTAAAATACGTTTTCTTTTGTATTAGAACTAAATGTTCTAAAATATATATTAATTTTTAATATTAATAACTAATTTGCAACTATAACCATTGAATGTCTAATTACTCTAGTGCCTATTTTATAGCCTTTTCTGAATTCTTCTATTATTATATTTTCTCCATGTTTATCATCTGTAACATGGCTTACTGCTTCATGTAATTCTGGATCAAAGTTTTTACCTACTGTTTCAATTTCTTTTACTCCATTATATAAAAGAACATCTTTAAGTTGTTTAAGTACCATTTTTACTCCATCTTGATAAGCCTTATCCTCAGTTTGAGTTTTTGCTGCTTTTTCTAAGTTATCAATAACTGGTAAAATTGATGTCATTATATCTGATACTAACAAGTCTTTAATTCCTTCTTTATCTTTTTGAGTCCTTTTTTTATAATTTTCAAATTCAGCTAATAATCTTTTATATCTATCTGCCATTTCATTTAATTCTTCTTTTAGCTTATCATTTTCATTATTTGAAACATTTTCAATAACTTCAGCTTCTGAAATATTTTCTTCTGCTTCATTTTTATTATTTAATTCTTTCTTATTAACATTATTTTCATCTGACATTTTTCTAAACCTACTTTCTCATAAAATTTAAAGTTTTCCATCATCAAAATCATCTTTTAATTTTTTGCTTATATATTTCATAACTGAAATTACTTTTGCATAATCCATTCTTTTTGGTCCTATAATTCCAATTGTTCCTATATCTTTATCTCCTAATAGATGATTAAATGTTACTATACTAAAGTTTTTTAATTTTTCATCTTCAAGTTCTTCTCCAATATATACATTAATGTCTTCTGCAAATCCAGTATTTAAAACATCTGCTACTAAATCTTTTGCATCTAAGGCATTCATAAAATCTTTTGCTATTTCTGTCTTTTTAAATTCTGGTAAATCAAATGATTTATTAGTTCCTTCAAGATATACATTATTTGATGTTGTTTTTAATACTTTATTAATTTCTTCTATTATCTTTTTTATTACTTTAATTCCAGTCTTTATTTCTGTTTCTAAATATTCTTCAAACGAACCATCTATTTCTTCTATTGACTTTCCTATTAATTTATTTGCAAATATATAATTTAGATTTTTAACTTGTTCTTCTGTGATTTCTTCATCAAATTTTATGATTGCTTCTCTTATTATTCCTGATTCAGTAACTATTATTGCCATCATTACATTTGTTCCAAGTGATACAAATTTTAATTCTGTTATTGTATGTTTTTCAACTTTTGGACCAATTGCAATAGTTGTATAATGCGTAATTTCTGAAATTGTAGTAGTAGCAATTTTAGTTAAATCTTCTAATTCGTTTACTTTAGTTTCTAATTTATCTTTTATATAGTTTATTTCTTTTAAAGTTAATTTATCTTCTGTCAATAATTCATCTATATAATATCTATATCCTTGTTGAGAAGGAATTCTTCCAGCTGATGTATGTGGTTTATCCAAGTATCCTTCTTGTTCAAGCTCTGCCATCTCATTTCTTATTGTAGCACTACTACAATTTAATGATTTCACTAGGCTACCTGAACTTACTGGCTCAGCACTTTCAATATATTCTTCTACTATTGCTTGAAGTATTTTTCTTTTTCTATCGTCAAGCATTTCTTCACCTCTCATTTTAGCAAATTATTTTTTATTTTGCTAACATGTATATATTATATCCTCTTTTTAGCAATTGTCAAGTAAGATTGCTAATTTTTTTTATTTTTTATTTTAACAAAGTAAAAAAGTATTATATATTAATGTTGATGTTATTTATGTAACTATATTTATTTTTTTCATTTGAGCAAAGCATATTTAGAAATTTTATATGAATATTCTTAAATAGTGTGTTCAAAACGCCACAACTTATCAGAAGCTAAAAAAGAAGGAGTCTTGCAAAAACAAGACTTCCCCTTTTTATATGAACTCTCTCCATACACAATTTGCAAAATCAATTCCTTTTTTAGTTAATTTTATTCTATCCAAATCTACTTCTAATAATTCTTCTTCTACTAACTTACTTATTTCAAATCGAAAATATAAAAGTGGATTAAGTAAAAATCTTTTTTCAAACTCTGAAATAGAAACTCCTTCTATTCTTCTAAGTCCAAGCATCATATATTCTTTTAATGTTCCTTCTCTATCTAATTTTTCTTCTATATTTTTATTTTTAAAATTAAATATGTATTCAGATAAAATTTTTTTATTTGAATATCTTACTTTATTTATATAACCATGAGCTGATGCTCCAAATCCTAAATATTCTTTTTGTTTCCATGTATCAGTATTATGTTTTGATTCATAGCCTATTTTAGAAAAATTAGAAATTTCATATTGCTTATATCCATTTCTTTCTAACTTATTTTTTATAAACCAATACATTTCTCTTTCAATATTTTCATCTGGTAATTTGAATTCTTTTGATTTTGTATCTTTAATATTTACTATTTTAGAATTATTATCATTTAACATTTTTTCAAGTAAAGTTCCCTCTTCTACTATTAAAGAATATGTAGAAATATGTTCTGGATTTAAAGCAATTATATTTTCTACATCTTTTTTTACATCTTCTAAACTTTCATTTGGAAGACCAAACATTAAATCAACATTAATATTATTAAACCCTACTTTTCTTGCTAAATTATATACACCTAAAAATTCACTGTAAGTATGTATTCTTCCAATAGATAATAGTAGGCTATCACTACTTGTTTGTAGTCCTATACTTAATCTATTTATTCCACACATTTGATAAGTTTTAAGTTTTTCTTCATCTGCAGTACCTGGATTTACTTCTAAAGTAATTTCCGCTTCTGGTAATATGTTAAACTTCTTTCTAATACATTCTAAAATTTTTTTTATATATTTACTATCTAAAAAAGAAGGTGTACCACCACCAAAATAAATCGTATTTACTATATATTCATTTATAAAATTTAAATCAATATCTTCAATTTCTTTTATTACAGTATCTACATAGCTTTCAATTTTATCTAGTTTATTATCATAAGAAACAAAATCACAATAATAACATTTTCTTTTGCAAAATGGTATATGTACATAAATTCCTATTTCTTTCATTACTTTAATTTCCTTTTTTTATTTCTTCAGCATATTCTTGTATCTTTTTTAATCTATGATTAACACCTGATTTACCAATTGGGTTTTCAAGCATCTTACCTAAATCTTTTAATCCTATTTCTGGATTTTCAAGTCTAAGTTCTGCTATTTCAATTAAATACTTTGGCATTGTATCAAACTTTTTCATTTTTTTTAAAAACTTTATAGCTTCTACTTGTTTAATAGAAGCATTAACTATTTTATTTAAGTTTGCTGTTTCGCAATTAACTAATCTATTTACATTATTTCTAGTTTCTCTAACTACTCTTATTTCTTCAAAAGATAGTACTGATTTAGTAGCCCCAATTAGAGCTAAAAATTTTGAGATCTCTTCTCCTTCTTTTATATAAATAGTATTTGTGGTTTTTAATATTTTTGTATTTACTTCAAATTTTTTTATAATATTTTGCAAAAATATTGCTTTTTCAATATCATTTAGTAATATCTCTAAATGATACTTTTTATTTGGATTATTAACAGAGCCACTGCCTAAAAAGGCTCCTCTAACAACTGCTTTTAATTCTTCTTCATCACTTATTGTCTCTATTCTTTTTAATTTTTCTAAATCATTATTTTTTATTCTAGCAATAAATACTTTTCTTTTTGTATCTGGTTCATATTCTAAATTTAGATTAAATAATAATTTATATAGCCTTTCAATATTAAATTCATTTTCTGTTATTATTTCTATATAATTATCATAAGTTTCACAATTTCCTGATAAAATATACCCTAAAACTTCTGCTTCCATAATATTAGTTTTTTTGTATATATTTATTTTACTTAATTCTTCTTTAACTTCTGATGAAAAAGACATTTTTACCCCTTTCTACAAATAACAATTCTATCATTTTGTGATAAATCTTTTTTATAATATATATCTTTATAATTATTACTTTTTAGTATTTCAATCACGTTTTCTCTTTGATTATATCCAATTTCTAAACAAAGATATCCATTATCTTCTAAAAAATATTTTGCATCTTTTGCTATCTTTCTATAAAACTCAAGTCCATCTTCTCCACCATCTAAAGCAATGATTGGCTCATTTTTAACGTCTTCATTTAGATTATTTATAATATCAGTTTCTATGTATGGTGGATTAGATACTATTAAATCAAATTTAATATTTTCTATTTTTTCAAACAAATTTGATTTTATAAACTCTACTTTTACTTCATTTTTTTTGCTATTTCTTATAGCTACATCTATGGCTTTTTCACTTATATCACTAGCATAAAAATTTATATTTTCATTTTTTAAATATTTTGCAAGTGATATTATTATAGCCCCACTTCCTGTACACATATCTAATACATTTATTTTTTCTTTCTTATTTATAAAATTATTTATTATATCTATCGTTTCTAATACTAAAATCTCTGTATCAGCTCTTGGAATTAAAACATTTTCATTAACTTTAAATTCTAATCCCATAAATTCTTGTTTTCCTAGAATATATTGTATAGGTTCATTCTTAATTGCTCTGTTTATTAATTCTTTAAATTTTTCTTCTACAGTATCATCTATTTCTTTGCTTAAATTAATCAATATATACTCTCTAGTTTTTCCTAAGCAATATTCCATAAGTATCTTTGATTTTAATAATGCTTCATCTATATTATTTTTAATTAATTCTTTTTCTCCATAATCTATTAATTGCTTAATGTTCATATTGCCTCCAAACTATTTAAACTGATAATAATTCTAACATTTTTAAGCATTAAAATCAATTAAGACAAAAAAATACCCCACATTAGCCGTTAATGTAAAGAATTTTTATGGACCTGTACTCACACAGGTGGGTGTCTTCCTAAATACTTATGGGTTTCTTATATAAATATAAGCATACACGCCATATTTAGAGATCTAGACTCCCTTCTCCAAACTTGTAGGTTCTAAAAACTCTGTCCTCACGCACCATGCAGGGAAATTTAATTACTTATTTATTTGTTAAATTTATATTAACATAGATTATATTTTAAATCAAATTTTAAATTTTTTCTTTTATTCAATTTAATTAGATTTAAATATATTTTTCTCATTTTTTTATATATTATTCTCACTAATTTATAGTATTTTCAAAGTTGATTTTTTTTATTTTATAGTTTATATATCATTATTAAATTTAGGAACATATTTTTCTTCATCTTCATTAGGCTCAAAATCTTGCATATATCCATTTTCAATATCTAAAGAATATAAAAGTTTTTCCACTTCTTCATATTCATATTTACTTATTTTTCTATTTATGTCTGAATTTTCTTTTGCTTTAAAACATGGAAAATATTGTGCCATAATACTTACATATATCTCTCTATCTAAATTTTCATCAATCCATTTTAATACTTTTTTAGTATTATCTACATGGTTTGGTAAAATTAAATGTCTAATTATAAGCCCTTTTTGTATTATTCCATTTTTATCTAACTTTGGTACTCCTACTTGTCTATACATTTCTTTAACTGCTTCTGTTACAATTTCAAAATATCTATCTGTTTTAGATAATCTTTTTGCTAAATCATTATCTGCATATTTAAAGTCAGGCAAATATATATCTATATATCCTTCTAATAACTTTAATGTTTTTACATTTTCATATCCACTTGTATTATATAAAATAGGAATTTTTAATCCTCTTTCTTTTGCAATTTTTATTGCTTCTATTATTTGATAAATGTATGGTGTTGGAGTTACTAAATTTATATTATTTGCATTTTTATTTTGTAATTCTAAAAATATTTCTGCTAATCTTTCTACTGTTATAATTTCTCCATATTCCTTACTACTTATTTCATAATTTTGACAAAATACACATTTTAAATTACAGTTACTAAAAAATACCGTTCCAGAGCCACTATTTCCGCTTATACATGGTTCTTCATCAAAGTGTAATGAATATAAACCAATTTTCAAATCTTTTCCTGCCCTACATTTTCCTAAAATTCCTTCTTTTCTATTTACTTTACATTTAAATGGACATAACTCACATTTTTCTAACATACTTTGCCTCTCTTATACTTTTGTCAATAGTTTTCTCTCTATCTTATATAAATGTATACACTCATTGCATAATATCTTATATTAAATAGTACTTCCATTTTAAGTAGTTATTGTAAATTTTGCAACTGCTTTTTCATCTTTTAATTTTATTTCTAACTATTTTTATTTATCTAAATAAAAAATACTTTCAGATTTTTTGTATCCAAAAGTATTTTTGTTAATTAATTTATTATTTTATTCCAAATATTCTATCTCCAGCATCTCCTAATCCTGGTACTATGTATCCAATTTCATTTAAGTGGTCATCTATACTTGCACAATAAATATCTACATCAGGATATGTTTCTTGTAATCTCTTTATTCCTTCTGGTGCAGCTATTAAACATAAAAACTTAATTTTCTTTGTACATCCATCTTCTTTCATCATTTTTATCGCATCTATTGCAGAACCACCAGTTGCAAGCATTGGGTCTAATAAAATTACTTCTCTATCCTTAATATCTTTTGGAACCTTGTAATAATATCTCACTGGCTCTAGTGTTTCTTCATTTCTATATAATCCAATTACACCAATTTTTGCATTAGGAACTATTTTTGTAATACCATTAGACATTCCAAGCCCTGCTCTTAATATTGGCACAAACGCATATCTATCTTCATTAATCTTATGTCCTATTGTTTTTTCCATTGGAGTTTCAACTTCTACATCATCTAATTTTGCATCTTGCATTGCTTCATAACATAAAAACATTGCTATTTCTTCTGCAAGTTCTCTAAATTCTTTTGTTCCTGTATTTTTATCTCTTAAAATAGATACTTTATGTTTAACTAAAGGATGATTTAATTCTATTACTGACATTTATATCCCTCTTTTCTAATTATTTACTTCTACTTTATCACTTTTCTCAGATTCTTTAGGTTCTGATGTTTCTTCTGAATCATTTGGTATTAAAAGATTTAATGCAATACCCATAATTGCTGCTAAACTCATTCCTGAAATTGTAACTGAAAGATCTCCTGTTGCAATTGTTATAGTAGCTCCTCCTAATCCTAAAACTAACATTGTTGATGCAACTACTACATTTTTTGTTTTATTAAAATCTATTTGATTTTTTATTAACACTTTTAATCCATTTACTGCAATAAATCCATAAAGTAATAATGATACTCCTCCAAGCACTGCATTTGGTATTGTTGATATTAATGCTGTAAATTTACCTAAAAATCCTAAACATATAGCAAATATTGCAGCAAGACCTATTACCCATACAGATGCAATCTTTGTCATTCCTACAACTGATGTATTTTCACCATAAGTTGTATTTGAAGGACCTCCTAAAAGTCCAGCTACAAATGTAGCAATACCATCACCTAATAATGTTCTATTTAATCCTGGTTCTTTAAGTAAATCTTTTCCTATAATATTTCCAAGTGCTGTATGATCTCCTATATGCTCAGCCATTGTTACTATAGCTATTGGTGCAATAGTAAGTAATGCTGAAAAATTAATTGAATAATGAACAAATGGTATTACAAAATCTGGCATACTGAAAAATGCTGCTTCCATTACTGGTTTAAAATCAACCATTCCAAATATTACAGATACTATATATCCTGAAATAATTCCTATTAAAAATGGAACTATTTTAATAAATCCTTTTCCTTTGATTGCTACTAATGCTGTTACTAAAAATGTAACTAATGCTACTATTACACCTTTCCATTCTACTACAGAATCTGCTGCTATTCCTATTTGTGATATAGCAGATGGTGCTAAGCCCAGTCCTATTATCATTATCATTGGTCCTACTATTATAGGAGGTAATAATTTATCTATCCAAGACTTTCCTATAATACTAATTATTATTGCAAATACAATATATATAAGTCCAACTGCCATAACTCCTGTCATTGCACCAGATATCCCACCTTTTAAAAATGCTGCTGCAATTGGTGTAATAAATGCAAATGAACTTCCTAAATATACAGGTGATTTTCCTTTTGTACATAAAATATAAATTAAAGTTCCTATACCTGATGTTACTAAAGCTACTGGTATTGTAAGTACTGTTTCTCCTGCTGCTAAATTTACTAAAATTGGTACTAAAATTGTTGCTCCAAACATTGCAAATACGTGTTGGATAGAAAGTACAATCCATTTTGCAATTGTTGGTTTTTCGTTCACATCTAAAGTTAGTTTGCTGTTTTCCATTTTGTTCCTCCTTAAAATTTATAATTTTTTTGATACAAAAAAATCACTAAATAAAAATTTAGTGATTTTATTATATTCCATATATTAATAAAAAAAGAAAATACGAAAGATAGTAATTTTTCTTTACCTAAACTACTAGCTATTTTATTATTTAAAGAATAATCTCTCATTTTTTCGCACCTCTTTATTTATTTTTTAAATATTACTATATTTAAAAATAAATTTCAAGTAATTTTATTAAAATTTATTATAATATTTTACTAACGTCCTTTTTGTCTTATTACTAAATTAATATATTTTTATAATATATTTTCATTGACACGCACTACTTTATTTTTTTAGCATATATTGGAATATACACAGTTTTGGAGGTATATCATGTCTATTATTTCAATTGCTGGATTCTTAAGCTTCTTAAGTAGTTCTGCGTTATTTTTTGGATATATATCAAGTAATTCTCTTTTTCCAGAGCCTTTATCTTTAGAAGAAGAGCAAAAATATGTTAAACTTTTTGAAAATGGCGATGTAGAAGCTAAAAATATATTAATAGAAAAGAATTTAAGATTAGTTGCACATATTGCTAAAAAATACTCATCTAACACTAATTTA
Organism: Clostridia bacterium; assembly: GCA_022796725.1. Lineage (GTDB taxonomy): Bacteria > Bacillota > Clostridia > TANB77 > CAG-508 > UMGS1994. The sequence continues at coordinate 3,819 of JAAWJE010000066.1, read as the reverse complement.
GATGATCTTATCTCAATTGGAACTATTGGGTTAATAAAAGGCATTAATAGTTTTAATTCATCAAAAGGAGTTAAACTTTCAACTTACGTTTCTCGATGTATTGATAACGAAATTTTAATGTACATACGTTCTACTAAAAAACTAAATTCTGAAGTTTTCTTAAATGAGCCTATAGGAAAAGACAAGGACGATAATGTTGTTACTCTTCAAGAAGTTTTAGAAAATGATGAAAAAACTATTGAAGATGAAATTGATCTAAAATTAAAAACTAAACTATTGAAAGAAAAAATGAATGAAAATTTATCCGAAAGAGAACAATACATTCTTAATATGAGATTTGGGCTTCTAGGAAATAAACCACAAACACAAAATCAAATAGCTAGTTCTTTAGGAATATCACGTTCTTATGTATCTAGAATAGAAACTAAAGCAATAGAAAAGCTTAGCAAAAATTTTGAGAATGAATAAAATGTATTTTTAGCATTGTTTCTTTATTTTCTAAATATTAATCTATTCAATACATAATTTATATGATACAATATTTCTCGAAAAAAATTATTTATTTTAGGAGGAATATATGAAAGATGTAAATATTTCTGAAAATATTATTTATATTGGAGCTGATGATAAAGATATAGATTTATTTGAAAGTCAATATATTGTTCCAAATGGTATATCTTATAACTCTTATCTTATAAAAGATACAAAAATAGCCATTATGGATACAATAGATAATAGAAAAACAGATGAATGGTTAAATAATTTAGAAAGTGCATTATGTGGAAGTGAACCTGATTATTTAATAATTTCTCACTTAGAACCAGATCATGCTTATAATATTAAAACTTTAACTGAAAAATATCCTAACATAAAATTAGTCGGAAATGACAAAACTTTTGCATTTTTACCACAATTTTTTGATATTCCAGATTTAGAAGAAAGAAAAATTGTAGTTAAAGAAAATGATTCTTTATGTTTAGGAAATCATACTTTAAGATTTATTATGGCTCCAATGGTTCACTGGCCTGAAGTTATGGTTGAATATGAAGAAACAGAAAAAATATTATTTAGTGCTGATGGTTTTGGTAAATTTGGTGCATTAGATACTGATGAAGATTGGGATTGTGAAGCAAGAAGATATTATTTTAATATTGTTGGTAAATATGGAATGCAAGTACAGATGCTACTTAAAAAAGTTCTTAATTTAGATATAAAAATGATTTGTCCTTTGCATGGTCCAATATTAAAGAATAATTTAGAACATTATATTGAAAAGTATAACATTTGGAGTTCCTATGAACCTGAAAATAAAGGAGTTTTTATAGCTTGTAGCTCAATTCATGGAAATACACTAGATGCCTCAAAACAACTAAAAGGGATACTTGAAGAACTTGGAGAAACTAAAGTTGTTCTTTCTGACTTAAGTAGAGAGGATATGGCAGAATGTATTGAAGATGCTTTTAGATATGATAGAATTATTCTTGCTTCTTCTAGTTATAATTTTGGACTATTCACACCAATGGAACAATTTTTATTACACTTGAAAGAAAGAAATTATCAAAATAGAACTATTGGTATTATAGAAAATGGAACTTGGGCTCCTACTGCTGGAAAATGTATGAAAGATATATTATCAGAAATGAAAAATATTACTTTAATTGAACCAATGGTTACGATAAAATCCACATTAAATACAGAAAGTAAAGCTGAACTAGAAAAACTTGCTAAAAATATAGTAAATGCTAAATAACTTTATATAAAAAACCTCTTTATTTTTCATAAAGAGGTTTTTTTATCTATTTTCTTAATCATTTTGTATTTTCTTTAATAAATCATTATATTTGTTTACTAATGAATTTGAATTAAATGTTATTTGACTTCCAGTTATTTCCCATTTTCCTTTATTCTTTATTAGAAAATCAATTATTTCTTCTTGTCTATCTAATAATTTTAATACTGTATCTACAGCTTCTTCAAATTGTTTTCTATCTTTTTCTATTGTAGAATTATTACCAAGCATAAGGTCTTTAAATAATTTCTTTTTCTCATCATTAAATCCTTTTTCATCAGCATATTTTTCTATTGCTTTTTCATCTAAGCATGAAAGAAATTTATCTTTTTGTTCACTTAAATCTTTTCTAGTATCAGCTATAATTTTTTTTGATTTTGTAAATTTAGGTCCATCTTTTTTATAGTTTTGTACTGTTAAAATATTTATAACATCTTTGTTTCCCATAGCTTTCATTAAAATATTTAATGAGTCAATAGCTTCTTTTAAGTAATCTTTTGATGCTCTTTCAACATCACTATAATTTTTACCTGTAACTGTTCTGTTTATTATTTCATTTACTTTTTCTGTGTCCATCTTTGTACTTGAAATTAACCTATTTAATTGATTAATTTCTTGTATTAATTTTGATTTTTCTTCTTTTTCAGTTTGCTGTTTATATGAAATTACTCCATAAATAGCAACTACTATAATAACAATAATCACTGCTAATACAGATTTTTTTGATTTGTTCATTTTTTTTCCTCCCTTTATTTCTTTATTTTATGATTTTTTATTATATCATAATATTTTAAACAAATCCATACTTAAATTTTAATTATCTTTAATTTATGCTGCATTATTATTTCTTAGTTCTTTAGCATGGCTGAGTGATGCCTGTGTTATTTCTCCTGTAGAAATTCTTGCAATTTCTTTTATAATTTCTTCCTCATCTAATAATTTAATATTTGTCCTTGTTTTTCCTAATTCTACATTTTTACATATATAATAATTATAATCACCTTTAGCTGCAATAGTAGCTAAATGAGTAATACAAATTACTTGATGTTTTTTAGAAATTTCCTTTATTTTACTTCCAACTTTTTTAGCTGCTACTCCACTAATTCCTGTATCTATCTCATCAAAAATTAATATAGGAACTTTATCTACATCAGATAATATCTTTTTTATTCCTAGCATTATTCTTGACATTTCTCCTCCTGAAGCAATTTTTATAAGTGGTTTTGCTTCTTCTCCTATATTTGTAATAATCAAAAACTCAACTTTATTTATTCCATTATTATTAAAATTATCTTCATTTATAATGTTTACTTCAAATTTTGCATTTTTCATTTCCATATCTTTAAGTTCAAGATTTATTTTTTCTGAAATCTCTTTTGATTTATTTCTTCTTTTTAAATCCATTTGTTCTGCCAAATCTCTTAGCTCTATTTCTAATTCTTTCTTTTCTATTTTTAACTTTGTTATATATTCATCCATATTCTCAATATTAAATAATTCTTTACTTATTTTATTTTTGTAATCTAAAATTTCACAAAGATTATTCCCATATTTTCTTTTTAAATCTTGAATTAAATTATATCTTTCTTCTAAACTATTTTTTTCCTCTTCATTGTATTCAATGTCGTCTTTAGAATAGTTTATATCTACTTTAGCTTCTTCTAATTCATAATATACATCTCTAATTCTTGAAGTTATTTCTAAATATTTGTCATCTATATTAGATATATTATCCATAGATTTTAATACATTATTAATTGCATTTAAAATATTTTCATTTAATTCATAATATGCTTCATTTAAGTTAGAAGATATTTTCTCAGAATTATTGATTATTTTTAGTTTAGATTCTATATCTTGTTCTTCATTTTGTTTTAAATCTGATTCTTCAATTTCATTTAATTGATATCTAAGTAAATCGAGTTTTCTTTGTTTTTCTTTTTCATCTTCATATTTATTTTTAATCTCATTTTTAATTTTTATATATTTACTATATTTTATTTTATATTCATCTTTAATTATATTTATTT
>JAAWJE010000036.1 GCA_022796725.1 Clostridia bacterium | reverse complement strand
TGAGTTATTAGAAAGAATAAAAACTATTCGTACAAGTGAAAGAATGGCTTATCAAAAAATAACAGATTTATTTATAGCAACAGCAGTTGACTATAATCCAAAATCAGAAGAAGCATATACATTTTTTAAAATAGTTCAAAACAAATTGCATTATGCCATTTCTGGACATACAGCAGCAGAACTTATTTATAATAGAGTAGATTCAAATAAGGAACATATGGGACTTACAAATTGGAAAAATAGTCCAGATGGTTTAATATATAAATATGATGTTACAATTGCTAAAAATTATTTAAATGAAGAAGAATTGAGAAAATTAAATGATTTAACCAATTTCTTTATAGTATTTGCTGAAGATGAAGCAAAAGAAAGACATATAATGACAATGCAAAATTGGATTGATGCAACAGATGATTTATTAAAATTTAGAAGAAAAAAGATACTAGATAGAGCAGGTTCTATATCACATAAAGAAGCGGTAGAAAAAGCTGAAAACGAATATGAGAAGTTCAAAATAAAACAAGATGTGCAGTATATTTCTAGTATGGATGAGATGTATCAGAGATATTTAAATGAAAGTACCAAATAAAAAGAAATTTTATTGGAATATAAATTAAAAAATAAAGGAGAGTTAATATGTTTAAAAATGAAATATATATATCAGATAATCATATATTAGAAGATTATTTAGGAATAAAACTAACAATGCAAAGTTCAAAATCAGAGTGGAAAAGAGCAATAAATATATTTATAGACAGGATGCAAGGAAGATAATTTGATGCGATTAATAAATTATCTAATAATGGAGATAAAACATTATTACAAAAATATGGTTTTTCTATAATGTGTATACAGTGTTTACTTATCGATACATTAGTTAAATTTAGATATGGACCTACAGTATTAAAAAGAGGAACTTTATCTTATAATTATGAAAATCAAAATCATTTTACGAAGTTTTTAAAGGAAGTATTCTACGAAGACTTTAACAATGAAATGGCATTAAAATTTTATACAGATATTAGATATGGAATTATGCATTTTGGAACTACCAAAAGAAACAGTAGATTAACATGTGATTCAAGTCATCTTATTACTAAAATAGAGGGGGTAAATATTAGTGTAGATATTAGTGTTTTGGAAGAAAGATTAGAACAATACTTTAAACAATATATTGAAGAAATAAAGCGAGGAAATCAAACAGAATTAAGAGAAAACTTTATTATAGCAATGAATTATATATGCAATATATATCAAAAAGATGAAAAGTGGGAAATATGAAAAGTTCACTTAGTGTACGACCTTTTTAAGTTCACAAGTGAGCTTTTTCCATTTTATTTACAGGCAATAGCACTAAATTTCTTTCGCCGACAAGTCGGAATATAATGATTGACAACATCAAGGAACCAAAGAATTAGCTCACTTAGAAATAGTTGCTACAATAGTACACCAATTAACAGATAATGTACCTGCTGAAGAATTAGAAGCAGCTGGTCTTGGCTCATATTATACTGATCACCGGTTGGGGTGTATATCCTCAGTCAGCTTCTGGAACACCTTTTAGTGCAGCAACTTTCCAAGTAACAAGCGACCCTATAGCAGATCTTCAAGAAGACCTTGCTGCAGAACAAAAAGCTAGAATGACTTATGAAAAATTAATAGATTTATGTGCTGACGACCCAGATGTAATTGACCCACTTAGATTTTTAAGAGAACGTGAAGTTGTTCACTTCCAAAGATTTGGTGAAGCATTAAATGGTATATTAGATAAGCTTTCTAAAAACAAATTTTATATGAATCAAATAGTAGAATAAAAGTTTGAGAGATACTTTTTAGTATCTCTCATATACTTTTTATATTATACATTATAATCATTAGCAATTTTGTCAAAAACTTTTACAATCTTTTTATATTCTTTTTCTGATAATCCAATATCAGATATTTTTTCTTTCGGCTCACCTGATGAATCCTTTTCAGAATAATAATATTTTAAAACATCTACTTCTATCATGTCATATTGATATTCTGTATATAATCTATTTTTTTCTATAGTTATTCCCATTTTCTTCAGTATTTCAACACATTCATCATCTAAGTATTTCCATATATTAATACATGGATTTTCAAAATATTTTTTTTTAAAATTTTGTAATTCTCTATTACTAAATTTCATAACTTATCTCCTTTTATATATTATAATTTTAAAGTATATATCGACAAAAGCTAACTTTAATTATATTTTTCTTAATATTAAATAGTTTTACTTATATTTTATCTTCATATTTTTCTAATAGCTTATCAATTTTTATTTCAAATTCATCACTATCTTCTATAATATTATAAACATCACACATAAATTCTTCACTTTCTTTATCGTTTAATTCTAATATATCAATTATTTGTTCTAAAGGTAAAATATCTTTTTTTCTTTCTGCAATTACACTAATAAGATTATTATTACTATTAAACCCAACAATAAAATCTGTCATTTCTTTTTCTACTTTCATAATTGATATTATTAGTACTTTAACCAATTCTTTGCATTTTTCTTTTTTCATTTTTTACACCTCCCATTATTTTTTAAAACTATTAAATATATTATAAAAACAAAATAAATCATATTTTATTAATAATATATTGTTTTAAAAGATTTTTA
>JAAWJE010000065.1 GCA_022796725.1 Clostridia bacterium | reverse complement strand
TATACTTCTGAGGTTTATAAGTTAAAAAAAGATGAATTTAATGTAAATAATATAATACAAATATTTTGAAGTATGATATAATATATTTCAATATTTATTTTATAGGGAGAAGAACAATGAAAAAAAAGAGAATATTAACAGGAGATAGACCAACAGGAAGATTACATATAGGTCATTATTTTGGTTCATTACAGAAAAGATTAGAATTACAAGAAAATGAAGAATATGACCCATATATATTGATTGCAGATGTTCAAGCACTTACAGATAATTTTGATAATCCAGAAAAAGTTAGAAAAAATGTAAGAGAAGTAGCAATAGATTATTTATCAGTTGGAATAGACCCAAATAAGACTACTATATATATACAATCAATGATACCAGAAGCATTTGAACTTACAATGTTTTATTCAAATTTTGTAACAATATCAAGGCTTCAAAGAAACCCAACAGTAAAGACTGAAATAGAGCAAAAGAAAGAAATATTTGGAGAAAGTGTAACTTATGGTTTTTTAGGATATCCAGTAAGTCAAGCAGCAGATATAACTTGTTTTGAAGGAGCGTTAGTTCCAGTAGGAGAAGATCAACTTCCACTAATAGAACAATGTAGAGAGATTGTTAGAAAGTTTAATAGTGTATATGGAGATATTTTAACAGAACCACAAGCAGTACTTTCAAGTACAAAAAGGATAAAAGGATTAGATGGAAATGATAAGATGGGAAAATCTTTAGGAAATGCTATCTATTTATCTGATTCAGAAGAAGAAGTAACAAAAAAAGTTATGAGTGCAACTACTGACCCAAATAGAATAAAAAAAGATGATTTAGGAAATCCTGATATTTGTATGGTATCATATTATCACAATTTATTTACTGATAAGGCTGAATGTGAAAATATATGCAGAGAATGTAGAGAAGGAAAAAGAGGTTGTGTATATTGTAAAAAACAATTAGCTGAAAATATAAATAAAGTGCTAGAACCAATAAGAGAAAAAAGAGCTTATTATGAAGCTCATCCAGAAATAGTAGACAATATATTGAAAGAGGGAACAGAAAGAGCAAGAAAATCTGCTAAAGAAACAATGAAAAAAATAAAAGAAGCAATGATGCTTAATTATTTTGAATAAAAAATAAATAGAGGAGACAGTATATGTTTGTAGATTATACGAAAATATTAATTAAGTCAGGAGATGGCGGAAATGGTGCAGTAACATTTAGAAGAGAAAAATATGTTGCAGCTCGGTGGTCCTGATGGTGGAGATGGCGGAAAAGGAGGAGACATCTATTTTGAAGTTGATAAAGATAGTAATACCTTAATTGACTTTAGATATAATAAAAAATTTAAAGCTGAATCAGGAGCAAATGGTAGTGGAGGACATTGCTATGGAAAAAATGGAGAAGATTTAATAATTAAAGTTCCAAAAGGTACAGTAGTAAAAGATGCTGAGACTGGAAAAGTAATAACTGATTTATCAGAAGATGGCCAAAAAGAATTAATCCTTCCAGGAGGAAGAGGTGGAAAAGGAAATTCACATTTTGCGACTTCTACTAGACAAGCACCTAGATTTGCACAAGATGGAGAAAAAGGAATTGAAAAAGAAGTAATATTAGAACTTAAACTATTAGCTGATGTTGGTTTAATTGGATTTCCGAATGTAGGTAAATCAACATTACTTTCAAGAGTAACAGCTGCTAGACCTAAAATTGCGAATTATCATTTTACAACAATATATCCAAACCTTGGAGTTGTAAAAACAATTACAGGAGATAGTTTTGTTTTAGCTGATATTCCAGGAGTTATAGAAGGAGCAAGTGAAGGAGTAGGTTTAGGACTTCAATTTTTAAGGCATATAGAAAGGACAAGACTATTATTACATGTAATTGATTGTTCAGGAATAGAAGGAAGAAATCCAGTAGAAGACTATAATGTAATAAATAAAGAACTTGTTAATTATAATGAAAAATTAAGTAAAAGAAAACAAATAATAGTTGCAAATAAATTAGATATAATGCAAGATGATACAGGTTATAAAAACTTAGAAAAGTTAGCTAAGGAGAAAAATATAGAGATATTTAAAATATCAGCAGTAACGGGAGAAGGTATACCAGAATTATTTGCAAAAACAGCAGAAATACTTAAAACTTTACCTAAAGAGGAAATTGTAGATATAGATAATAAAATAGTATATACATTAAAAGAGGAGCAAGAAGGATTTGATATTGAAGTAATAAATGGTGAATTTATAGTAACTGGACCTGCTGTTATTAAGTTAATGGGAAGAGTAAATATAGGAGATAATGAATCTATGGCATATCTTCAAAATTCTATAAGAAATTTAGGAATAGAAGATAGATTAAAAGAATTAGGTGTAAAAGAAGGAGATACTGTAAAAATCTTAGAATGGGAATTTGAATGGTATGATTAGAAATAAAAAAAGAGATAAAATATTAAAATTATTTTATCTCTTTTTTATTTAAAAGTTATGGTCTTCATCATAACTTAATGATGTTTTTACCAATTTAGCAAACTTTAGAAAAGCAACTTTTATACGTTTTTTTATAATATACAAACGAGATCTTCCAGCTAACTTCTTTTCTTTGATAGGAACTAAAGAAGAGGATAAATCTTCTTTAAACTCTGGTCTTTCTTCAGCTACCATAGTAGTTTCTTTATTATCAGCTTCAGAATGTACATTAGAAACAAAATTATTATACTTTTCATCTAAACTTACCTTATTATCTTCTATTACCTTTTTTGCGAAGTAGAATGAATTTGATTCTGAATTAAAAGATAATTTATTGATAATAGTATCTGTTGGAACAGTTGATTTATCAATAGTATAAGTACTGTCAAATTCAAAATCATCAGAAGAGCAAATAGAGGCTTCTAAAAGATTACTTGATGTTTTAGCTTTTGCTTCTTCAATTTTTTTATTTATTTCAGAAGGACCGAATTCTAAAACTTTGTCTTCCTTTTTTTCTAAAATAGGTAATACATAATTAGAATTATTATTATTATCCCAATTATTATCACTATCTCTAAAAACAAATTGAAAACTACTTCCAGCAGATATTCTAAGTACTCCTAGTAATCCTGATTCAGTTCGTTTTAATTTTATTTCATCTTTTTTATCCCAAGTGTTATTATATCCATAATGTAAAAATACTTTTTTGTCAGTATTTTCTGATAAAACACCATTATACAAAATAATAAGACTAGAATTTTCATATATTTTATCTGTATTCAAATAAATATCTTTCGTAAAATCCATTTTCTTCTCCTTAAAATACATATATTAATATTATATTATTTAAAAATACGTTTTTCAACAATAAAAGATGTTATTATGATTACTTTTAAATTACAAAATTGTAACATAACAAAAAACAAAAGAAAACTTTTGTTTGACAAAGAAAAATTTTTATGATAATATTCTATTAAATTAAGAAACTAGGAGTTGGTTAAATTGATGAAAAAAGACGAAAATGGTTTAAATAAAAGAGAAAAAGCCATATTAAAATTTATAGAAAAACAAATAAAAACAAATGGATATCCACCTTCAGTAAGAGAGATAGGAAAAGCTGTTGATTTAAAATCTACTGCTACAGTACATGGATATATAAACAAATTGGAAGAAAAGGGATATCTAAAAAAGGAAACTCAAAAAGGTAGAACTCTAAAACTAATAAAAGGTGGAGTTTTAGAAAATCAAGAGAAAATACAAGATAAGCCATTATATAATGGAAAGGAATTAATTGATGTTCCAGTAATAGGAAAAATAACAGCAGGAGAACCAATATTAGCAGTTGAAAATGTGACTGATACATTTCCAATTCCAGTAGATTTTGTAGGAAATCATGAAAGTTTTATGCTTACAGTAAGAGGAGAAAGTATGATTGAAGCTGGAATTATGGATGGAGATTATATTTTGGTAAAGAAGCAAAATACAGCTAATAATGGAGAAATAGTAGTTGCATTAATAGGAGATGAAGCTACAGTAAAAACATTTTATAAAGAAAAAGATCATATAAGACTACAACCAGAGAATTCAACAATGGAACCAATAATAGTACCAACTTGTCAAATTCTTGGAAAAGTTGGAGGAGTATTTAGAAAATTATAAAAATCTAAGAAGATATGTTATTTGTATATAGCATATCTTCTATTTATTATAAAATAATATTACACAAAATAGGTAAAAATAAATAATATATAATAATATGTAATTAATGTATGTAAATAGAAAGCTCCTATCAAGGAGCTTAATAAAAGAAAAATAATACTATTTTAATTCAACAACTGTAACACCCATTTCACCTTCACCAAATGTTCCATATCTGAAACTTTTAACATGAGGATGAGATTTTAAAAACTTTTGAATGCCTTTTCCAAGTATTCCTGTACCTTTACCATGTATAATTCTTACTAATTCTAATTTTGACATAGATGCAGTATCTAAAAATTTATCAATTGCAAATGTAGCTTCTTCAATATTGAAACCAATAACATTTATTTCAGTAGAAATATTTTTAGGTCTAAAATCTTTTTTATTAGAATAATTTGTGGAAGAATTATTTTTTTGTTCAGTTTTATTTTCAGTACTTAAAAGTATAAGTTTAGATATTTCAAAACTCATTTTTATATTACCAATTTGTACCATAACTTTTTCTGCATTATTAGGAATGGAAATAATACTTCCAGATTGATTAAGTGAGGGTATAAATACTTGTGTTCCAATCTTAGCATCTTTTACTAGAAGTGAATTAGAAGGTTCATTTTTTGAAGTTTCATTTTCTAAAGAATAATTATCTAATTTATCATTTAAAATTTTTCTTAATTTATTTAATCTTTTAGTATCCTTAGAATTTTCCATTTCTTTTAATATTTGGTTTGCATCTTCTTTAGCATCTAAAATAATATCTTTAGCTTGTTTTTTAGCTTTTTGTATTATGTCATTTTTTCTAGCAGATATATCATCTTTTTCATTTTGCAAGGCTAATTTAATTTTTGATATGTTTTCTCCTTCTTTTTCTATAAGTTCTTTTTCTTTTTCAATTAGTAATTTATTATCATATATATTTTTTAGTAATTCTTCTATATGAATAGTATCTGAGTTTATAAATTCTTTTGCAGATAATAATATAGAATCATCAAGTCCTAATTTTTTACTTATTTCGAAAGCATTACTTCTACCAGGGATACCTATTAATAATCTATAAGTTGGAGATAAAGTTTCTATATCAAATTCAAGACTAGCATTTTCAAAATTATCAGTAACCATAGCAAAGTTTTTAATTTCTTGATAATGTGTTGTTGCAAGTGTAATACAACTTATATTGTTTAAAAACTTCAAAATACTTATAGCTAAAGCAGCACCTTCTAAAGGATCTGTTCCAGATCCAAGTTCATCTAAAAGAATTAAAGTATCCTTTGTAGCTCTTTTTGTTATATTTACAATGTTTACAATATGAGAAGAAAAAGTACTTAAAGATTCTTGAATACTTTGTTCATCTCCAATATCTGCAAAAATATTATCAAATACATAAATAGAACTATTTTCTTTTGCAGGAATATGAAGTCCAGCCATAGCCATAGCAGAAAGTAAACCGAACAGTTTTTAAAACTACAGTTTTTCCTCCTGTATTTGGACCAGTAATTACTAAAGTAGAGTAATTTTCTCCTAAAGAAATTGATATCGGAACAACGTCATTTTCATTTATTAATGGATGCTTTGCTTCTTTTAAATTTATTTCTTTTTTTTCTGATATAATAGGAGATATTGAGTTTGTTTCTCTTGAATATTTTGCTTTAGCAAATATAAAATCAATAATTCCAATTAAATTATAGTTATTTTTAATTTCTTCTGTAATTTCAAATAATGAAGCGGATAATTTTTGAAGTATTTTTTCTATTTCTGTAATTTCTTCATTTTTTAAAACATTTAAGCTGTTATTTAGTTCAAAAACTGACATAGGTTCAATAAATATTGTGGAACCACTTGCCGAAATATCATGAACAAACCCTTTAATATCGTTTCTATGTTCATTTTTTACAGGAACAACAAAACGATTATTTTTAATTGTAATTATAGGTTCTTGAAGATATTTAGAGCTTAATAAAGATTGAAGTTTATTTCTTACATTTTGATTTAACTTTCTAATATTTCTACGAATAGAAGCAAGTTCTGGTGAAGCATCATCAGATAAAGTATTTTCATCAATTATTGAAGAAAATATAGTATTTTCTATTCTTATATTTATATATAGATTATTAAAATAATTTGTTAGACATTCAGATTCGTTTAAACTATTTTCGAAATAATATTCTTTTAATAATCTTGATAGTTTTAAAACATTTGCAATATCAAGTAATGCTTTTGCTGAAATAAAACTATTTTTCTCTAATAAAAGAATATATTGTGTTATGTCTTCTATTTCATATATTGGAATATTACCTTTTCTCAGAAGTAGTACTAAAGCTTCAGTAGTTTCGTTTAGAGCTTTTATGACTTTAGATTTATCAAAAAAAGGTAATAAATCTAAAGATAACTGTTTTCCTTTTTCAGTAATAGCAAATCTTGATAATATATTTATAATTTTATCGAATTCTAATTTAAGTAAGTTATTTTCCATGATAAAAAGTTTTTCCTCCATTTTAAATGAATAATATTATCTCATGAAATTATTAAAAAATCAAATGTTTTAGGTCATTTAAAATACCTAAAATAAAATATTTTTGAAAAAACACTATTGAAAAAAATATATATTATGTATAAAATACTATCTTAAAGTCAATAAGATAATAAGAAATATAAAAAACAAAATAAAATGATTGAAATTTTTAAATATATGTAATATAATCGTAATAAATTTGTAATTCATGTGTAAATAGAGAAAGGAAGATACTGATGTTTGGTCAAGATATAGGAATTGATTTAGGAACAGCGACAGTAATTGCATACGTAAAAGGCAAGGGAATAGTACTTAGAGAACCATCAGTAGTTGCTGTAAATAATATTACAGGAGATGTTTTAGCAGTAGGTCATGAAGCAAGAAGAATGCTTGGTAGAACACCAGGAAATATTGTTGCGACAAGACCTTTAAGAGATGGAGTAATATCAGACTATACAGTAACAGAAAAAATGCTTAAATATTTTATAAGTAAAATAGGTGGGAGATTTTTGTTTGCACCACGAATAATGATATGTATCCCATCTTTAGTAACAGAAGTTGAAAAAAAAGCTGTTATAGATGCTGCCTCAAATGCAGGAGCTAGAAAAGTTTATTTAATAGAAGAACCAATAGCAGCAGCAATTGGAGCAGGAATAGATATATCAAAACCATGTGGAAACATGATAGTTGATATAGGAGGAGGAACTACTGATATTGCAGTAATTTCTCTTGGAGGATCTGTTGTTAGCACATCTATTAAAGTTGCTGGAGATAAATTTGATGAAGCTATAGTTAAATATATAAAAAGAAAATATAATGTAATGGTAGGAGAAAGAACAGCAGAAGATTTAAAAGTAAATGTTGGATGTGTATATCCTAAAATACAAGATGTAGAAATGGATATAAGAGGAAGAGATTTAATAACAGGACTTCCAAGAACATTAACAATACATTCTAGTGAAATGATGGAAGCTCTAGAAGAACCAGCTTGTATGATAGTTGATGCTGTTCATTCAGTTTTAGAAAAAACTCCACCAGAACTTGCAGCAGATATAAGTGATAAAGGAATTTATATGACAGGTGGAGGATGTTTAATAGATGGTCTTGATAAATTATTACAAGAAAGAACTGGGATAAATGTTATGATAGCTGAGGATGCTGTGTCTTGTGTAGCACTTGGAACAGGAAAAGCTTTAGATAATTTAGATTTAATTGACAGAAAATAAACGATTTAGCCCTTAGAATTTATATTCTCTAAGGGTTTTATTTTATGAAAATAAATATAAGAGAGTGGTAAAATGGGAAATATAAATAAAAAAGGAAAAGTAGCTTTTATTACACTAGGATGTAAAGTAAATCAATATGAAACAAATGCAATGATACAAAAAATAAGTAATGATTATGAGATAGTTTCTTCAAGTGAAAAAGCAGATGTATATATAGTAAATACTTGTACAGTAACAAATATGTCAGATAGAAAATCAAGACAAATTTTAAGAAGATGCAAGGAATTAAATAAAAATGCATATATAATTGCAGTAGGATGTTATGCTGAAGTATCAAAAGAAGAGATTGAAAAAATAAAAGAAGTAGATTTAGTTTTAGGAAATAAACAAAAAAATGATATTGATGTATATTTGCAAAATCTAATAGAAAATAATAAAAATACAGAAAACAAAAATGAAATGCAAAATAAATATATAGAATTTGGAACTGTAACTTATACAGAAAAAACAAGAGCAGTTATAAAAATTCAAGATGGATGTAATAATTTTTGTTCATATTGTATTATTCCTTATGCTAGAGGAAGAGTTGTTAGTAGAAATAGTGAAAATATAATTAATGAAATACAAGAAATTGCAAAAATAGGAATAAAAGAAGTAGTTATTACAGGAATACATATAGCATCTTATGGAAAGGATTTTGATAGTAATTATAAATTAATAGATTTATTAGAAGAAATTGATAAAATATCTGGGATAGAAAGAATAAGATTAGGTTCACTAGAACCTACAATAATAACTGATGAATTTTGCAAAAGATTAGAGAAACTAAGCAAGGTATGTCATCATTTTCATTTATCTCTTCAAAGTGGTTGTGATAAAACTTTAAAAGAAATGAATAGACATTATACATCAGATGAATTTATAAAAGTAACAGAAAGGCTTAGAAATTTATATAAAGATGTAATTTTAACAACAGATATAATTGTTGGATTTCCAAATGAAACAGATGAGGATTTTGAAATAACATATAATTTTCTGAAAGAAATTAATTTTTATAAAATGCACATATTTAAGTATTCACCTAGAAAAGGAACTGTGGCTGCAAAAATGAAAAATCAAGTTTCAGGAGAAGTAAAAGATATAAGAAGTCATAGACTATTAAAACTTTCAGAGAATAATGAGAAAAAATATCTTGAAAGTTATTTAGGAAAGAATTTATATGTTTTATTTGAAGAAAAAGAAGGAAATTATATAAAAGGTCATACTCAAAATTATATTATGGTAAAATCGAAATTAGATGAAGAAAAAATAAATAAAATAGTAGAAGTAAAAGTAATAAGTTCAGAAGGTGATTGTTTAATTGCAGAATAAATAATTAGAGAAATATTTTTAATTAAAATATATAATTTTAATTATATTATGAGATATATTAAAAAGTTGAAAAGTAATAAGAAAAGTGCTATTATTAATTAAAATAACATAGTAAGGAAAAATATTTTGCATTATATAGGAAAAATTAACAAAGATAAAATAGGGAAATATAAAGAAATAATTATAACAGATGATAAGAACATCCTAAAAATTCAATAATGACAGCATGGATAATAAGAGATAAGAATTTGAAAAAATTAAGAGAAAGAAATAAAATTATTTACAACAATGAATAAAAATGCTATAATTAAAATACAATATAGGTGATTATTTGAAGTAGAGATTGTGCTTCTACACACCTGAAAAGGTCAAAAGAAATGCCAGAAAGGGCACACTGGCCAAATAATCAAGGATGGAGGAGCTATGGAAACATAACTCTTATTTTTATGTTTTAAAATTAAACAATTTTGTAAGATATGTAAATGTTTTGTAATAAAAAAGAAATATACAAATATACAGAAAATATTGATAAAAAATGAAAAATATAGTATAAATATATTATATAGTAGCAGGTATAATGTCTTTTACTAAGGAGGAATGAATATGAAAATAGATGATTTAAAAAATGAAAAAAATAATGAATATATAGGAA
Organism: Clostridia bacterium; assembly: GCA_022796725.1. Lineage (GTDB taxonomy): Bacteria > Bacillota > Clostridia > TANB77 > CAG-508 > UMGS1994. The sequence goes on along the minus strand of JAAWJE010000065.1, from coordinate 18,009 downwards.
AATATATAGAAACAAATGCAGGAACAATAGATCAAGGCATGTCTAAAAATGAACAAGCTTCTGAAGGAATACAAAATTCAAACAGTGTAATTGGAGTTGTTAGTACACAAGAAAAAAGTAAAACATTACAAAAAGATCTTCCTACTAAGTTTGGAATGTGGAGTAAAGTAAAATCATTTTTATTTAATGAAATAGGATTTTCTAAAAAGGTAGTTTTAGAGGTATCACCTAAAGAAGAAAAAGTATTAACAGAAGTTCATGATTTTTTATTCCAAGAGATATCATTTTCTGGTTTATTTTCTCTAGGTAAAGGAAAAAATAAAAATAAAAATGAAGAATTGTAATATAAAAAAAGTTTGCTTATAAAAAAGTAAACTTTTTTATTTTTAAACAAGAATAATAAAAATAAAAGTGGGAAAAATAGCTAAATAATAAATAAATAAATAAAAAATATATATGTAATTACTTGCAATATATTTATCTTTGATATAAAATGAGCATGAAATAGCATATAAGCTATTTAAAAGTATTTAAAATATTTTTTATAAGGAGGATGTTTTATGTCTATAAAAATAGGAATTAATGGTTTTGGAAGAATAGGAAATCTAGCATTTCAAGCCGCTTTAGAAAAAAAAGAAGTTGAGGTTGTTGCAATAAATGACCCATTTATTTCAGCAGAATATATGGCTTATATGGTAAAATACGATTCAGTACATGGTCGTTTTGATGGAGAAGTTGAAGGAAAAGAAAATATATTAAAAGTAAATGGTAGAGATATAAAAGTATTCAATGAAATGGAACCAAAAAATATACCTTGGGGACAACTTGGAGTTGAATATGTACTTGAATGTTCTGGAGCATTTCTTACAACAGAAAAAGCAAATGGACATATAGAAGGAGGAGCTAAAAAAGTTATTATAAGTGCACCTTCTAAAGATGCTCCAATGTTTGTCATGGGAGTTAATAATGAAACTTATGATAAAAGTATGAACATAATATCAAATGCTTCTTGTACAACAAACTGTTTAGCACCACTTGCTAAAGTAATTAATGATAAATTTGGTTTAAAAGATGGATTAATGACAACTGTACATGCAACAACAGCTACACAAAAAACAGTTGATGGTGCATCTAAAAAGGATTGGAGAGGTGGACGTGCAGCAGCAGCTAATATTATTCCTTCTTCAACAGGTGCAGCTAAAGCAGTTGGAAAGGTTATTCCATCATTAAATGGAAAATTAACAGGTATGTCATTTAGAGTTCCTACAGTTGATGTTTCAGTAGTTGATTTAACTTGTAATTTAGAAAAACCAGCAACTTATGAAGAAATATGTGCTGAAGTAAAAAGAGCATCAGAAAATGAATTTAAAGGAATTATCGAATATGTTGATGAACCAGTAGTTTCAACAGACTTTGTACATGATGCACATACATCAATTTTTGATAGTACAGCAGGAATTCAATTAACAGACACATTTGTAAAATTAGTAGCTTGGTATGATAATGAATGGGGTTATTCAAATAAGTTAGTTGATTTATTGATTTATATTTCATCAGTAGATAATAAATAAAAAAATACAATTAAATATAATCTAGGAGCCCCTGGAAAATAGAATATTATAGAAAGGAACGACAAGGGTGCCGTTCCTTTAAATTATTTTGGAGGATATTATGAATAAAAAAACTATAAAAGATATTGATATTAGTGGAAAAAAAGTATTAGTAAGATGTGATTTTAATGTTCCACAAGATGAAAATTTAAATATTACTGATAATAGAAGAATAGTATCATCATTAGATACAATAAAATATTTATTAGACAATAATGCAAAAGTAATTCTTTGTTCACATTTAGGAAGACCAAAGGGAGAAGTAAAAAAAGAATTTTCACTTGCACCAGTAGCAAGTGAATTACAAAAATTACTTGGAAAAGAAGTAAAACTTGCATCTGATGTTGTAGGAGAGTCAGCAAACCAATTAACAAGTAATATGAAAGAAGGAGAAATAGTATTATTAGAAAATGTAAGATTTGAAAAAGGTGAAGAGAAAAATGATGAAGAATTATCAAAGAAATTTGCTTCACTTGCAGAAATATATGTAAATGATGCTTTTGGTTCTGCTCATAGAGCACATAGTTCAACAGCAGGGGTTGCTTCATTTTTACCAGCTGTATCAGGATTTTTAATGGAAAAGGAAATTAATTTTTTAGGAACAGCTATTTCAAATCCAGAAAGACCATTTGTAGCAATACTTGGAGGAAAAAAAGTTTCTGATAAAATAAATGTAATAGATAATTTGCTTGAAAAAGTAGATACGCTAATAATTGGTGGTGGAATGGCATTCACATTTCTTAAAGCACAAGGATATAATATTGGTAAGTCTGTATGTGAACTCGATAAACTTGATTTAGCAAATAGCTTATTAGAAAAGGCAAAGAAAAAAGGCGCAAAAATGATGATTCCAGTAGATACAGTAGTTGGAAAAGAATTTAGTAATGATACAGAAAGTAAAACAGTAAAATCAACTGAGATACCAGAAGATTGGGAAGGTTTTGATATAGGAGCAGAAACAATTAAATTATATAAGGAAGAATTAAAGGATGCAAAAACTATTGTATGGAATGGACCAGTAGGAGTATTTGAACTTGAAAAATTTGCAGTTGGAACAAATTCAATAGCTGAATTTTTAGGGTCTTTAGAAAATGTTACTACAATAATTGGTGGTGGAGATTCAGCAGCTGCAATTGAAAAAGTAGGTCTTTCTGATAAAATGACACATATATCAACAGGAGGAGGAGCTTCATTGGAATTTTTAGAAGGTAAAAAATTACCAGGAGTAGAATGTTTATTAGATAGATAGGAAGATTATATATATGAATAAAAAACGTATATTAACAATTATATTTATATTAATACTGACAGTTTTTCTAGTAATTGTGTCAGTGAAATTATATACAAATACTCATAATAACTCTCAAAACCAAACATATTATGGTCAAAGAGGGAATATATCAAATACTGAAAAAGTACAATTTCTAAGTAAAAATAATGATTTTTTAATAGGAATGATGGAGCTAGATTATAGTGAAAAAGAAAAGAAATTCACAAAAGACCAGATGATAACATTTGCAGTATATGTTGCTAAAAATAGATATGAGGATTTATTGGAAAAATATATTGGAAATAATAAAAAAAGTTCATATATTATTGACACAGAAATAATAGATGCTATAATTAAAGAGTTTTTTAACGTAGATAATATTTCATATACTGATGAAGATAACAAGTATTATTCGCAATCAAGAAAACATTTTTTATTTGATGAAAATTTTGAAAGAAGTATGTGGTATTATCCAGTAAATGAAGAAAAAATACAAGAAAAATATACTGTTATAACAATAGATAGTATATATATTGATGAAGAAAAAGAGAAAAAAGAATATAAGAATGTTAAATATAATGGCGAATATTCTGAAGATATGGTAGAATATACTATGAAATTTAAGTTTGATGAAAATGGATATTTAATATCATATCAATATATAAATAGTAAAAATAAATAAAAGGAGGCTTTTATGAGAAAAAAAGTTATTGCTGGAAATTGGAAAATGAATAAACTTCCAAATGAAGCTATAGAATTTATTGAAAAATTATCAGAATTAGTTAAAGATACACAAAATGAAGTTATAATATGTGCTCCATATACTGATCTTTTCTATACACTTATGCAAGCTCAAGGAACTAATATAAAAATAGGAGCTCAAAATATGCACTTTGAAGAAAGTGGGGCATACACAGGAGAAGTATCAGGAGAAATGTTAAAAGCAATAGGAGTAGAATATGTTATAATAGGACATTCTGAAAGAAGGCAATATTTTTCAGAAACAGATGAAACAGTAAATAAAAAAATAAAAGCAGCTTTTAAAAATGAATTAAAACCAATAGTATGTGTTGGAGAAACTTTAGAGCAAAGAGAACAAGGAATTACAGAAGATATTATAAAAACACAAACTAAATTAGCTTTAGATGGGTTAAGTAGAACTCAAGTGAAAAATACAATAATTGCTTATGAACCAATATGGGCAATAGGAACAGGAAAAACAGCAACTTCTGAAGATGCTAATAATAGTATAAAAGTAATAAGAAAAGAAATCGAAGATATATATGGAAAAGATGTAGCAGAAGAAGTTATTATACAATATGGTGGAAGTGTTAAATCAAAAAATGCTAGAGAATTATTTGAAACTTCTGATATAGATGGAGGATTAGTTGGTGGAGCAAGCCTTGATGCAGAAGAATTCTCAAAGATAGTAAATTATAATAAATAGTTGTATAAACAATGTGGGAGGAATAAAGAATAATGAATAAAAAAACAACAATGCTTATGATATTAGATGGATTTGGAATAAACGAAAATGAAGAAGGAAATCCTGTAAAAATGGCTAATATTCCTAATATTAATGAAATAATGAAACAATATCCAAATACAATAATTCATACAAGCGGATTAGATGTTGGACTTCCAGAAGGTCAAATGGGAAATTCAGAAGTAGGTCATACAAATATTGGTGCTGGAAGAATTATATATCAAGAATTAACAAGAATTACAAAATCAATAGAAGATGGAGATTTTTTTAGTAATCAAGAACTTGTAGCTGCTATTGATAATTGTAAGAAAAATAATAGCAAACTTCATATATTAGGTTTATTATCAGATGGTGGAATTCATAGTCATATAAGACATTTAGTTGCAATTTTAGAACTTGCAAAAAGAAAAGATTTTGAAGATGTATATGTACATTGCTTTTTAGATGGAAGAGATACTCCACCTGCATCAGCAGACACATATATTACATTTTTAGAAGAAAAAATGAAAGAAAAAGGTATAGGAAAAATAGCTACTATTGCTGGAAGATTTTATGCTATGGATAGAGATAAAAGATGGCAAAGAGTAGAAAAGGCATATAATGCAATAGTAAAAGGTGAAGGAGAAAAATATAATTCTGCAAGTGCAGCTATTGAAAATTCATATCAAAAAGAGACATTTGATGAATTTGTAGTTCCTAGTGTAATTTGTAAAAATGATGAGCCAGTAGCAAAAATAGAAGAAAATGATTCTGTAATATTTTTTAATTATAGACCAGATAGAGCAAGAGAAATTACTAGAGCAATAGTTGATCCAGAATTTTCAGAATTTGAAAGAGACTATTTTAAAACACATTTTGTAACATTTACAAATTATGATGAAACATTACTTCCTTATGTAAATGTAGTATTTAAAAAAGAAGAAATAAAAAATACATTTGGAGAGTATTTAAGTAAAAAAGGATTAACACAACTAAGAATTGCTGAGACAGAAAAATATGCACATGTAACATTTTTCTTTAATGGTGGAGAAGAAAAGCAATATGAAGGAGAAGATAGAATATTAATTCCATCTCCTAAAGTTGAAACTTATGATATGAAACCAGAAATGAGTGCTTTAGAAGTTACTGAAAAAGCAGTAGAAGCAATTAATTCACGAAAATATGATGCTATAATATTAAATTTTGCAAATCCTGATATGTTAGGTCATACTGGAAGTATTGATGCAACTGTAAAAGCGTTAGAATCTCTTGATAGTTGTGTAAAACAAGTAGTAGATGCAATTGAAGCAAATGAAGGAACAGTGCTTATAACAGCAGATCATGGAAATGCTGAACAAATGATAGACTATAAAACTGGGGAACCACATACAGCTCATACAACAAACCCAGTACCTTTAGTAGTTGTTGGAAGAGATAATATAAAATTAAAAGAAGGAAGACTTGCTGATTTAATACCAACTATGCTTGAACTTATGAATTTAGAAAAACCAGAAGAAATGACAGGAGAAAGCTTAATAGAAAAATAAATGGAGGGCCAATAAAATGATAGGTTCGCTAGAGGAAAGGAAAGTATTTGAAGAAATACAAAGAAAACTATTTTATATGATTCCTGAAAAATGGGAAAGTATACATTTATATGCAGCAATAATAGAAGAACCTTTTCAAAAGCCAAAAGGAGAAATGTATTTTTATTATGTTCCAAAAGGAATATTAAAGCGTGATCCAGTTAATGTTTATGAAATTCCAAATTTATTTAATATAGATGAAGAAAATTATAATGAATTAATAGACAAATTATATAATGATATAAAAAAACTTAGAAAAATTGCTGAAGAAAAGCATAGTAATCTATGGAGTAATATAACTATTACAATATCAAATTGTAAATTTAGAATAGAATATGATTATACAGATTTAAGTGATGATAGTGACTTTACACCTTATGAAAGACATGTAATATGGAGATATAATAATTTAAACATTGATTTAGAGTTAGAAAATAAAGAGGACAAACAGATAATAAATAAATATTTGAATTATTTGAATGTGACTGAATTACCAAAAACAGAAGAATTTATAGAAGGAATATATATAAATCCAATAAATAATATTATAGACTATGAAAAAACAATGACTATAGAGGCTGCTTTGGCTATGAAAAATGAAGATGAAAATAAAAATTCAAAAGAAAAATTCTTTAGTAAGCTTAAAAATAAAAACAAAGAAAATAAACAAAAAGAAGATGACGAAGATATTAGTAATAATCAAATTCTTTATGGAAATAGAAAAAAATAAATTTGGAGAAATGCTTAAATATTTTAAGCATTTCTCTATTTTATTAGTTAAAAACAAGGAAAAAACTTGAAAACATATATATTACATGATAAAATCAACAAGAAAATAAAAAAACAAAAGGAAAAAATATGAAAATAAAGCTTTTAGAGTTTGCTGTAATATTAGTAAGATTTTTCTTAAATATATTATATGCAATTATGAAACTTAAAAAAACAAAAGCAAACAAAGTAATATTATTAAGTAGACAATCAAATGAAAAAAGTTTAGATTTTAGAATATTGGAAAATGCACTTAAAAATGCAGGTTATAATGTAGTATGTATGTGCAGGTTTATAGATAAAAGTTTGACTGATAAAATTAAGTATTGTTTTTATATGTTAAAGATAATGAATAATTTATCAGATGCAAGGGTATGTATAACAGATGGATATTCTATTCCTGTAAGTTTGCTTAATCATAAAGACGAATTAATAATAATACAAATGTGGCACGCATCAGGAGCAACTAAAAAGTTTGGATATCAGGTATTAGGAACAGGGGAAGGTACTGATCCAAAGATTGCTAAAATAATGAGAATGCATTATAATTATAATGTAGTATTAGCTCCAAGTAAAAAAACTGGAGAATTTTTTAGCAAGGCATTTAATGTAGAACAAAGTAAAATAGAAGTAATAGGGCTTCCACGAATAGACTACTTAAATAAAAAGGAAGATAGTTTAAAAGAAAGATTTTTTAAAGATTATCCAGAATGTAATAATAAAAAGATAATTTTATATGTACCTACATTTAGAAAAAATAATTCTGTAAATAAAAAAGATCTGATAGAAAAAATTAATAAGGAAAAATATAAGCTAATAATTAGAAATCATCCATTAGATAAGGACAAGCTAAATGAAGAAAATATAGTAAAAAATGATTATGATACAATGTTTTTATTAAAAATAGCAGATTTTGTAATAACTGATTATTCAGCAATTGCTTATGAAGCTTCAATATTTGACAGACCATTATATTTTTATTTATATGACATAAAAGAATATAGTAAAAATAGAGGTTTAAATGTAGATTTATCTAAAGAAATGAAAAATGCTACATATAATAATGCCAAAGATTTAATTAAAGCATTAGAAAAAGATTATAATTATGAAGAATTATATAGATTTAGAAATAAATATATGGAAATATATAATGAAAATAATGTTGAAAAATTAATAAAATTTATTAATAGTAAAATATAAATAAAAAGGAGAGAAGATATGAAAAGAATATTGACTTATGGAACTTATGATTTATTACACTATGGACATATTAGATTATTAAAAAGAGCAAAAGAGTTAGGAGATTATTTAATTGTAGCAGTATCAACAGATGAATTTAATGCTATAAAAAATAAAAAATCTTATCATAATTATGAAACTAGAAAGAAAATGCTTGAAGCAGTTAGATATGTTGATTTAGTAATTCCTGAAGAAAATTGGGAACAAAAAGTTCAAGATGTTAAAGACTACAAAGTAGATGTTGTTGTTATGGGAAGTGATTGGGCTGGAAGTGATAGATTTGATTATTTAAAAGAATATTGTGAAGTTGTTTATTTAGATAGAACAGAAGGAATATCAACAACTAAAATAAAAAAAGACTTAAATCTTCAAACACCAAAAAATGAAATAAATCAAATTCCTGAAACAAAAGACGAAAGAAAAAAGAAGGAAGGGAAATAATGAATACTATAAAAGAAATAATAGATGACCATAAAGAGTATAGTAAACAAATAGGAAAACTTGCAAAAGCTGACCTTGTAAAAACATATAGAGGAGCAGCACTTGGTTGGGCATGGGCAATAATAAAGCCTACAGTTACAATATTTGTTTATTGGTTTGCTTTTTCAATAGGTTTAAGGGCAGCTAAGACAGTAAGTGGTAATTATCCATTTTTCTTATGGTTAATAGCTGGAATTGTACCATGGTTTTATATGAATGATATGATATCTGCTGGTACAGATTGCATAAGAAAATATAGTTATTTAGTAACTAAAATGAAATTTCCAGTATCAACTATACCGACATTTGTTAGTATATCGAAAATGATAGTTGAAGTGTTACTACTTGCAATAGTAATAGTAATATTTTTGCTTTTTGGATTTAAACCAGATATATATTATTTGCAGATTTTCTTTTATATGTTTCTTGCATTTGCATTTTTTACAGGTTGGGGATTATTTGCATCTCCAATAGGAGCAATGAGTAAGGACTTTTCTAATTTGGTAAAATCATTTATAACAGCTATATTTTGGCTTTCAGGAGTATTATGGGATGCAGAGTCAATAAAGATTTTATGGCTTAAAAAATTATTAAGATTAAATCCAATTACATATTTATGTACAGGTTTTAGAAATTGCTTTATATATAAAGTTTGGTTTTGGGAACAACCAAAAAGATTGTTATATTTTCTAATTGCCTTAGTAATTATGTGGCTTCTTGGATTATGGAGTTATAAAAAATTTAGAAAAGAAATTCCAGATGTATTATAAGGATTGGTTAAAAATATGAGTGATAATAAAGAAAATGAAATTGTTATAGATGTTAAAAATGTAACTAAGACATATAAATTATATAAGAGTGATAAAGCTAGAGTTTTAGGGAGCATTTTTAAGAAAATACCATATAAAAAGAAAAATGCAGTTGATAATGCAAGTTTTTCAATAAGAAGAGGAGAATCTGTTGCAATATTTGGTAAAAATGGAGCAGGAAAATCTACAATACTAAAAATGATTACATCAGTTGTTTTTCCAACAGAAGGAACAATAGAAGTAAAAGGTGTTGTAAGTGCTCTGCTTGAACTTACTTCAGGATTTGACCCAGAATTTACAGGAAGAGATAATATATTTTTAAAAGGAAGATTAATGGGACTTAAAGATTCAGACATTAAGGAACTTGAAAAAGATATAATTGATTTTGCAGAACTTGAAGAATATATAGACCAACCAGTAAGGACATATTCTAGTGGTATGAAAGCAAGACTTGGATTTGCAATATGTGTAAATATTAGACCAGAAATACTAATAGTAGATGAGGCACTAAGTGTAGGAGATACAGCTTTTAAAGAAAAGTGTGTAAATAAAATAAGTGAGATTTTAAATAATAAAAATGTTACTTTACTTTTTGTTACTCATATTCCAAGTGTTGCACAAGAGTTTTGCAAAAGAGGAATTGTCATGAAAAATGGAAAGGTTATTTTTGATGGTGAAATTTCAGAGGCAGTTGATGTTTATACCGATTCATACAAGAAAAATGCTCCTCAAGCAAAAGAGGTAAAAAAGCCCGAAAAAAAAGAAATAGTAAATCAAAATACTGATAATAATGAGAGTACACCTTTAGATGGACAAACTACATTAGATGAGATAGATAAAAAAGATATTGAAAAATAGAAAGAAAATAGTTATAATATTATAAGATGTTTTAAAAAATATTTTAAAGCATCTTATAAAAATTAATATTGGGGTGTCGCCAAGTGGTAAGGCAATTGGCTCTGACCCAATCATTCGTAAGTTCGAATCTTACCACCCCAGCCAAATTATATATAAATAAAATCTTTTATAAATACTGATATATCAATATTATGAGGGATTTTATTTTTTTATAAAATATGTTAGACTATTAAGAGAATATAAAAATAAATATGGATTGTCAGTAAAATTAATATATAAATAGTTTGTAAATATATTAGGAGAAAAAATATGACTAAACAAGAAATTGAAAAACAAATAAGATTTTATGAAGATGAAAATAATTTAAAAGAAGTACAAAAAAGACTTAATAATAAATATAAAAATATAAGAGATATTATTGCTTTAGAATATATAGAAATAGTACAAAACATGGAAGATGGACAAGACAAAGATAAAATAATAGAGATGCTAAAAGAAAGAGGATTATATCCAATAAAAGGAGAAAATAATAAATATACTTTGCCAGAAAGTGGTGATATTGTAATATTTGATGAAGATTTTGAATTAAAAGATATTGCGTATGATTTTCAGAGAAATATTATTGCAATAAATCCTAAACTTATTTCAAGTTTTTATCAGTCATATTTAAAGTTAGCTAATAGACAAGTAAGGAATACAGAGGTAAAAGATAAAAGTGATATTAAAACTAATATTGATGCTATATCATATCTATATAATAATAATATGTCTTTTGAAGAATATATTAGTTTATTATTACCACATGAATCTATACACCAATGGACATTTGGAATACATAAAATGCCACAAAGTATTAATATGGGATTTATAGATGAAGGGACAGTTGAAGGGGAAGCTAGAAGAATTTGTGATAAATATGACATAGATTCAATAAAACTTCGTATGACAGAGGTAGAGGCTACAAATCCACTGACTAGTAAAATGAGTCATAGCGAAAAAATACAAATGATGATGAGTTCTAATTATAGACAAGTATTTGACAAATATTTTACACATATTGAAACATTAAATAGATATATTACGAAAAGTTATTCTTGTAATTCTGATTTATTAATAGATAGATTTTATAAATATGATAGTATATCGACTAAAAAAGTAAATAACTTATCTAGTAATTTAATAAATGGTGATACTCGTGAATTAGATAATATAAAAAAAGAATTAGATGAGAACTCTTTATTTGTTAGATTTAAGATACCTTCAGCTGAATAGAAAAATAGATATTAGTTATTTTGGAAACAAATACCATAAATAAAATGTTGATTTTTAATTTTTTATTTGTTAAAATGATGTTGAAATAAGAAATAAGTATTAAAACAAAAGATAGAGGGGTATTATGAAAAAGAAAATTTTAATTTTATCAATATGTTTTATTATGATATTAGGAACAGTTACAAATGTAAGTTTTTCAAGAGATACAGCACAAAATAACAATAATATAATTGTTTCTGATGTTACTATGAAAGAGGCTAAAAATACTATTGAAGGGACAAAAAATAACAAAGATTTTAGTACTAAAAAAATAGTTAAAATAAAAGAAAGTGAACTTGAAGGAGAAGCAACATTTGTACCAAAAACATATAAGGCACAAGCGCAAAGTAATAATGTTAGTGGTGAAGGATTATCATTATTAGGTGCTTATCAAGGACTTACTTACTATAATCAAGCAGATACTAGATGGGCTAATGAATTATATACTTCAACTAATAATAAGACTCAAACTATGAAATCATCAGGTTGTGGACCAACTGCTTGTGCAATGGTAGTAACAGCTAGTAAAGGAACAATACTACCAACAACAATGGCAAAATTATTTGTAGATAATGGATATAGAACTAAATCAGATGGTACAGCATGGAGTGCATTTTCATTTACAGCAGATTATTTTGGATTTAATGAATATTATACTACTGCAAATTATAATACAGCAATGGAATATTTAGAAAAGGGATATTATGTAATTGCTTCTTGTAGTTCAGGTCTATTTACTACATCTGGGCATTTTATATTCCTTACAGATTTATCTAATGATACTATTAGTGTTTATGATCCGTATTTATATGATAAAAAATTTGAAACACCATCAAGAAAACCAGCAAATGTAGTGGTTGTTGGAGATAATGCAAAAGTATCAAAAGCTAATTTTAAAAAATATGCTAATGCAAAACAATATTTTATTTTTAGTAATGATAAAGGTTCAGGAAATATAAAAGATAATATTCCAGATAATTCTACTAATGCAAATAAAACTGCTACTAAATATGTGCATGTATCTGAAGATTCTTCATTAAATGTTAGAAGTGGACCAGGTACAAATTATAAAATAGTAACTTCATTAAAAAATAATGAAAAAGTAACAGTATATGAAACAAAAGATGGATGGTCAAGAATAGGTACTAATAAATGGGTTTCATCTTCTTATTTATATACAGATAAAAATACTAATGTAAGTATGAAAAATCCTGTTTCTAATAATAATTCAACTGTAAAGAAACCTGTAAAAGCAAAGACATATACTAGATATATTCATGTATCTACAAAATTAAATGTTAGAAAAGGACCAGGTACAAAATATAAAAAAGTATCTACATTAAAAAATAATGCAAAAGTAACAGTATATGAAACAAAAAGTGGATGGTCAAGAATAGGTACTAATAAGTGGATTACATCTTCTTATTTATACACATATAAAAGCACTGTTGGAAAAACAAAGAAGATAAAGGCAAGTACTTTATATAGTAAAAAGAATTTATCAGGAAAAAAATATAAATATAAAAAGAATACAAAAGTTAAAATATTAAAAAATATTTCTGCTAAAATAGATTATGTTAAAGTAGTAGGAACAAATAAAAAATTATATATTAAAGTAAGTAATTATAAATAAAACTGTAAAAACAACTAATGGAAAATTATTTTCTAGTAGTTGTTTTTTTATTAATGTAAAAGTAAAAGAAAAATATAAAAACTTTTTAAAAAGTATTGACATATTTTTATAGTTACATTATAATAAAAACTGCATTAAGCAATGCGCCCTTAGCTCAGTTGGTCAGAGCAACCGGCTCATAACCGGTGGGTCCAAGGTTCGAATCCTTGAGGGCGCACCAAAATTTATGGGTAGGTGGTCGAGTGGTTAATGGCACCAGACTGTAAATCTGGCGACGAGAGTCTACGATGGTTCGAATCCATCCCTGCCCACCAAATTATTAAATCCTAGAATACTTAAAAGATAAGTGTTCTAGGATTTTTCTAATATAAATTCTATATAAAAAATAAGATAGAAATTTTTATTATAGTGTTTTATACTATAATATATTAAAATAATTGTATATCAATATTGATTACTTCTTCAAATTTCTATAGACAGTATAACGAAAGGAGCTTTAAAAGGATGGAAATGAAACATTTTATACTTATATTATTTATAGCTAATAAATCTTATTAAAAATTATAATAAATAACAATTTTAAGTAAATTTATTGTATAATATAAACATAGATGAAAAATCTTATGCTAAGCAGTTCTGTATTTATCAAACGTTGAAAAAATCTTATTTTTTGAGATTACATAATAGGATAGGCAACGAAGCAAGAGGATGATTTAATATGAATACCAAGATAAAAAGCTACATTTCATCAGACAAAAAAGATGTTGACGTTACGTATATTTCTTATTATTGAATTTGTAATAATAGAAATTAAGTATTTGGTATTATTTACAGGAATTTATAAAAAAGATATATCTTTCTTTCCTCGCTCCAATAGGGCAGTGAAAGTTTATTTTTTAGTAAAAAACTTATTGACTATATAATTATATTCATATATCATAATATATAATATAAGGAGAAAATTTTATGAAAGAAAAAAATAACAAATTAGTAGTTTGTATTATTTTAATAATATTAATTATAATTACATCATATTTTATATATACTGCATATAAAAAAAACAAAGAAAAAGATATTAAAGAATCTAAATCTGTTATAACAGAAGAAGGATATTTATTAATAAATACAACAGGAAATAAGGAAGAAAGAGCAAATATTAATGAAATTATAAAAAATGATAATAACACATATACATTAAAAGGTTTGCAAATTTCAAGATATACAATAACAGAAAATGAATATGACTATTTAAAAAATCAAGTACCTCTTGTTGTAGATGGAATAAAGTATTATTTTACTTGGTCAGATAAATATAATGAATATATTTTTGTCTCAAAAGAAAATAATAAAGAATATTATTTAGAAAAAGATAATGCTACAGGAAATTATTTTGTAAATATTCATGATGATCCTTCTATTGTATATAGAATAACTGATAAAAAAGTTGAAATAACAATTGATGAAAATATAGAATGTGAGATAAAAGATACCAATGAAAAAATTTTAGCAAAAAGAATATTTGAAGAACAGGAAGCTACTTATGGAACTTATTATTTTGAAATAGAAAATAAAAAATGTAAAAAGATAATATTCGAATTTTAATCACTTATATAAGTCTTATTGCTATATAATTAAGTAATAAGGCTATTTTTTATTTAACATATAAATGTTATAATTATAGGGAAGTTAAAAAGAAAAGTAATAAAGGAGAGAAAAAATGTCATTATTATCGGAATTTAAAGAATTTGCGGTGAAAGGAAATGCAATAGAATTAGCTGTTGGTGTTGTTATAGGAGGAGCTTTTCAAGCAATAGTAACTTCACTTGTAAATGATATAATTATGCCATTTGCAAGTTTATTAACAGGAAAAGTAGATTATAAAGATTGGATTATACAAATAGGTGTAGCAAAAATTCAAATAGGTTCTTTTATAACAGCAATAATTAACTTTTTAATAATAGCATTTACTATATTTTTAGTTTTAAAATACATGAATAAATTAAATAAAAAGCTGGATGAATTAAATAGAGCAGCTACTGAAAAGATTAACAAAAAATCAAAGAAAAAATTAGAAAAAGAAGAATTATCAGAGCCTAAAATAAAAATTTGTCCATATTGTTTATCAGAAATACCATATAAAGCAGTAAAATGTAGTCATTGTACATCTGATTTAAAAGAAAAAATTGTTGAATAAAAAATATTTTTCTACTAATAATATAATTGGTGATTAAAAATGGATGAAAATAAAAAAGAAAAAAAGCATCTAAATGGAGAATTTATTCCTAGCTATTATGGTTGGGTAGATTTAGATAAGCAAAAAGAAATTGTTAGAAGATTAGAAAACATTACTAATAAAAAATAAATTAGAAAATAAGTAAAAGTAAATATATATACTTTTACTTATTTCTTTTTTCTTAAAATGTATAATTCAAAAAAATAAGTCAAGAATATAAAAAAGTAAAAAACGAAAGGGAGAATTATATTGGAATATAAATTTAGTGAAGGTAGTGAAAAGGTTTTAAATTATGCTAAAGATTTAACAGAAGAACTTGGTCATTCTTATATAGGAACAGAGCATATATTATATGGACTTGCAAAAAATTATGATAGTGTTGCTGGAAATATTTTATATAGCAATAATATTACTAATGAAATCGTTAAAGAAAAAATAATAGAATATTTAAGTTATAGTGAAAAAAATGAGAATAATGTAATAGGTTTTACACCTAAAACAAAAAGACTAATAGAAAATTCTTATTTAGAAACTAAAAAGAGCAAAGAAAAGTTAATAGAAACAGAACATATATTAATAACTATTTTAAATGATTCTAGCTACATGGCAAATAAAATATTAGTAGATTTGAATGTAAATACTAAGAAAATGTATAGAGAATTAAATGATATTATAGGAAATAAAATAAATAATAATTCAGAACAATATGAAGGAAATAATGCTGTTTTTATAGAAAATGATAAGAAAGATGATAAGACACCAAACTTAAATAAATATTGTATTGATTTGACAAATAGAGCGGCTTGTGGAAAATTAGATCCTGTTATTGGAAGAGAAAAAGAAACAAAAAGATTAATAGAGATTTTATCTAGAAGAATGAAAAATAATCCTTGCTTAATTGGAGATGCTGGAGTTGGAAAGACAGCAATAGTGGAAGGGCTAGCAGAAAAAATTATTAATAATAAAGTACCAGAAGAATTAAAAGATAAAAAAATATTATGTTTAGATATTTCAAATATTCTTGCAGGAAGTAAATACAGAGGTGATTTTGAAGAAAGAATGAAAAAATGTTTAAACGAAGCTCAAAAAAACAAAAATATAATTTTATTTATAGACGAAATACATATTATAGTAGGAACTGGGGCAGCAGAAGGAGCAATTGATGCATCTAACATTATGAAACCATTACTTGCTAGGGGGGAACTACAATTAATAGGAGCAACAACAATAAATGAATACAGAAAGTATATTGAAAAAGATAATGCTTTGGATAGAAGGTTTCAATCTATTTTAGTAGAACAGCCATCAAAAAATACAACTATTGATATAATAAAGGGAATTAGAGATAAGTATGAAGCACATCATAATGTAAAAATTACAGATGATGCAATTGTTTCTGCAGTAGAATTATCAGTTAGATATATAAATGATAGAAATTTACCAGATAAAGCAATAGATCTTATTGATGAGGCGTGTGCTAGAGCTAGATTAAATGCTTTCTCAATTCCAGATAAAATAGAGAAAATAAAAAATAGAATAGAGCTAATAAAATCTGAGAAAGAAGAATCAATAAAAATAGAAAATTTTGAAAGAGCTATTCAATTAAAACAAATAGAAAAAGACTTAAAAGAAAAAATAGAAAAAGAAAATAAACAATATTCTAATGATAATGAAAATAATGTAATAGAGATAAAAAAAGAAGATATAGAGAATGTTATTTCAGATATGACAGGAATAGAAATAAGTAAAATTAATGTAAATGAATTTGAAAGATTTAAAGATATGGAAGAAAATCTAAAACAAGAAATTATTGGTCAAGATGAAGCAATTTCTAAGATTGTAAATGTGCTTAAAAGAAATAAATTAGGCATAAATGAAGAAAATAGACCAATAGGTTCATTTTTATTTGTAGGAAGTAGCGGAGTTGGAAAGACAGAACTTAGTAAAAAATTAAATAGTGAACTTTTTGGAAGTGAAGATTCTATAATTAGATTTGATATGTCAGAGTATATGGAACAAAATTCAGTATCTAAGTTGATTGGTTCACCACCTGGATATGTTGGATATGAAGAAGGTGGAAAACTTTCAGATTTAATAAGAAAAAAGCCATATTCAGTAGTTTTATTTGATGAAATTGAAAAAGCTAATATTGATGTACTTGATTTATTATTACAAATAATAGATGATGGGACAATTACTGATTCAAAAGGAAAGAAAATAGATTTTAAAAATACAATAATAATAATGACATCAAATATAGGATCTGAAGTTTTAAACAATAATAATAATGAAATAGGATTTTCAAGTGTTAAAACAGAGGAAAAGAATAAAGAAAGAGAAGTTATAAAAATATTAAATAAAACATTAAAACAAGAGTTTTTAAATAGAATAGATGAAATAATTGTATTTAATGAATTAAAAGAAGAAGTAATAAGAAAGATAATAAAAAAAGATATAAAAGAGTTAGTAGCTAGGTTTAAAAAAGCAGAATATAATGTAATTATAGAAGAAGAAATAGAAAATATAATATTTGAAAAAACTAAAAATAATAAGAATGGAGCTAGAGATATAAGAAGAAAAATAAAAGAAGAATTAGAAGAAAAGATAGTAAATAAAATAATAAATTCAAAAATAATTAATAAGCAAAATGAATATATAAAAGCATGTATGAAAGATGATAGAGAAAAGAAAATTGATATAGAATTAATAGATAAAAACTATAAGGATTAATTTTATAATAATATGTT
>JAAWJE010000040.1 GCA_022796725.1 Clostridia bacterium | reverse complement strand
GAATTCAGAGTCATCAGAAAGCGAAGAGACATCAAATAGTCCAGAGACACCAGAGAATTCAGAGTCATCAGAAAGCGAAGAGACATCAAATAGTCCAGAAACACCAGAGGGTTCAGGGTCTTCAGAAAGCGAAGAAAGTGAAGAAACACAAGAAAGCCTAGAGACACCAGAACCTCCTACTGGAAAGTTATCTATTGTATTTGATGCAATAAAAGGAACATATACATTATATGTAGGAAAAGAAGAGATAATATCAGAAAAACCTTCTAAAGCAATGAACGAAGAAATGAGTAAAAAAATAATAAAGGCAGCAGCTAATAAAACAGGTTGTAAAGAAAAAGACTTAAGAAAATATTTAGATACTACAGTATATGCTTTATTATCTATATATGATTCAAAATATAAAACAGATTATGCTAGTGAATTTGCAAAAGTAGCTGTAAAACCACTTGGAAAAAAAGAGTCATTACCATTTGATTTAGTATATAGGTTAAGTAAAAATGGAAGAGCTGATGATCTAGATAAAAAAGACTATAAAGATATAGTTACTCTAGCAAATAACTATAAAGAGGCAGGAATTGCTAGTATAGAAGAAGTTAAGAAAAAGGATGATGTTTCAAAAGAAAAAAATAGCAAAAATAGAAGAGGAATAATTGGAAGTGTATTTCATATAGGAGCAGAAGTAATTTCAGCAATGATTAATTTTGGATTTAGTATAAAAGATGTTTTAATGGGAAAAAAGAAATTCAGAGAATTGTTTTCAAGACAAGCTTTTAAGAGATTAGATTCACCTAAATCTAATAAAGAAGAAAATGGAGAATCTAAAAAGAAAGTAGAAGCACCATATAATGATCAAACTAATACAGTGATGAGACTAAGAATTAGAAAAATAATACATGATAAAACACAAGATATTGATGATATTGAAAAAAAGAAAAAAATAAGGTTAAAAACAATAAGAGAGATGGCTAAAGACAGAAATATAGATTTAAAAGATAGCGAAGGTAAATTAAAAACTTATAAACAGTTAGAAAAAGAAGTTGCTGATTTAGAAAATCAAAGATATCAAGAAAATAAAGCAGCATATGTTCTAAAAGAAGAATTAGGAGATAAAAATGAACCAGATAATAAAGATAAAGCTGACAGTAAGAAAAAAGAATCTGGTAAAGATGATAAGACTCATTAAAATTAAATAAATATATAGAGGTATAAAATGGAGAAAAAAGTAAATGTTATTGGTGCAGGATTAGCTGGATGTGAAGCTGCATACCAATTATCAAAAAGAGGCATATATGTAAAACTTTTTGAAATGAAACCTAAAAAATTTTCTCCTGCCCATAACGCAGAGAATTTAGCAGAAATAGTGTGTAGTAATTCATTTAAGTCTAACTTGAAGACAAATGCTTGTGGATTACTAAAAGAGGAACTTAGAATGCTAGATTCTCTTTTAATTAGAATAGCTGATGAAACAAGAGTACCAGCAGGTCAAGCGTTGGCAGTAGATAGAAATATTTTTTCAAAAAGAGTAACAGAAGAAATAGAAAAACAAGATAATATTGAAATAATTAGACAGGAAGTAACAAAAATAAATCAGAATGAACCTACTATTATTGCAACAGGACCATTAACGTCTAAAGATTTACATGAAGAAATTAAAGATTTAATTGGACAGAGTGAACTATATTTTTATGATGCAGTAGCACCAATAGTAGAAAAAGAATCAATAAATATGAATATAGCTTTTTTTGGTGATAGATATGGAAAGGGAGATAGCTCATATATAAACCTTCCAATGAATAAAGAAGAATATATAAACTTTTATAATGCTTTGATAAAAGCAGAAATTGTAAAATTACATGAATTTGAAAGAAAAGAAATATTTGAAGGTTGTATGCCAATAGAAGTAATGGCAAAAAGAGGAATAGATACTTTAAGATATGGACCTTTAAAACCAGTTGGATTTGTAAATCCTAAAACTGGTGATAGACCTTATGCTATTGTTCAATTAAGACAAGATAATACAGCGGGTTCACTTTATAATATGGTAGGATTTCAGACTAATTTAAAATTTGGTGAACAAAAAAATGTATTCTCAATGATTCCAGGTTTAGAAAATGCAGAGTTTATTAAATATGGAGTAATGCACAGAAATACATATATAAATTCAAGTAAATTATTAGATGAAACTTTTAACATGAGAAATAATAGTAATATTTATTTTGCTGGACAAATAACAGGAGTAGAAGGATATGTTGAATCAATTATGTCTGGATTAGTTGCAGGTATAAATATGGCTAATAAAATATTAAATAAAAATAAAGTAATATTTTCAGAAAAAAATATGATTGGAGCTTTATGTAAGTATATTTCTACTGAAAATGATAAATTTCAGCCAATGAATGCGAATTTTGGAATATTACCTAGTTTAGATAAGAAAATAAAAGATAAAATGGAAAGATATGACAAATTATCAGACATTTCTTTAAATATTTTACAAGAAAATATAAAAACTCTTGAAAAAACAGAGGATTGCTGTTAAAATATAATTATTAATATATAATGAGATAGAAATTATTTATAATAGGTTACATAAATGTTGAAAAATTATGAAAAAAATGTTATAATATTAATCAGTTAGTAATTTTTGGGAGGAAAAAGTATGGATGAATCATTACAAAATATATACCATGCAGTAAGAAATTATGCTTCAACAATGTTAGATAAAAGAGGAAAAGAAAAAGTATTACGTGATATTAATGGAACAGCTAAGATAATATCAAATATTACTTACACAAATACATTTGGAAATACAGGGATACAATTTAAATTAAATGCTGGAAATGAGATAGTTGCTCTAGGAAATATTGATAAAAAATCAGAATTAGCACTTCAATTAGCAACATTAAAAGAAGCTAGGGAAAATGAAGATCATTCAAACGAAACTGTACCATCATCAAAAGAAATTGATTCAGTAATAGATAGTTTGATTCAAGTTTTAAATGAAGATGTAAGAAGTTATTCAGATAGACTTAGAGAAAAAGCTAGTGCTATGGTCGAAATAGGAAATGCAATGGTTGAGATTCAAAATGCTATTTCTGAAAATGGTGATTATAGTGGAAATGTGAGAGGTGTAACCTTTGAAGTTAAAAATGGACAATTAGAAATAGAGGGACAAGAAAGAAATTTAGAAGAAGTAGCTTATTTTATAAAGGATGGGTATCCTGAATTAGCTGAAATAATGAATAATGAAGTTAAAGAACTTAAAAAGATACGAGAAGAAAGAGAAGATAATGAGATAGCAGAAAACGTAAAAAATTTACAAAATGATTATTTAGATACTGTAAAAGACCAAATTAGCACAATTACAGAAGAAGACAAAATTATATCCGAAGCTAATTATCAAATGCCAACTCAAAAAACTACAATATTAAAACCAGGAGTAACTACTCGACTTGTTGAAAATAATGTAGAATATTATTTACCTAATACAAGATTTATATATGATAGAGATAGAAATTTTAAATCATATGCTGGAAGTAGATATGATGAAAAATATATGATAGCAATATTAGAACGTTTAATAGAAAGAGATAATGCAGAAACAGATCCTAGCAAAAAGATATCTCAAGCTGATAGAGCTACAATAGATAGATTAATGAGTGCATTAAACAAATCTTTAGGACATGAGCAACCAGAACATGAAGCAGAATCTGATGCACCAGAAGGTCCAGAGACTTCAGATAGCGAAGAAAGTCAGGAAACACCAGAAAGTCCAAATGCTTCAAATAGTGATGAAAGCCAGGAAACACCTGAAGGACCAAATGCTTCAAATAGTGAAGAAAGTCAAGAAACACCAGAAGTACAATACAGAGATGTTAGAGTCATAATGAAACAAGAAATTCAATCAAAAATAGATGAATATAGAAGAGCAAGTAATTCTAGAAATATGTTTCCAGCAGTTACTCCAGAGGATGCTGCTAAATATATGCAAATAATAGAACAAAGAAAAAATCTAGCTAATGAGATTAGCATGGATAGCATGAATGGGATTGATACATCAGATAAAGAAAAATTACTTGCAGAATTAGAACTTACAGTTGATGAATTAAAAGATAGATTAAGAAGAATTAATGATGGAACATTGCAAGTTACACCAGAAGAAAAAGCAAGATTAATTGATTTATTAGAAGCATACAATTATGAATCAAGAATGATACTTCTTGCTAGAATTAATAAAAGAGATTTAGCAAGTCAATTAAGGTCAGCCCAAAGAGATGGAGCAGAAGACGAAACAGTAGAAAGTTTACAAGAAGAATATGACAATTTACCACAAGATTTGGAATATAGTGAAGAACAAATTAAAAGAATGCTTAGTGGAGTAACTAATCCTGAAACTAAGAGTAGACTAGAAACACTTTTAAGATCATATCAATATGAAAAAGAAATGAATGAAAGATTTTCAGAAAACAATCAAAAAGCGCAAGATGTGTTGCCAGAATTAGAAGATTTAATACATACAACTCCTGAAGGAACTTCTTATGTATATGCTGAAGAAGTTGAAAATAGATTAAATAAATATAAAAAAGAAAGAGATGAATTATTAGCTATTCAAAATGAGAAACAAAGTTCAGATCCTAAAAAGAGTTTTGAAATAAGAATGAGAATGGCTGAGATTTTAGGAATAGATATACCATCTCTTAATAACATAGAAAACTCAGATGAACATTCTATGCAATATCAATTAGATGATAATGAAAAAGAAGAATTCCAAAACTTAAGAGATGAATTAAGTAAGTTAGGAAATAGTAGTAAAGATATTCAAAGAGCAAGACAAATAAGAATAAGAATGGCTGAAATTTTAGGAATAAATTTACCATCTTTTGATAATATAGAAAATTCAGATGAACATTCTATGCAATATCAATTAGATGATAATGAAAAAGAGGAATTCCAAAATTTACGAAAACAACTAAAAGATTTAGATAGAAAGAGTGTAGAATTAACACAAGACCAAAAAAGAAGATTAGAACAATTAAATAATATCATAGAAGAATTAGAATCATTAACAATAGTTATGGTTAGAGAACGTGTAGATGCACCAGAATCTTCAGAAAGTACAGAGAGTCAAGAAACACCAGAAGGACCAGAATCTTCAGAGAGTACAGAAAGCCAAGAAACACCAGAAGGACCAGAATCTTCAGAGAGTACAGAAAGCCAAGAGACACCAGAAGGACCAGAATCTTCAGAAAGTAATGAAAGTGAAGAAACACCAGAAAGTACAGAAACAGAAACTGCATTAGCTACAAAAGGATTTTATAGAATTGTTCAAGAAACATCACATCATGAAGGAAAACAAGCAGGTTCATTGGCAATTACTATAAGAAATATTGCAAAAGCTCCATTAATTAGACCAACTAAAATTAAAGATGGTGGATTAGGATGGTTAGGATTACCACTTTCTGTTATGTCTCTACCTGTGAAAGTAGGTGCAAGAATAGCTCATCATCTACCAAATAATAAAACTGAAGATAAATATGCTGAAATGTATAATAATGTTAGAGATTTATATGAAAATCATCCAGAAGATTTTAAAACACTTATTTTCGGTATGAGAGAAGACGTAATGAGAAAAAATAAAATTAATGGATTATATTTAAGAGCAGTACAAGATGTATTAAGAGAAGTTGTATCAGATGAAATAGCAGATACTAATTCTAAGATAAATGAACATCAACAATTTATAGCATTAGATGAAAGCCAAATGGATAGAATGATTCAAGAATTTGTAAATAGAGGAATTTTGTCAGAAGAAAATTCAAAGTTTTTATTTAGTGATAGAGCTGAACTATCTCCAGATGAAATAACAGAACTAGATAGAATAGAAAATATAGTTTTAAGAAGCAGAGCAATAAATAGAACAAATTTAGATAGACTTCAAGCTAGATTCCAACAATTAAGGCTAGATAGAAATCAGCATGATAAAGCAAGCAGGGAACTTGAAGAATTATCAGAAATTTATGATGTTGAACTTTATAAGCAATTTGAAAGAGGAGCTGTTAATAAAGAATGGGGAAGAATGAATATAGGTATTACATATCCAATTCTAAAATGGTTCAACCTAAATAATCCAGATAATAGAGATATGATTGAAAAATTTGCTGATGAAGAAGACAAAGCAATTGCTGCTAGACGTGAAGGTAAAGAACAAAGAGCATTAGACCATGAAAGAGAAATTGAAAAGATTAGAGATGATAATACAAGAGAAGTTAAATTTGGACCATTTATAATTTCAAGAGGAAAAGCAATAGGAAAACAAGAAACAAAGAAATTAATGGAAATGGTAAGAGGAATTTCTGAAACAGCTAATATAAGTCAAGAGAAAGCATTTAAACTATTAAAAGGAAGAGAAAGATTAACTACTGATGAACAAAGAGCAGAATTTGATGCAATAAAAAGGCAAGCATTAACAAGTGACAAAATTTCAGAACATGATTTAGAAAAAATACAAGCTAAGTTTAAGAAAGTTGAAGAAAAAGTTCCAGGAGTAGTAATACTACCAAATGATCAAAATGATACAAGATCAAGACAATTAATGGCAAATGTTGCAGTTGCAGCAGCAGCTTATAATTTCTTTACATCATATAAAGAATCACATTCAGTTGCGGAAGAACAGGCAAGGTTAGATGAACATATTGATGAGCATAATAATCATTTAGATGATATAAATGAACATAATGTTCTAACAGAGAAAGAATATCAAGATGCATTATCTCAAATACAACAAGCAACTGAAACTGGTACAGCAAATGCTGGAACATATCAAGCATTTGATACTATTATTAATGGAAACATTCAAGGAATACTTGCAAAATATCATGATTCTTATACTACACTTAGCAATCAAGTTACTGGAGGAGAATGGCCATTTGCAGATGATCATGCAATGCATGAAATGATTGAAGGATTAAATAATTCATATTTACAAATTAAGAATTCTGCTGATTTACTAGCATCACAAGGTGATTATCAAGGAGCAATACAACAATTAATAGATTTTAATAATTCTTCAATTCAACCAGAAATGACAAATGTAATGAATTATGAAATGGGAGTATGGCAACAAGCCATAGAAAGTGGCTCACAATATTCTCAAACATATCAATCAATGATAGATGTAACATCAGAAACATTAAAAAATCCAGGAGATATGAATGATATATTAAAAGGAATAGGAAATTCTTCAATGACAATGCCAACAGCAAATAGTGCAATAGAAGCAGCAAAGCATATAGGAAGATTTTCAATACAAATACCATCTACATCATCAATTCCAGCTCTTGCTACACTTGCTGCAACAGTTGGTAATGCACTATTTGGAAAATTAATGAGAGATAGAGAAAAACAACAAGTAGCGCCAACAAAAAGACCTACACAAAACAAAGAAGGATACTTCTTTGACGACGACGAAAGATAGATAAAACCAGAATATTTAAACCAAATTTAAAAAAAGGAGAAAATAAGTTATGAATTTTAAAAATGCTAACTTTGCTAAAATTAAATATGGGGATAAAGAATATTATGTGGTTGATTGTTTCGAACACAAAGGAAGAAAATATTATTTTATAATGGAGAACTTTTATATAGAAGGAAAAGATAATATAGAAGAATATACGAATACAAAAGTAGACGCAAATTTTATATATAAGATATATGACCAATATTATAATAATGTTGATGATGATAAATTATACAAAGAGTTGTTTGGAATTGTAACTAAAAGAATTTTCTTACAAGAGAATAAATATTTTAGAGGGTTATATGGAAATAAGAAAAATGCTTAAATAATAAAAAGGAGTGGGAACACTCCTTTTTATAGAGCAGAGGAGATAATTTATGAAAGATGATGATGAATTTCCTTCTTTAGAAGAACTATTTAGAGAAGGTCAAAAAAGAAATGATATTGATTCTATAAGGTTTATAGATGATGATGAAATAGAATGGGGTAGAACAACATATACAAAAACAGAACCTCAAAATAAAGGTGAAATTAAAACTGTAAGAAGAGAAGAACAAAAAACAAGTAGTATTGATACTACAAAATTTATAGATGATGACGAAATAGTGTGGAATAAGGCAACACATACAAGAGTAGAACCTCAAAATAAAAATGAAGATGGACTTAAAACTTTAAGAAACGGAATTATAGCATTATTAATTGCTACTGCTGGATACTTAGCTTACAATGCAGGATATAATTCTGATTATGCTAAGCACTTCTGGGATGATACAAAGAAAACATTAGAAGAAAAGAGAGTAGAGGAATCTATTAGAGATTCGGATTTAGATATTGAACAAGTATCCGAAGAATATGGAGAAGATAGATAATATGGATTTTAAAATAGGTGATCAGTTAAAATTTGATGATAAAAATTATATTATTTTAGAAAATATAAATTATAAAAATAAATTATATTTTCTATTATCTACTACGGAAAAACCAATTCAAGGGGTATTAGTTGAGTATAAAATTGAGAATAATGAAATATATATTAATAAAAAAATTGAAGAGCAAATAAAAAAAGATATTCTATTTATGTTAGCAGAAGAGTCTAACTCTAAGAAAAATTGAGAATATTTAACATATATATTGACTTAAAAAAATAAAGATGATAAAATATAATACGCTAGTATATTTCTTTAGGGAAATAAGAACTAGCGTATATTTTTATAAATAAAAAATAGGGGGTGAAATTTAAAAAATGCCAACAATTAATCAATTAGTAAGAAAAGGAAGACAATCTAGTAAAGCAAAATCTAATTCTCCTGCTCTTCAAAAAGGATATAACTCAAAAAAGAAAACTGCAACTGATGCAAGATCACCACAAAAAAGAGGTGTATGTACAGTAGTTAAAACAGTTACTCCAAAGAAACCAAACTCAGCTTTAAGAAAAGTTGCCAGAGTTAGACTTTCAAATGGATATGAAGTAACATCATATATCCCTGGTGAAGGACATAACTTACAAGAGCACAGTGTTGTTCTTATAAGAGGAGGAAGAGTAAAAGATATCCCAGGTGTTAGATATCACATTATTAGAGGAACTTTAGATACTGCAGGTGTTAAAGATAGAATGCAAGCAAGATCTAAGTATGGAGCTAAAAAACCTAAAAAATAAAATTAGGATAGCTTAAGATTACTAATAGTGCAAATTTTATATGTTGGTCAATTTTTTAAATTGAATATAGATATATAATTAGCACTATTACGGGAAAGTGAAATAATCTTTCCAGAGTACCTTTTAGTATTAATTATTAGTACTAAAATTAAATAAAACAAGGAGGGAAGTATAGTGCCAAGAAGAGGATTTATAGCAAAAAGAGAAGTTTTACCAGATCCAATTTATAATAGCAAAGTTGTTACAAAATTAGTTAACAATATTATGTTAGATGGTAAAAAATCAGTTGCTCAAAAAATAGTATATGGAGCTTTTGATATTATAAAAGAAAAAGAACAAAAAGATCCATTAGAGGTTTTTGAAGCAGCACTTGAAAATATAATGCCAGTTCTTGAAGTTAAAGCAAGAAGAGTAGGTGGAGCTACATACCAAGTTCCAATTGAAATTAGAGCTGAAAGAAGACAAACTTTAGGATTAAGATGGCTAGTATCTTATGCTAGATCAAGACATGAAAAAACAATGTCAGAAAAATTAGCAGGAGAAATATTAGATGCTATCAATGGTAATGGTGGAGCATTTAAGAAGAAAGAAGATACACATAGAATGGCTGAAGCTAATAAAGCTTTTGCACATTATAAGTGGTAAAATTAAATTTAGGTAAATAACCAGAAGGGGGAAAAAATAATGGCTGGAAGAGCATTCCCATTAGAAAAAACAAGAAATATAGGAATAATGGCTCACATTGATGCAGGAAAGACAACAACAACAGAAAGAATACTTTTTTATACAGGAAAAACTCATAAAATTGGTGAGGTACATGATGGTGCAGCTACAATGGACTGGATGGAACAAGAACAAGAAAGAGGTATAACAATTACTTCTGCTGCAACAACAGCTGAATGGTTAGGTCATAGAATAAATATAATTGATACTCCAGGACACGTTGATTTTACAGTTGAAGTTCAAAGATCATTGAGAGTACTTGATGGTTCAGTTACAGTACTTGCTGCAAAAGGTGGAGTACAACCACAAACAGAAACAGTTTGGAGACAGGCAGATAAATATTCAGTACCAAGAATGGTATATGTAAATAAAATGGATATCACAGGTGCAAATTTCATGCTTTGTGTAGATCAATTAAAAAATAGATTAAAAGCAAATGCAATTCCAATTCAATTACCAATTGGAGCAGAAGACAATTTCAAAGGAATTGTTGACTTAATCAAAATGAGAGCTTTTGTACACAAAGATGATTTAGGAAAAGAAATAGAAGAAACAGATATACCAGATGATATGAAAGCAGATGCTGAAAAATTCAGAGGAGAAATGATTGAGGCTGCTGCTGATCAAGATGAAGAATTAATGATGAAATATCTTGAAGGAGAAGAAATATCAGAAGAAGAAATAAAGAAAGCATTAAGAATAGGAACAATAGCTAATAAAATAGTTCCTGTAACATGTGGTTCTTCATATAAGAATAAAGGTGTTCAAGAATTATTAAATGCTATAATTGATTATATGCCATCTCCACTTGATGTTGCACATATAAAAGGTGAGACATTAGAAGGAGAAGAAACAGAGGCTAAAACTTCTGATACAGAGCCATTTGCTGCCTTAGCATTTAAAATAGCAACTGATCCATTTGTTGGAAAGTTATGTTTCTTTAGAGTTTACTCAGGAACATTAGATTCAGGTTCTACTGTTTTAAATTCAAGTAAAGGTAAGAAAGAAAGAGTTGGAAGAATTCTTCAAATGCACGCTAATCACAGAGAAGATATAGAAAAAGTATATGCTGGTGATATAGCTGCAGCTGTTGGATTAAAGGATGTAACAACAGGTAATACATTATGTGATCCAGATCATCCAATAATACTAGAATCAATGGAATTCCCAGAGCCAGTTATTGATATAGCTATTGAGCCAAAAGATAAAGCAGCTCAAGAAAAAATGGGTATAGCTTTAGCAAAACTTGCTGAAGAAGATCCAACATTTAAAGCTTATACAAATCATGAGACTGGTCAAACTATCATTGCAGGTATGGGTGAATTACACTTAGACATTATTGTTGATAGATTAAAAAGAGAATTTAAAGTAGAATGTAATGTAGGTAAACCACAAGTTGCTTACAAAGAAACAATTAGAAATACTGTAAAAGTAGAAGGAAAATTTATTCGTCAATCAGGTGGACGTGGACAATATGGTCATGTTTGGCTAGAAATGGAACCATTAGAGCCAGGTTCAGGTATAAAATTTGAGAGCAAAATCGTTGGTGGTGTTGTTCCAAAAGAATATATTAAACCAGTTGAAGAAGGAATTAGAGAAGCTTCTGAAAGCGGTGTACTTGCTGGATATCCAGTTATAGACTTTAAAGCAACATTAGTTGATGGTTCATATCATGATGTTGACTCTTCAGAAATGGCCTTCAAAATCGCAGGTTCTATGGCATTTAAAGAAGGATGTAAAAAAGCAAAAGCAGTTATATTAGAACCAATTATGAAAGTTGAAATAACAGTTCCAGAAGAATACATGGGAGATGTTATAGGAGATGTTAACTCAAGAAGAGGAAGAATGGAAGGTATGGAAAATGTTGATGGAATGCAAGAAATAAAAGCAAATATTCCATTATCAGAAATGTTTGGATATGCAACAGACTTACGTTCAAAAACTCAAGGTAGAGGAACATACTCTATGGAACCTTCTCATTATGAAGAAGTTCCAAAATCAGTTTTAGATGCAATAGTGTCATCAAGAGCTAAAAAAGAAGAATAATTTAAAGATTTAATTATGAAAATCTTTAAAATACTTGCATTTTCTAAAGAAATATTATAAAATGCAATTGCTAAATTAGTTATTAAATTTAATTTAAAATAAAAAAGGAAAAAGGAGGAATTTTCAAATGGCAAAAGCTAAATTTGAAAGAACAAAACCACACGTAAATATTGGTACTATTGGTCACGTTGACCATGGTAAAACAACAACAACAGCTGCTATTACAAAATACTTACAATTATTAGGTAGAGCTCAATACTCAGCATACGATCAAATAGATGGAGCTCCAGAAGAAAAAGCTAGAGGTATAACAATCAATACAGCTCACGTTGAATATGAAACAGAAAACAGACATTATGCTCACGTTGACTGCCCAGGACATGCTGACTATGTTAAAAACATGATTACTGGTGCTGCTCAAATGGATGGTGCTATATTAGTAGTTTCAGCTGCTGATGGACCAATGCCACAAACAAGAGAGCATATCTTACTTGCTAGACAAGTTGGTGTTAAATATATCGTTGTTTATTTAAATAAATGCGATATGGTTGATGATCCAGAATTATTAGAATTAGTTGAAATGGAAGTTAGAGATTTATTATCTACTTATGAATTCCCTGGAGATGATATTCCAATTATAAAAGGTTCTTCATTAAATGTATTAGAGAGCACAGCAACAGACCCTAATGATCCTGTATATGCTCCAATGAAAGAATTAATGGATGCTGTTGATAGTTATATACCAACACCAGAAAGACCAACTGACCAACCATTCTTAATGCCAGTTGAAGACGTATTCTCTATCACAGGTAGAGGAACAGTTGCAACAGGTAGAGTAGAAAGAGGAATTGTTAAAGTATCTGACGAAGTTGAAATCGTAGGATTAAAAAATGAATCTTCAAAAACAGTTGTTACTGGAGTTGAAATGTTCAGAAAATTACTAGACCAAGCTGAAGCTGGTGATAATATAGGTGTATTATTAAGAGGTGTTCAAAGAACTGATATCGAAAGAGGTCAAGTTTTAGCAAAACCTGGAACAATACATCCACATACAAAATTCAAATCAGAAGTTTATATTCTAACAAAAGAAGAAGGTGGAAGACATACTCCATTCTTTAACGGATATAGACCACAATTCTATTTCAGAACAACTGACGTTACAGGTGTTATAGAATTACCTGCTGGAACAGAAATGGTAATGCCAGGTGATAATGTAACAATGGATATCGAATTAATTACTCCAATCGCTATTGAAAAAGGATTAAGATTTGCTATCCGTGAAGGTGGTAGAACAGTAGGTTCTGGTATCGTTGCAGAAATAAAAGAATAATTAAGTTTAAAAACTTCAAACGCAAGGGGACGCTTTATTTTGAAGCTCCCTTGCGTTATATTTTTTTATCTTGACATTTTAAATAAAGCATAATAAATTATAAAAATTTTATTTTAAATCATAAATATATTGTTTTAAAACAATACTTTCTAAAATTTTTAATCTTAATAATCTAAAAAATTTCATAATAATAAAAATTATATTTATAAATATTGATTATATAAAATGTATTGTTTTATATAAGTAATTTCTCTTATTTTCCTTTTTTATTTAAATTTATTATTTTATAGGAGGAATTATATGCAAAAATTAAATCTTAAGAAAAAGAAATTGGTAAGTTATGTAATATTATTTGCAGTAATACTATGTAGTTTATCAGGGATAGTAAATGCTACAATTGATGATGTTATTAATCATGAAAGAAAAGCATCACTTACTATTATAAAATATGAAAATAGACATGGTACTAATATGGATAGTACAGAAAACAAACCTTTAAAAGGAGTTACATTTACAATTTACAAATTAGATGATGATAACTTTAAAAAATCAGCAGAGGAAATTTATAAAGATATAAAAGACAAAAATATTATTTTAGAAGAAAAGAGTTTAGAAACAGGAAAAGAGGGTACAGTAAAATTTGAAGATTTGGAATTAGGAAGATATTTAGTTGCTGAAACTAAAGCTCCAAAAAATGTTTCTTCAGTAATATCACCATTTTTAATTGATTTACCTAGAACATCTGATAATGGAGAGTATTGGAACTATGATGTAACAGTAGAACCAAAAAATGAGACTGTTTATGGTGATGTAACACTATCAAAATTAAATAAAAATAATAATCCTTTAGAGGGAGTAATTTGGGAATTACAAGTTAAAAATGGAAAAGATTGGTCTAAGTATGATTATAATGAGACATTAATGACTAATGCAGAAGGAAAAATTATAATTAAGAATTTACCAGTTGGAAATTATAGACTAATTGAAATTCAAACGCTAGAAGGATACATATTAGATAAGTCTAATATAAAAGAATTTATAGTAAGTAAAGATAATACATCTTTTACATTTGATAATATAATAAATGAAAAACTTTCGATAAAAAAGGAAATTAAAACAGATAATGGATATTGTAAATCAGTAGGTATATACAAAGAAGATGAAATAGAATGGAGAATAACAGCAGATATAGCAACAATAATTGAAAAATTAGATACGTATTATATAACAGATGTAATGAGTAATGGACTAGATTACATATCAGATTCTATTAAAATAATAGCACAAAAAACAGGAACACTTTTAGAAAAGAACTTGATATTAGAAAAAGATTATACAGTTACATTAAATAACAAAAACATGAAAATTAATTTTGTAACTAGTAGTCTAAAAGGATATGATGTTATCTATGTTACATATAATACAATATTTAATTCAAATGTAATATATGGCAAAAGAAATGAAAATAAGGTAGCTTTGACTTATACAGATAAAATTAATATTGATGGAACATCAGATAAATCTATATATAAGACAGAGTCAGATATAGCAGAAGTTCATACAGGAAAATTACTTGTTAAAAAAGTTGATAAAGAAGGAGTTTTTTTATCAGGTGCAAAGTTTTATATTGCAACAACTGAAGAAAATGCAAAAAAAGGAATATATGTAAAAAATAAAAATGAAGAAAATCTAACAGCTATATCTAATGAAAATGGTGATGTAGTATTTACTGGACTAAAATATGGAGAAGATGGTATTTCTGCAGAAGAAGGAGAAAGTTTTTATTATTTGATAGAATATGAATCTCCTACTTATAATGAAGATGGAGAAATAAAACATTATAATTTATTATCTAAACCAGTTAAAGTAATAGTAAATAGCAATTCTGGAAATTATGAAAAAGGAGTAACAGTAGAAATAGTAAATAAAAAAGGTTTCAAACTTCCATTTACTGGTGGAACTATGACTTTGTTATTAATATTTCTAGGAACTATTTTAATAGGAGTTTCTATTAAAATAAAAAGAAAGAAAGGAGCTTGTTAATATAAGAACATTAAAAAAATTAATCAGTATAATTATACTATTTATAATGCTAATACAAATATTGCCATACATAGTTTTTGCAAATAAAGAAATTGAAAATTTTGTAGATGAAAATACAAATTTTTTAGAAGAGATACAAGATAATAATGAAGTTATACAAGAAAATATAGTTAATAATGAAACAAATGAAAATCAAACAAATGAAATTATAAAAGAAGAAGTAATAAAACAGGAAAGTAATATTGAGAAAAAGGAGATTATTTCTAAGAGTAATAATATAAATGTAATTAAAGATACTTTAAAAACACCTTTTATTGATACAGAGTACAGTTTTTATCCTAAATTTACTTCTAATACAAAGGTTGAAACAAAAGGAATGACAAATTATGAGGAAGATTTTAAAAAATATACAAATAATGAGAAAGGTAGTATTTCAAAAGATGATTGGTGTTTAGCAAGAATTACTAATAATAATCAAAAAGGGAATATATGGATAAGATATAATAATGTTGGAATGTTTGAGGGAGAAACTGTGGATATGAAAATTACACTTAAAAGCTGGAATTATCTTCAACCAGCTAATAAGTCAGCGAGTTCATTAATTGGTGGTAAAAATTACCCATGTATTGGATTTTGCTTAAATGGATTTGATATTACTTGTACATCATATCCAGCTATTGATACACCAATATATGTAATAGAATTTTTTCATCATAATACTAATAATATTATAAATATATCAGGACATTTTACTTTTAGAGATATTGATAATGGAGAAACTATTGATAACCTTACAAATTCTTATAAAATTTATATCTCAAAAAATAGTGTTATAAAAAATAATAATACAAAACTTTACTGTGATGTAGGTACATCTTCTAGCAATTCAGATATAAAAAACTGGACAACTGTATTATACAAAAAAACAAGTTCTATTAAATATGTATATACTAGAATTCAAGATATAAAAGGAAATAGCATTAGAGATATAACAAAAAAAGCTTCAGCAACTGTAAGAAATTTTTATTCAACAAGTCTTACTGGAAAATCAATTATTCCTTTTGATACACCAAATATAAGAAAAAGTTTTGTAGATAAAGACAATATATGTAATACTACAATTAAAAGCTGGAAAAGTGAAAATATAAAATCGAATGATATATTTTACGAAACAATTGAAATTCAAGTACCAGAGGAAGAAAAAGAATATTATTATAATTCATTAGATATAATTGATTATTTACATGATGTATATGATTTTCTAGGAATATACAAGATAATAGGAATTAATAATAAAAAAGATTGTAGTAGTTTTTTTACAGTAAAAACTAAAAATATAGAAAATGAATATACAAATGGAGAAAAATATAAAGAGACAAAACTGACAATAAGTGCTGATAAAACAGCATTATTAAACAGTAATTTTTATAATAATAATTATTATATTACTTTAAAACTAAGAAAAAAAGATAATTATAATATGAAATATTATAATTATAATTCAAAAAATTATATAGGAAATAGAGCTTTTATACATATAAAAAGAAGTAACATACCTAGACCATCATTAATAACACTGCCAAAAAATGAAGTAACTAATTTAAAAAATATAGATTATATTCCGAAAAATGAGGAAGAAAGTTTAAAAAATAATTCAAAAATTGATTCTACTTTAAAAAGTAGAGCATCAACAACTTATGCAATAACAAGCCATTATGCAGATTTAGAAACAGAAGCTATAAATGGAGCTATAGATACATTACATACAGATGAGTATTTATGGTTTGGAAATAGCAAAACAATAAATTATAAACCAAATCCAGGTTATAAATTAAAATCAGTAATAGTTAATGATAAGGAAGTGGATATAACAAAATTTAAGACAAGCTATACAATAGATAATGTCTTATTAAATAAATATAAAATAAAAGTTGTATTTGAAAAAATAATTAAAGATTTAGGAAAAATTACATTAACTAAATTAGGAGAAAAGAATATAAGATTATCAGGTGTAGAATTTAAGCTTTATGATAATAATATGAATTTAATTTATACTAAATCAACAGATGAAAATGGTCAAATTATATTTGATAAGTTAGCTTATGGAAAATATACTTTAATTGAAACAAAAACATTACCAGGATATGAAATAAAAAAAGATAAAATTGAATTACAAGTGTCTACTAATAATCCTAATGTAGAAATAATAGTAAAGAATAATTATAGATTAAAGCTACCTATATCTGGGGGATATGGCAGTATTATATTTATTATTGCAGGACTAATATTAATGATATTTGCATTAATTATATCTAAAAAAATAAGAAAAAATAAAAGGAAAAAGAAATGAAAAGAATAGTTTTAGCAAATATATTTTTTATTATCGGTCTTTCAATTGTCCTTTATCCAATAATTTCTAAAATAATATCAATTAACAGTCAGACAGTAGCAATAACTAATTATATAACCAGTGTAGATATGATGTCAGAAAAAGAAAAAAATGATAAACAAAATATAGTAGACAATTTTAATAAAGATTTATACAAAAACTCTAATGATATTTTAGAGAAAAAAGAAACGAGTATTCTCAATTTAAAAAAAGAAGGAGAAATATTGGGATATATACATATTCCAAAAATACATATAAGTATTCCAATATATGAAGGAACTTCAAATGAAGTATTAGAAGCGGGAGTAGGACATATAAAAAATACTTCAATTCCTTGTGGTGGAATTAATACCCACTCTGTATTAGTTGGACATACAGGAATTACTAATGCAGTTATATTTGATAATTTAGATAAACTAGAAATTGGAGATAAATTTTATATAAATCATATAAATAATATATTGGAATATGAAGTATCTAATATAAATACAGTTTTACCAGATGAAACAGAGAGTTTAAAAATAGAAAAAAATAGAGATTTAGTAACTCTAGTAACATGTGTGCCAAAATATATAAATACACATAGACTTTTAGTAACAGCAGATAGAGTAAAATTACAAAAAGGTCAAAAAAAATATATACAAGATAGTTTGAATAACAATATAAAAAGAAAAAATAATGTAATAACTATAATATTTTTTATTATTTTATATATAGTTATATTAGTAGTTGTTATTATCTTAATAAGAAAAATAAAAAATAAATTTTAATTCTTTTATACATTTCAAAAATTAGTATTGATTTTTTTTTATGTGCATAATAAAATATTTATATTATATATATGTACTAGGGGGACAGATAATGAAAATACTTTTAGATGCAATGGGTGGAGATAATGCACCAGATGCAACAATAAAAGGAGCTATTAATGCAATAAATCAAATAGAAGCAGAGATTATTCTTATTGGTAATGAAGATATAATAAGAAAAAAAGTTAAAGAAATATGTAATAAGGAATTAGAAGAAGTTTCAGATAGATTATCAATAAAAAATACAACAGAAACAATAGAAATGGAGGATACACCAACTTTAGCAATTAAGCATAAAAAAGATTCATCTATGGTTGTAGGATTTAAAATGCTTAAACAAGGAGAAGGAGATGTTTTTATATCAGCAGGTAATTCAGGAGCTTTACTTACAGGAGCAACATTACTTGTGGGAAGAATAAAAGGAATTGATAGACCAGCATTAGCAGGGATACTTCCAGCACATAATAGTAGGCTATTGTTAATAGATTCTGGAGCAAATACAAATTGTAAACCTATTAACTTATTACAATTTGCACAGATGTCAACAATATATCTAAGAAATACATTTGGAATTGAAAAACCAGCAATAGGACTTTTAAATATAGGAACAGAAGAAACAAAGGGAAATGAACTTACAAAAGAGTCATATAAATTATTAAAAGAAAAATCAGAAGAGCTTGGAATTAATTTTGTTGGAAATGTTGAAGGTAGAGATGCCTTTTCAGGAAAAATTGATGCAATAGTAACAGACGGATTTACAGGAAATATATTTTTAAAAGCAGTAGAAGGAATTGGAAGGCTTGTAAAAGTTTCATTAAAAGAAAATTTTTTAAAAAATATATTTACTAAAATTGCTGCGATTCCATCATTACCAGCAATAGAAGGTCTTCAAAAATCAATGGATTATAAATCTTATGGTGGGGCTTTATTTTTAGGAGTAAAAAAACCAGTAGTAAAAGCACATGGAAGTAGTGATGAAACGTTATTTGAATTTACTATAAAACAGGCTGAAAATTTTGTAAAAAATAAAGCTGTAGATAAAATGATAGAAGAATTCGAAAAAGTAAATAAAAATTAAAAATATACTTGACATTTTATATAGCATAGATTAATAATAGTACAAGAAAATTATATAAAGAAGAAGGGGGAGGTGTACTAATGAGTACAGAAGAAGTTTTCGAGAAAGTAAAAGGAATTATTATTGAACAATTAGGTGTTGCAGAAACAGCAGTAACAATGGAGGCATCTTTTATAGATGATTTAGGAGCAGATTCTTTAGATATAGTTGAATTAGTTATGGCTCTTGAAGAAGAATTTGATATAGAAATTCCAGATGCTGATGCTGAAAAAGTTTCAACAGTAGGAGATGTTGTTGATTATATAAAAGAAAATGTTTAGAATTATTCAAAATAATCGCTTTTATAGCGATTATTTTTTTATATTTCTTAGTTTAATTGCAAAATTATAAGATAAGGTATATAATAAATAAAAAATTAAGGAGGTGATTATATGGAACTAGAAAAATTTGAAGAAAAAATAGAATATAAATTTAGAGATAAAGAGCTTTTAAAAAAAGCATTAACACATACATCTTATGCTTATGAAAATAAAATTGAAAGTAATGAAAAACTTGAATATTTAGGAGATAGCATATTAGAATTTATAGTTAGCAAATATTTATATAATAATTATATAAATTTATCAGAAGGAGAAATGACTAAAGTTAGAGCCAATGTGGTTTGTGAAAATAGTTTATATGAAATAGCAAAGAGACATGATTTTAGTGATTTCTTATATTTGGGAAAGAGTGAAAAATCATCTAAAAATAGTAAAAAAGCATTGCTTGCAGATAGTGTTGAGGCAGTAATTGCAGCAATATATTTAGATAGCAATTTAGATAATTCAGAAAAATTTATTTTAGAAAATCTAAAAGATTTTATAAATGAGTCTACACATCATGTAGGAGATAAAGACTATAAAACAGTATTACAAGAAAAACTACAAATTCATGGAGATGTTACTATAAAATATAATGTTATAAAAGAATTAGGGCCAGACCATGAAAAGATATTTATAGTAGAAGTAGTATGTGATAATAAAAGATTAGCAGAAGGTATGGGAAAAAATAAAAAACAAGCAGAGATGGAGGCAGCAAAAAACGCATTAAAAAATATGTAAAGAAGAGGTACTAAATGAAGAAAAATTACATTATTCCAATATTTGTTCCACATTTAGGATGCAAAAATAATTGTTCATTTTGTAATCAAAAATCAATTAGTGGACAAATTAAAGAAGTTACAAAAGATGATGTAAAAGAAATAATAGAAGAATATTTAAAAAATTTTCCTTATGAAAAACAAGATGTAGAAGTTGCATTTTTTGGAGGGAGCTTTACTGGTATAGAAAAAGAAAAACAGATTGAATTATTAGAAGCTGTACAGCCATATATAAAGTCAAAAAAGATAAGTTCTATTAGATGTTCTACAAGACCAGATTATATAAGTAGAGATATTCTAAAATATTTAAAGAAATATCATGTAAAAACTATAGAATTAGGTGTTCAATCAACAAATGATTACATATTAGCTAAAGCTAAAAGAGGTCATACATTTCAAGATGTAAAAAAAGCATCTAAATTAATTAGAAGACATAGATTTAATCTTGGTCATCAAATGATGGTAGGACTTCCAGATAGTACATTTTTAGATGAGATGAATACAGCTAAAGATTTATCAAAATTAAAACCTAAAATAATGAGAATATATCCTGTATTAGTAATAAAAGGAACAGAACTAGAAAATCAATATTTAAGTGGAGAATATGAGCCATTAGAAGTAAATCAAGCTGTTAGCAGATGTAAAGAATTATGTTATTTCTTTGATAAAAAGAGGATAAAAGTAATAAGAGTAGGACTTCAAAGTACAGATACAATATCAGACCCAAATAAGAATGAATCTAGTGAAATTGTTGCAGGTCCATATCATGAAGCTTTTAGACAATTAGTAGATACACAAATCTTTTATGATAAAATTTCAGAGAAGATAAAAGGATTTGAAGTAAAAGTAAAAGAAGTTGAAATAAGTGTGAATCCACAAGATATAAATAATGTAGTAGGATATAAAAGAGAGAATATATTAAAAATAAAAGATATGTATGATGTAGATATTAAAACAAAACAAGACAATAAAATAAAAGAAGGAAAAATAAAAATAGATATAATTAAAAGATATACAGACTTTTTAGATGAAGAGTAAAAAAATAGAATATGTAAATAAAAACTGCCTATACTATGTATAGGTGTTTTTTTATGAGTAACTTAAATATAAAAAAGATAATTAAAGAGTGGTTATTTTGTATAATTGGCTGCATATTTATAGCAACTGGTGTAGTTTTTTTCTTGTTGCCTCTTAAAATATCATCAGGAGGAGTCACAGGAATAGCAACAGCATTTTATTACTTATTTAATTTTAAAGTAGGGTATACAATTCTTATATTAAATATTCCACTATTTATATTAGGGTTTTTTAGAATAGGAAAGTCATTTTTTTTTAAAACAATATTTTCAACTTGGTTTCTTTCATATTTAATTGATTTATTAGAAAATACAAATATATTTTTAAATATTCATGATATGTTACTGGCATCAATATATGGTGGAATCATAATAGGAATTGGCACATCATTTGTGTTCTTAGCTAATAGTTCAACTGGAGGATCAGAACTATTAATAAATATTATATTGTCTTATAAAAAGAATGCAAGTGTATCTAAACTTTTATGGATTATAGATTCAGTAGTTGTACTATTTAATCTTATTATATTTAGACAAATAGATATAGGATTATATTCTTTTATAGTAATATACTTAAATTCTAAAATAGTTGATTTATTAGCAGAAGGACTAAATTTTAGTAAGGTTGTATATATAATATCTGAAAATAATAAAGAAATTTCTAATAGTATAATGTATGAATTAAATAAAGGTGTTACAGGAATATATGGTAGAGGAATGTATAAAGATAATGATATGATGTTACTTTTATGTGTTATAAGGAAAAGAGATATTTTAGAATTAAAAAGATTGGTTTCTAAAATAGACAATAAAGCTTTTATGATAGTTACAGATTCAACAAATGTATATGGACTTGGATTTGAAAATGAATTATAAAATAGTCAAATAAAAATTTATATGATAAAATAAAAATGAAATTTAAAATGAAAAGGAAAAAGTAATATGCAAAGTAGAGAAATTGTTAATATGATGATAAATGATGTAGAAGATTCAATAAAATATTTATGTGGTCCAAATAATAATGACGAAACAGATGATATAAAAACAGAAATTAAAAAATTATCAGATAATGATAAAATTATACTTATAAAGAATTTAGAAAATATTATTAAATATATATTACTAAATGAGCAAATAGAAGGATTTATAGATAATATAAATTTATCTGATGAAAATAGGTTTAATTTAATAGAAAATGCAATTTATTATATAGGTAGGATTGGAATAAAGCCTGATGTAGAATTATTAAAAAAAGTTTATAATCAAACAGAGAACTACTTTATTAAGCAGAATATTACTTTTACTGTACTTCCATATTATGTAGAAGATATAGAATTAGATTTTGTAAATAAATTACTAAATGATAGTATATTTGAGAAAAGATTATGTTCATGGACGATAGCATTTTTTTATAATAAAAGTAACCCTTATGAATATGAAGATAATGGTATAGATGACTGTGAGATAGCTAAAAAAGCAAGAATAAATAGATTAACATTAAATAATGAAGATGATTTAAATATAGAGAAGGCAAAAGCATTTAGATTATTAGATTTAATTGTAATATATTTATTTCAGAAAACTAGAGGAAAGAACTTTTTAACTGATACAGAAAAAGAAATTATTAGTAATGTAAGAATAGACTATGATGAATATTCAGAGCAAAAGAAGAAACTGATGTTAGATGTGAAAAAATAAAATATTAAATTTTTAAGTAAGTAAAAAACTGTTATATAGCAGTTTTTTTATTATTAGTTTTAATAAATATTTAGTGATATTTATATAAATTGAAAATATTGATTATATAAAAGATTAATTTTCATAAGTAATAAAAAATGAGTAATAAAGTCAAGAAAACGAGTATAATTGACTTTGAAATAAAAATTTGATATTATTAGGCGAGATGTAATAATATATTAACCTGGGGGTAATAGTTATGAATTATTATATAGACTTAGATAGTACTTTATATGACACAACATCTTTGGTAAATGATATGTTATATACAATAGCAAAGAATATATGTGAATTAACACAAAAAGGTGTTATAGAAGACAGAATAACAGAATTAAGAAGTATGTTTAATAGAGAAAACTATTATAATATTTATAAATTAGCAACTTATTTTGCTGATAAGAATAATATAGAACATAGTATATTAATAAATAGTGTAGAAAATGTAATATTAGATGGAAAAAAATATGTATATGAGGATGTAATAGATTTTTTAAAGGAACTTAAGGAAAAAGGTCATAATATAAATATTCTTACATTTGTAGCTCAGGAAGATTTATCATATCAACTTACTAAAATAAAAGGTTCAGGACTGTCTAAATATATTGATAATATAATAATAACATCTAATTTAAAGTTTAATTTAGATATAGAATATAATAAAGGAATTTTTATAGATGATAATCCAAATGATTTAATAGGATTAGCATCACGAAATCCAAAAACTTTAATTAGAATGAAAAGAAAAAATACAAAGTATTATACTAAAGAAGTTAATATTGATAATTTGATAGAAATTGAATGTTTTAAAGAAATTATTAAAACATTAAATTGAAAGGATGATTTATATGGAAAAAAATAAAAAAGTAGTAGTTCTAGGAGGAGGAACTGGAACATCAACTTTACTTAGAGGTTTAAAATACTTTCCATTAGACATAACAGCTGTTATTACTGTTTCTGATAATGGTAGTAGTACAGGAAGATTAAGAAAGGAATTTTCAACTCCAGCAGTTGGAGACATAAGAAAGGTTTTAAGTAACTTATCAACATTACCAGATGAAATAAAAGATGTTATGGAATATAGATTATCTACATACAGTGAACTTAATGGTCATGCACTAGGAAATTTAATCCTTACATCACTTATAAAAGAAACAGGAAGCTTAAAGACTAGTATAGAGTACTTAGGTAAATTATTATCAGTAAAACATAAAGTACTTCCGCTTTCAGAAGATTGTTTAACTTTAATGGGAGAAACTGTAGATGGAGAAATAGTAGAAGGTGAAGAAGAAATTACAAAAGCTAATAAAATATATAAAAGATTATTTTATAAAGATGAGCCACATATATTACAAGAGGTTTTTGATACTATATCAAAAGCAGATTTAATTATACTTAGTATAGGTAGTCTTTATACAAGTGTTATGCCTCATATAATTTGCAAAGATTTAGTTAATGCTATAAATAAATCTAAAAAAGCTAAACTTATGTATATTTGTAATGCTATGACTCAACCAGGAGAAACAGATAATTTTGGAGTTAGCGACCATGTAAACGCATTAGAGAGATATTTAGGAAAAGACTCGATAGATGTAGTTATAGCAAGTAATACAAAACTTTCAAAGAAGATACTTACTAAGTATGAAACAGAAGAACAAAAAGATCAAGTAAAAATTGATTATGAAAATATGAAAGATGCAAAATATGAGTTAATAGAAGATGATTTACTTACAACTTCTAATGGTACTATAAGACATAATAGCATGAAATTAAGTACAGATATATTTTCATATTTAATGAAATAAAGATAAAATGTATGTAATAATGGAGAAAAAATGAAGGAACAAACATATAAATTAGATGGAGAAAAATCATTTGAATTAAACCATATTTTTGACTGTGGGCAATGCTTTAGATGGAATATCGAGGAAGATGGCAGTTATACAGGAGTAATAAAAAATGGAGTATTAAATGTAAAAAAAGAAAAAAATGATATTATTTTTACAGGAAATTTAGATGGTGATATAAAAAAGGTTGTAGAAGATTATTTTGATTTGAATACAAATTATGAAAATCTAAAAAATGCACTTAGTCAAATAGATACTAACATGAAAAATAGCATTGAATATGGATATGGAATAAGAATTTTAAATCAAGATTTATGGGAATGTATAATATCTTTTATAATATCTGCAAACAATAATATTCCAAGAATAAAAGGAATTATTGACAGGTTGTCTAAAAAATGTGGAAAAAAGGTTATATTTAATGAAAAAGAATATTATTTATTTCCTACTCCAGAAGCAGTATCAAAATTAAGTGTGCAAGATTTAAGAGACTTAGGACTTGGTTTTAGAGATAAAAGAGTTTATACAACTACAAAAATGATAATAGAAAAGCAAGTTGATTTAGATAAAATAGAAAATATGAATAATTCAGAAGATATAAGAAATGAATTACTAAAACTTGATGGTGTTGGTCCAAAAGTTGCTGACTGCATAATGTTATTTTCTTTAAAGAGATTTGATGTATTCCCAATAGATGTATGGGTAAGAAGAGTTATGAATGATTTATATATACATAATGAAGATGAAACAAAAGTAGATAAAAAGCATATAAATAAAGTTTCAAATGAAATGTTTGGAGATATACGAGGAATTGCTCAGCAGTACTTATTCTACTGGAGAAGAGAAAATTAAAAAATATTAATAAATTTAAGTAAATTAAACTATAAATCAGGTGTTAAAAATGACACCTGATTTTATAAAATGTTAATGTTTACATAATTTATATAGTATGTTATAATTAAAATAATTGTATATAAGAAATGTACTTCAATAAAATGGATGGAGGAATAAACATGAAAATAGTTTGTGTTGCAGCTTTATTGATTTTCTTAATTATTGCTTTACTGTACAATGATAACATACGGTTCTGGACACCAATAAAAAGGTTTGAGTGGATGGCAAATGAGTTTGTTACTATGTACAAAATTCTCTTACCAAAGGTGAAAGATATTCTTTCAGAAGAAGATGATTGTTTTTTTGAAGGGGAATACTTTAATGAAACTTTTGAGAAAGGAGATATGGAGGAGTTTTATAACAGGATGAAACAGTGTGCAGAGCTTGTTATCAAGACTTACTCCGAAATACCAGAAGAAAGTTTTGAGACAGTCGATGAA
Organism: Clostridia bacterium; assembly: GCA_022796725.1. GTDB lineage: Bacteria > Bacillota > Clostridia > TANB77 > CAG-508 > UMGS1994. Next base: position 1,719 of record JAAWJE010000040.1, on the reverse strand, counting down.
GAGATGTATGAAATCTTGACAAAAATGCACGAGAAAGTACTTAGAATCAATCATGAAATAAGATTGGCAGAATGGAAAAACTAAAGCAATAGGAATAACAGCCACTTTGAAAGATGCAATAAACCTAAAATTAAGTTTTTAGATTTATGCAGAAATCAGAGTGGCATTTTTCCATTATATGAAGTATAATAGTTGTAGTTTATATATTGAAGGGAAATAAATAGATGAGTTTACGCTTAATATATGGTAGAAGTGGTACTGGAAAAACACAATTTCTACTTGACGAAATAAAAAATAAAGTAAATGAAAATAAAAAAATATATATAATAGTACCAGAGCAGTTTTCTTTTTCTATGGAACAAAGACTATTAAATACCATATCAAAAGAAAGCGTAATAAATGCAGAAGTATTAACATTAAGTAGAATGGGAACAAGAGTAATATCAGAAGTTGGAAATGGAAATAAAAATAAGTTATCTAAAATTGGAAAAGCAATGCTTGTATATTCTTGTATTGAGAATTTAAAAAATGATTTAGAATTCTTAAAAGATTCAAATAAAAACTTAGATTTAGCTTTAAATTCTATAACAGAATTTAGAAAACATAGTATTACAAACGAGAATATAAAAGAAGTTATAGATAAAACAGATGATAAATATTTAAAATTAAAACTTAATGATATAGATATGATACTTAAAAAATATAATGAGAAAGTAAGTACTTCTTTTATAGATGAATCAGATATATTAGATTTACTAGCCCAAAAATTAGAATATACAGATATGTTTAATGATACATTAATATATATTGATGAATTTATGGGATTCACAATTCAAGAATATAAAATATTAGAAAAGCTAATGAAAGTTTGTAGTATGGTAACAATTACTGTATGTGCAGATGAGATAAATTACGATTTAATAGACATATCAGATATATTTTATTTTAATAAACAAACAGCAAATAAATTAATTGCTATTGCACGAGAAAATAACTTTAAAATAGAAAAAAGTATTAAATTAGAAGATAATAAAAGAATAAAAAGTGAAGAATTAAAATTTTTAGAACAAAATTTATATGAAAACAAAAGTAATATATATTTAAAAAAGTGTGAAGATGTAAATATATTTATAGCTAAAAATCCATATTCTGAAATAGAACACATTGCAAGTACTATATTAGATTTAGTAAGAGATAATAACGCTAGATATAGAGATATAGGAATAATAAGTAATAATATAGAACAATATAGCTTTAATATGAAGGCTATATTTAAAGAATATAATATACCAATATTTATAGATGAGAAAAAAGACGTAAATAGCAATATTCTAATGATTTATATAATATCACTGATGAATATTATTATTAAAAATTGGTCTTATGAAGCAGTATTTTCATTTTTAAAGACAGGCCTTGTAGATATAGAAGAAATAGATATTTATGAACTTGAGAATTATGCTCTAAAATGGGGAATAAAAAACTCAAAATGGTATAATAGAGATTTTAATTATGAGGAAAAAAATGACCTTCAAGATAGAGTAAATAAATCAAGAAAAAAAATAGTAGAATTAGTAGTGGAATTTAAAAACATATTATATAATTCTAAAAAAGTAAAAGATATTGCTAAAGGATTAGTTAATTTTATAAATAAAAATAATGTATCTTTAAAGATATATAATATAGCAAATAGACTAGAAGAAAAAGGATTATATGATC
>JAAWJE010000055.1 GCA_022796725.1 Clostridia bacterium | reverse complement strand
TAAAAGTTGATTTAATGCAACAAATAGTTGATTTAATAAAAACAAGAAATTTTGATTATATATTAATTGAAGCAAGTGGAATTTGTGAACCTATTCCGATAGCACAAACAATTACAGCACTTTCTGAATCAACAGTAGAATATGGACTTCCAAAACTTTGTAGACTTGATAATGTAGTTTCTGTAGTAGATGCTCTAAGACTTGCATCAGAATTTGGATGTGGAAAAGAATTAGAAAAAGATAATTTAGATGAAGAAGATATAGCAAATTTACTTATTCAGCAAATTGAATTTTGTACTACAATAATATTAAATAAAGTAGATGAAGTTTCCAAGGAAGAATTAAATGAAGTAAGGGCAATAGTAAAAAAACTACAACCTAAAGCAAAATTAATAGAGACAAACTATGGAAAAGTAGAAGTATCAGAGCTTTTAAATACAAACAGATTTGATTTTGAGAAAGCTTGTGAAACAGCAGGATGGCTTGAAGAAATAAATGCAGATTTAGAAGATGATGAGGATGAAGACGAAGAAGAACATGAACACGAGCATCATGAACATGAGCATGAAGAAGGTGAGCACCATCACCACCATCATCATCACCATGATTCTGAAACAGAAGAATATGGTATAGGATCATTTGTATATATGGCAAGAAAACCTTTAAATAAAGAAAAGTTTGATAAATTTGCTTGTAATATGCCAAAAAGTATAATAAGAGCTAAAGGAATTATATGGTTTTCAGATGAAAATGATATGTCTTATATTTTTGAACAAGCAGGAAAACAAGTACAAGCCTATGAAGGAGGAGCTTGGGTTGACACGTTACCAAAGAATGAAAAAGAAGAAATATTAAAATTAAATCCAGATATAGAAAAAGAATGGGATTATAAAGTAGGAGATAGAATGATAAAATTAGTATTCATAGGAAAAAATATGGATAAAAAAGAAATTACAAAAACAATTGATGAATGTTTAGATGAATATACAAAATAGAAAATGAGAATATATTAAGTTCTATATATTTTCACATTTTTAAAAGATAAACTGTAAAATATAAGTATAAGTTTATCTTTTTTAGCTATAATGAAATTTAAAAAAATATATGGTATAATAGCTAAAATAATAACAGAGGTGATTTTATGCTTAAACTATGTATATTTGCGGATATTCATTATATAGATAAAAAGCCCAATTGGCCTGTGAATAGAAAATTAGTTGAATATGCAGATATTTTAACAGAAAAATTAATTGATAAAATAAACAATGAAATAAATCCAGATATAGTAATTTATTTAGGTGATATGATACAAGCATCTAAAAATATAGAAAATGATAAAAGAAATATAATTCATGTGTGGAATCTATTTAAAAAAATTAAAAAACCATATTATACGCTTTTAGGAAATCATGAATTAAAATCAGTACAAAGTAATGATGAAATATTAGATCTATTAAATTACAAATCTGCTACATTTTCTATAGATATTAATGAATATCATTTGATATTTATAGGAACAGATATAAATAATGAAGATAAAGAATATAGAACACAATATATTTCAGAAAGAGATTTAGAATGGCTGAAAAAGGATCTAGAAATAAGTAGAGATAAAAAAATTATATTATTTTCTCATTTTGGCATTGCAGAAGATATTAATATAAAAGAAAATTTTTGGTGTTGCGGTGATAATGGAGAAAATTTAATGATTAGAAATAGAGATAAATTAAAAGAACTAATAAAAAATAAAAATATTATAGCTGTATTCTGTGGTCATCAGCATTGGACTAAAGAAATTAAAGAAAATAAAATAAACTATTATATGATAGGTTCTCTTACTGAAAATATAAATGGAGATGGAATTCCAGATGGTGTATATTTTGAAGTAGAAATTGAAAAAGATAATGTAAATATTACTGAAAAACATTTAAATATAAGTAATAATTAGATTTTAAATAGAATAAATGAAGGGAAGATATTAAATGATAGATTTACATATTCATTCAACAAATTCTGACGGATATTATACAGTACAAGAAATTTTGAAAATGGCAGAAGAGAAAAAGATTAATACAATTTCCTTTTGTGATCATAATGTTTTAGGAGCTTACGAAGAATTAAAAAATATAGATATAGAAAAATACTACAAAGGAAAAATTATAACAGGAATTGAATTTGATTTTGTATATAATAAAAAAGATTTTCATATATTAGGTTATAATTTTGATGTAGAAAAATTAAAAAAATCAAAATTTATAGACAGAAGAACAGAGAAAGAACTAATCAAAATAGAAGAGGAAAACTTAGAATTTTTTAAATCAGTTTGTAAATCATTAGGAATAAAATTAAGTGAAAATTTAAAAATAACAAAATCTAGTGAACCTGCAAATGATATAATAAAAAGTGATATGCAAAAACACAAAGAAAATGATACTATTCTTGACAATATACTTGGAAAAGATAGAAAAAAGAGTTTTTGGCTTGGATCTGTAACAAATCCAGAAAGTCCATTTTATATTGATTTTACTAAAAATCTACCAACAGTAATAGAGATAGCAGATGAAATTCATAAAGCTGGTGGAATTGTCGTTTTACCGCATGTTTTTGAATATAAATCTATAGACAATATTTCATTCTTAAATGATATGTATAATTTAAAGATTCTAGATGGAATTGAATGTGTTCATTCTAAACACAATAACGAACAAGTTGAATTTTTAATGAATTTCTGTAGAGAACATCATTTATTAATGAGTGGTGGAAGTGATTTTCATACTGATGAAAGACAAACTTTAGGATATACTGAATTAGGAGAAATAGAAGATAAATTCTGTCTAAAAAATAAATAATATAGTAAAACACAAATTCTAGAAAAAATTTAGAATTTGTG
>JAAWJE010000044.1 GCA_022796725.1 Clostridia bacterium | reverse complement strand
ATAAGACAAATAAAAATTTAGCTCCCACAGGAACAGGAATGTACAGAATTGATAGTACAGCTAAAAATGTAATTAAACTTATTAAAAATAAAAATTATTGGGATGTAGATAGTAAAAATTGTATTATAGAAAATATAAATATAAATTTATATTCTAATATGGGAGAAATATATACAGCTTTTAAAAATGGAAATATAGATTTAGTAGATACAAGTTTAACAAGTGTTAGAAATTATATAGGTACACTTGGATATACAGCTGCAACTTATAAAACGAAAGAGTTTGATTATTTAGCATTTAATTGTAGTACAACAATTTTAAAAGAAGCTAAAGTTAGAAAAGCTATTAGTTATGCAATAGATACTAATTCAATAGTTCAATCTTGTTATGGTAGAAATTATTCAGTAAGTACTTTTCCACTTGATTTTGGTAGCTGGGTATATAGCAATATAGAAAATATATCTAATAAAACAGAGGCTAAAAAATTACTTATAGAAGCTGGATGGAAATATTCAAATAGGTCATGGTCAAAAAATATAAATGGAAAAAGAGTAAAATTAGAATTTACTATAACAGTAAATTCTAAAAGTGGAATGGATATAAAAGTAGCAGAAAATATACAAAATCAATTAAGAAAGATAGGAATAAATGTAAATATAAAGCAAATATCAAAAAATAATTATTATAATTGTATTAATAGTAAAAAAGGATATGAAGCTATTATTGTAAATATAAATACGTCTTATACTCCAAACTTAAATACTTATTTAGGAAATGGAAATATATCAAATTATTCAAATAATGGAATAAATGAATGGTTAAAACAAGTATATGCGACAGGAGATTCAAATACAATAAAAGAATTATATGAAAAGATTTTTGAAAAATATAAAGAAGAAGTTCCTTTTATAGGAATAGCAAGAAAAAATGGAGTTATTGTGTATAATACTAATTTAGTTGGTATAGGAAAACCAACAGAATATAATTTATTTAGCAAGTTTCAAAATTGGTATAGAAAAAATTATTAAAAAAATATTGACAAAAATAAAATTTAATATATAATAACTACAAACAAGTGTTTAGTAAATGAAAATTTAGGAGGAAATATAATATGCAAGATAATTCAGAAAAAAGAAAAGCATTAGATGAAGCAATAAGTCATATTGAAAAACAATTTGGAAAAGGTTCAGTAATGAAACTTGGAGAGTATAAAACAATGGAAGTTGAAGCAATACCAACAGGTTCTTTAGCTTTAGATGTTGCACTAGGAATTGGAGGAATACCAAAGGGAAGAATATTAGAGATATATGGTCCTGAGTCTTCTGGAAAAACTACTGTGGCTCTTCATGCAATAGCAGAAGCACAAAAGTTAGGTGGAGAAGCAGCTTTTATAGATGCAGAACATGCATTAGATCCAGTATATGCTAAAAAATTAGGAGTAGATATAGACAACTTAATTGTTTCTCAACCAGATACAGGAGAACAAGCATTAGAAATAGTTGAAGCATTAGTAAGAAGTCAGGCAATTGATATTATAGTTGTTGACTCTGTTGCAGCTTTAGTTCCAAAGGCAGAAATTGATGGAGACATGGGTGATTCTTATATTGGACTTCAAGCAAGATTAATGTCTCAAGCTTTAAGAAAACTTGCAGGTGTTTTAAATAAATCAAAAACAGCAATAATATTTATAAATCAATTAAGAGAAAAAGTTGGAGTTATGTTTGGAAATCCAGAAACAACTCCAGGAGGTAGAGCATTAAAATTCTATTCATCTGTTAGATTAGATATAAGAAGAATTGAAAGTATAAAGCAAGACGGAGAAATTGTAGGAAATAGAACAAGAGTAAAAGTTGTAAAAAATAAAGTAGCGCCACCATTTAGAGAAGCAGAATTTGATATTATGTATGGAGAGGGAATATCAAAAGAAGGTGGTTTAGTAGATATGGCTGTTAAACTTGATGTAATAAATAAAAGTGGTGCATGGTTTAGCTATAATAGTTCAAAAATTGGACAAGGTAGAGAAAATGTTAAAAAATATCTAAAAGAAAATCCAGAAATTGCAGAAGAAATCGAAAAGAAGGTTAGAGATAATTATAATAAAGCTTTTGAGCAAGCATTAAACGAAGACATAGAAGAGACAGAAGAAGAGGAAGAGTAATATATGATAACAAAGTATGCAGATGAAGAAAAACTAGCTAGATTAGATAAAATAGAGAAACTAAAAACAAAAGTATTAAAATACATAATGTTTAAAAAGAGAACAGAAAAAGAAGTATGGCAAAAATTTTCTAAAGAAGATAATGAACTTTTAGAAGAAGTCATAGAAAGATTAAAAGAGCTAAAATATATTGATGATAGAAATTATATAGAAAGGTTCATAGCAGAATCAATTTCTTTAAAAAATTTATCTCTATATGAGTTAAAATACAAATTACACTCAAAAGGAATAAATAAAAATTTAATTGAAGAATATTTTGAAGAAAATATAGATACTTTATTAGAATATGAGAAAAAATCTGCTGAAAATATATATTTTAAAAAAAGCAAAACTATGGATATAGATAGTATAAAAATATATCTTAGAAAAAAAGGATATAAAGAAGATACGATTTCAGAAGTATTTAAGTAAAACAATGGTTTTAAGAGTAAAATCTTAAAACCTATTTTTATTTATGAAAAATGGAACCAAAATGTAAAAAGAGATATCTAATAAGTAAAAGAAAATATTATAAAAGGAGGAAAAAGATAAAACTGAAATGGAAGAGATTGTGAAAAAAGCAAAAAGTGGAGATATAAGAGCAATAGAAGAACTTATAAATATGCATAAAATAAAATTGTATAAAACTGCTAGAACAATTTTATTTTATGAAGATGATATAAATGATGCTATTCAATCTACATTAATATTATTGTATGAAAATATAAAAAAGATAAGAAATGAGAAATATTTTACAACATGGCTAATGAGAATTCTGATAAATGAATGTAAGAAAATAGAGATGCTTTATAAAATTG
>JAAWJE010000082.1 GCA_022796725.1 Clostridia bacterium | reverse complement strand
TCAAAATAAAATAAATATTGATAAGGGAGTAATCAGCATATAATACTATATGTAATTAATTTCAACAATCGACTAAAAATAGTCTGGAATAATTTTAAATGATGAGACTTATTTGCTTTAAATAAAAGAGCAGATAAGTCTTTTGTAATATATGTTAAAATTTAGATTTATAAATTGCAAATATGTTTATAATATTAGTATAATGTATGTAAAATAAATTGCAATTAATAATAGAATATAATATTAAGGAAAGGTGAAGAAATGAAAAGTTATTTGAAAGAGATAAGTGATGTTTTTAAAGAAGTAAATTCTTCTGAAAATGGATTATCAACAAGTGATGCAAGAAAGAGACTGGAGAAAAATGGACCAAATAAGCTAAACGAAGCTAAAAAAGCAACATTATTTCAAAAGATAATAAGTTCGATTATAGACCCAATGATAATAATGTTACTTATTACAGCAGTAATATCAGCAGTAGTATCTATTTCTCAAGGAGATTCTATTTCAGATGTGTTTATTATTTTATTTGTTGTAGTAATAAATACTATACTTGGTATTGTTCAAGAAAGTAAAGCTGAAAAGGCAATAGATTCACTAAAAAAGATGACAGCTTCTACATCTAAGGTACTAAGAGACGGAAAAGAAGTAATAGTAAAAAGTGAAGATTTAGTAGTTGGAGATGTTGTTTTACTTGAAGCGGGAGATGTTTTATCAGCAGATTGCAGAATAATTGAAAGTCATAGTTTAAAAGTTGAGGAGTCAGTACTTACAGGAGAGTCTGTGCCAGTAAATAAAATAAATACAATTTTAAGTTTAGGAGAAAAGCAAAAAGATATTTCACTTGGAGATAGATTAAATATGCTTTATAGTGGAAGTACTATTGTATATGGAAGAGGAAAAGCAATAGTTGTTGAATCAGGTATGGATACAGAAATTGGGAAAATAGCAAATGCTTTAGAACAAACACAAAAAGAAGAAACACCACTTCAAAAGAAGATGTCAGAACTTTCAAAAATGCTTACAAAACTTGTACTTATTATATGTGTACTTGTATTTATTATAGGATTTGTAAGACATGGAAGTTTTACAGCAGTAGCTATAATTGATTCACTACTTACTGCAATTGCACTTGCTGTGGCTGCTATTCCAGAAGGAATACCTGCAGTTGTAACTATTATACTATCAATAGGTGTTACATCTATGGCAAATAGAAAAGCTTTAATTAGAAAATTAAGTGCAGTTGAAGCTTTAGGGTGTACTCAAATTATTTGTTCAGATAAAACAGGAACTTTAACACAAAATAAAATGACAGTAGTAGATAGTTATTCTTGTGATAAAGAATTACTTTCAAAAGGTATGGCACTTTGCAGTGATTCTGTAATAGAAAAGGGAAGTAATAAAGCACTTGGTGAGCCTACAGAAAATGCATTAGTAGAATTTGCAAATAAACTAGGATTTCCAAAGTATGATTTAGATAAAGAGTTTAAACGTATAGGAGAAGTTCCTTTTGATTCAAATAGAAAACTTATGAGTACTCTGCATGAAAAGGACGGAAAAGTAGTTCAATATACAAAAGGTGCTTGTGAAATGCTTTTAAATATATGTACAAAATATTTAAAGGATGGAAAAGTTCAAGATTTAACAAAAGAGAATATTGAAGAAATTAAAAAGATAAATAAAGAATATGCTGATAAAGCTCTTAGAGTTTTAGGTCTAGCCTATACAGAATATGATAAAAAACCAGAAAATATATCTTCAGAAACAGTTGAAAAAGATTTGATTTTTGTTCGGATTTGTTGGAATGATAGATCCCTGTAGAGAAGAAGTATATGATGCTGTTGAAAAGTGTAAATCAGCAGGAATTAGGCCAATAATGATAACAGGAGACCATAAAGATACTGCTGTTGCAATTGCTAAGAATCTAAAAATAATAGAGAATAAAACAGAGGCAAGAACAGGTGAAGAGATAAATGATTTATCAGATGAAGAATTGATAGAAGTTGTAAAAAATTGTTCTGTATTTGCAAGAGTTCAGCCAGAACATAAAACACGTATTGTAAAAGCACTTCAATCTCAAGGTTTAATTACAGCAATGACAGGAGATGGAGTAAATGATGCACCATCAATAAAAACTGCTGATGTTGGAATTAGTATGGGAATCACAGGAACTGATGTTACAAAAGGTGCATCAGACATGGTTTTAGCAGATGATAATTTTGCAACAATTGTAAATGCAGTAGAAGAAGGAAGAAAGATATATGATAACGTAAAAAAAGTTTTACAATTTCAATTATCTACTAATATGGCTGAGGTAGTAGCAATATTCTTATCATCACTATTTGGAATTACAATACTTACACCAGCACATCTTTTATGGATAAATATGGTTACTGATTGTATACCAGGCTTAGCACTTGGAATGGAAAAAGCAGAAGATGGAATAATGAAAAGAAAACCAAGATCTTCAAAAGAAAGTTTATTTGCAAATGGTGTAGGAATAGATGTAGGCTTGCATGCAGTACTTATGGGAATTTTAGTACTTGTAGCATTTTTTGTAGGACAATATATGGAACTTGGACATATGGGACTTTTTAAATCTGTTGATGGTATGTCTATGGCATTTATAACAATGAATTTTATAGAAATTGCTTATGCTTTATGTATGAGGTCAAGAACTAAATCTATTTTAAGTTTGAAGACTAGAAATATATGGTTATTTGGTGCTGTTATAGGAGTTGTATTAATTACTTTGGGAGTAACATATATTCCAGTGTTTGTAACTTTATTTGGTATGAGTACAATTAGTATATATGAATTTTTTGCAGCTGCAGGAATAGCACTTCTAATTATTCCAATAATAGAGATTGTAAAAATTTTTAAAAGAATTAGAATGAAAAAACAAAATATATAAAATAAAAATAAACTCAAGGATTTTCCCCTTGAGTTTATTTTATGTGTGATATATTATATAAATAATTTTACTTGAAAGGATTTAAAAATATGGCTCAAGATGTAAATGGTATTGTTTATTTAGTAGGAAAAGAAAAAGCTATTATAAATGGATTTTTTGGAAAAACTGTTAATCCAGATATTGTTTTTTTATTTGTAAATAAAAGTGGAAAAAAGTATTATATTAATTATGATATATTAAAGTCTACAAATAATCAGGAGATAAAGGTAGCAGAGTTTTATAAAATAAATAGAATAGATTATGGTAGAAGATTTTCATTTGAGAAATCAAATAAAAAGTTTGATGAAAAATCAATAAATGAAGTAATAAATGATAAGGAATTATCAGAGAATATAGAATTTAATAAAAAAATTATAGAAAAAGAATTGAAAATTCAAATTAATATAAGAAAGAAAAAAGGAATAATATTTGATATTAGCAGTTTACTTGTAATTTTAACTTTATATTCATTAACAGTAAATTTTATGTATGCAATACCTTTTATAATTTCTACATTTATAATGTTTATTATAAATATTTTATATAATAAAAAAATGCTCAAAGTGTTAGAAAAACTTAAAGTATAAGTATATTACAATAAAAAATGGATAAAATAAAATTGAAAAGTTTTAAAAATTAGCAGTCTAATATTGACACTGCTAAAAAGTAATGCTATAATAATAATCGTAAAGAGAAAAGCTTTTCAAAAATAAATTAAAAATATGCTACCTAAAAAGGTGTCAACATATTAAAGGAGGAATTTTTATGATGATGATACCAAGAAGAAATTTTGGAATGAGTTTATTTGATGATATGTTTAAAGACCCATTTTTTGATGAAGGAAGAAGTGCAAAAAAAGAACATTTGCCAATGAAAACAGACATAATTGAGAAAGATGGAAAATACGAATTAAAAATGGATTTACCAGGATATGATAAAAAAGATATTAATATTGAAGTAGAGGAAGGATATTTAACAATAAGTGCGACTAGAGTAGAAGAGAATAATGAAGAAAATAAAAAATTTGTACACAGAGAACGTTATATAGGAAAATGTTCAAGAAGTTTCTTTGTTGGAGAAGATATTAATGAACAAGAAATAAAAGCATCATTTAATAATGGAACTTTATGTTTAGAATTTCCAAAAATAGAAGCTAAACAAATAGAAAAGAAAAAGACAATTGAAATAGAATAATACTAAGCTTAATAAAACGATATATTTATATTATATCGTTTTATTTTTTCTTTAACTATTGATTATTACTAATAATGTGATATAAATATAAATAAAAATTAATAGGAGAGAATAGATGTATTTAATAAATATTTTAAATGAAAGACAATTAAAGTTATGTAGTAAGGCAGGAGCTTACATAGAAAATAAAGAATATTCCATAGAAGAGTTATATCAGTTTGAACAAAAGTTATTAGAGTATCTAAATTTATATTGTGTAGATGAAGCAGATGAGATAACAGAACTTGGAGAAGAATATGAAGATATAATAGATTTATTAGTAGATTATGAGGAAGATAATAATCCAAGAAAGTCTAATATAGAAACATATTTAGAAGAGAATGATAGAGTAAAAATTAAAGATGGAAGAACAGGAACATTAGTTGATATTACTGAAAATATGCACACTATTGAAATTGATGATAAATATAAAACAGGAAATATAGATGAAGATATATTAATAGTTGAAGCTTCTGAAATTGTTGAATTCTCTAAACCAATGGATAGTATAGAGAATTTAGAAGATGAAAATAGAAATACATTAAAAGATGAATAATATAAGGTTTTAAAATAAATGGAAGGTAGAGGAATATTAAAGTACAATGGAGAAATAATCGAATATACTATAAATACAGGAAAAAGAAAAAGAGTATATCTTAATATATCTAATGGTGAGCTTCAAGTTAGAGTGCCAAATAGAATAAGCAGAAATGAAATAGAGAGAATTGTAAATGAAAAAGCTAAATGGATATATGATACTATAAAAAAATATCCTAAAATAGAACCAGTAGAATTAAAATTTGATACAGGAGATATATTTTATATATTAGGTAATAAATATGTACTTGAAGTATGTTCTGATTTAAAAATAAAAAAAGATAAGATAGAAATTATAAATGGTGAAGAAGAAAACAAATTAGTAGTATATTTAAAAGGTGAAAAAAGTGCTTTAAAAGTAAAAAGAATTTTGAAAAAATATTATAATACTCTAGCAGAAGAAGAAATAAGTTTTGCTATGGAAAAACTTATTAGAAAGACTAATCTTATTCCAGAGGCTTTTAAGATTAGAAATTTCAAAAGAGCATGGGGAAATTGTTCATCAAAAAAACTTATAAGCATTAATGCAGAAATTATTAAGTATTCAAGAAATGCTATTGAATATGTATGTCTTCATGAGCTATGTCATTTAAAGTATATGAATCATTCAAAAGATTTTTGGAATTTAGTTAGTTTTTATATGCCAAATTATAAGATAGCAGAAAATGAACTTAAAGAAGTTAAAATAAAATATAAGTAAAGAGATAAAAAGAGATCATAAATAGATTGGTTTGTTAGACGAGAGTTTGCAAAAACAAATTATAGGATACATACTAATAATATAAAAGAGAATATAATTCCTATACTTACAGAAAATCAAAAATTATATGTTTATTCTAGTGAAGCTGATTTATTAAATGTTGCATTATTTGTAATGACTGCAAAAGAATGGAAAGATAAAAATCCTACTTTAGATGATAATATACGTGATTATGCAAATATTCTTCAATTAGTGATTTTAAGTAATTTAGAAAATCTAAATGCAGAAATGATAGAACAAGGAATATGTCAAAAATTAAGACTTGAAAAATTAAATAATATAGCTAAAAAACAATATAATATTTTAAAAGATAGTAATAGTATAAAAAGAATTCAGGATTTAGATGAGAATAATATAAAAAAGATAAAATAATGTGTATAACAATTTATTGTTAATAATAAATTATTATTTATAAAAATAAGAGTATCACAATAAATTAATTATTATTGAAATACTCCTAGTATATATTATTTTGTATTATTAAAAAGGTGATGTATATTTTATGGAATCTTTATCAAGACGCAATATTTGATTAACATATAGTTCTTTTAATTCTTCAAGTTTTGAATTTGGTAATTCTTCTTCTTCTAGTTCTCCTTCTTCATAAAGAACTTGTATTTCTTCAATAGTTTTATTTGCATACTTTTCCATAAAAGCTACTTCTTTTTCATCTATTGTTATTGTTTTCTCAGGAAGATAAAGTTTTTTTGAAAAAAGATTTGTAAAAAAATTTTTAAGTTTAATTAAAATAGTATAATTAAGTTCTTCCCCAGAAGACAAAGTTTTTTCTTTTGAATTATCCATTATTTCCTCCTGTGTATAATTAAATAATTTCTTCGTTTTTTTCTAATATCTTTTTTACATAAGATAATTTCTTAAGTTCCGTCATTTTATTTCTTTCAGTAGAAACAAAAGTTGCTTCTTTATCTATACCACCATGATTTTCAATTAAATTTTCAATTAGATTTAATGGTACATAGTTATATTGATTAATCTTTGACTTTTTTGTTGCAGTTCCAATATATCTATCATTAGAAAGATATAAAGCAAACTCATCAATATCATCTTTAGATAATACTTCAAATGATTTATATATATCTAAACCAGTTATTTTAGGCTCACAATAATTATAATAAGATGCTTGAACTGAAAATTTAAAACCATCACAGCATTTTATATTAGGTCTAGGTTCTGTAAACACAGAAATAGGAATTTTTTCAGAGATAGATATATTTGTATCTTTTACAAAATTCTTAAAAGAATAAATATTATTATCTTCAAAGATTTCTTCTTTTTCATTTTCTGATAATAAAGTATTATCAATACTATCAGATAAATATTCTAAAATATTAAGTATTTTTATAGGTCTAGGTGATAGTTTAAGTAATACTTTATCTGCATCTGTTCCAATTTGTATTGTATCTGAAAACTCATTTTTAAAATCTTCTATTGAAACATTTTTCTGAGGAAAAGAAGAATCATCTAAAAATATAATTTCTGTATATATTTCTCTTTTTTGTGAACAAGCCATATATAAATATTGGTCAATTCCTATTTTAACAATTAATCTAGTTATCATAATTTCTTCGTTATTTTTTTCAGAAAGATGTGGTGTCATACCATATATATAATCTATTCCATTTTGTATAGTTTTATTAGATGCAAGTACATTATGAAGAATATTAAAATCTTCATAATCAAACGAGTAGTATATTTTATCAGGAGATTCAAAATTAACTTCAGAGGTTAATATTCCAGTTAGTTTTTCCAAAATTAAACTTTTTCTTAGACTAGCATAATATTCTGGTGATATTTCTTTTGAACATAATATAATTTTGCTATATAAACTATTAATTTTTGAAAGTCTATATTGATTTTTCATAGTTTTTCTCCTAAAATAAATTTATTTATACAATTTAATTATAATATTAACAGAGTATATAATCAATTAAGTTGTAAAATTGAAAAGAAAATGTAAATAAAAAGAAATATATCTATAATATATAAAAATTATTATAAAATAATATAAATATGTTGGTAAAATAAGTAATTATTGATAAAATATATATGAAGGGGGAATTGTACATGAATAGAATGCACTTTAAAGATGTAAAATGTGCAAATTGTGGAAATGTTGGTAAATTTAATATATGGGATTCTATAAATGTAAATTCTGAATCAAAAACAAAACAAGAAGTAAAAAGTTTAGAATTTTTTAAATATACTTGTCCTAATTGTGGAGAAAGCTTTCAGATTGAATATTTAACAGTATACAATGATGCGAAAAATAATTTTATGATATATTATGTACCAAATAAAACATCTGAAATAATAAGAAAAATAGAAAGTATAAATGTTCCAAAACAAGTAGAAGAGAAAGCAAGAATTGTTTTTTCAAAAAATGATTTATTAGAAAAAATAGATATATTTGAATCAAAATTAAATGATGTATTAATAGAATTAATAAAACCATTTGTTATAAGTAAAGTAGAAGAGAGTGGAATAGAAAAGGAAAAGGCTGAAATAATATATTTTTCAAATTATGAAAATGGGAAGATAACATTTTCACTTCCTGATATAGAAGGAAATTTTAAAGTTGATATACCAATTCAATTATATGAGGAACTTTTAAGAAGAAATAATTTTAAAAAAATACTTGGATTTAAAATAGTAGATAAAGATAATGCAGCAATGTATTTAGAATAATTTAATAATAGGAGAAAAAATATGTCTAATAAAAAAAGTAATATTTATTTAGAACAATCTGATATAAAAGTGAAATTTAGATATACAAAAGAAGAATATGTGAAATCAAGAAGAAAATTTTTATTAGAAAGTAAAGCTATATCAAAAGGAAATATTTCCTTTTTAATCTTTATGACATTTTTTGAGATATTACTATTATTGATGAGAGAAAAGTTTTTTAGCATTATTAATGGAGTTTTACTTGTAATATCTTATATATTAATTATATTGCTTTATTATGTTCAACCAATTAAAGTATATAATAAAACTAAAATGTTAAAAGAAGAAATGGAACTTGAATTTAATGATAAAGGCGTAAAAATAAAATTAAATAACGATTCTTCTATTATATTATGGGATAATATATGTGAAATATGGGAAAGTAAAGATTATATTTTTTTAATGCAGTCTAAAATTTCATATATACTTATTTTAAAAAGAGCTTTTAGAAATAAAGCAGATATAGTAAAAATACAAAGAATCTATGAAAATAATAATGGAAAATATAAAAATATTAAATAAAGGAATAAAGAATATGAAAAAAATTTTATTTGCAACTAAAAATCCTGCAAAAGTAAAATATTATGCAGATGAATTAAAAAAATATGGATATGAAATTTATACAATATCTGATTTAAATGTTGATATTGATGTTGAGGAAAATGGAAAAGATGGAGTAGAAAATGCAATTATTAAAGCAAAAGCATATCAAAATATTTGTAATATGATAACAATATCAATTGATGATAATTTATATTTTGAAGATTTAGAAGAGGATAAACAACCAGGAACAAATGTAAGAAGAGTAAATGGAAAAAGATTAAATGATGAAGAAATGCTTAAGCATTATACAAATCTAGTAAAAGAATATGGAAGAAATGGTGAGAGATTAAACGCAGTATGGGTAAAGGGAGTTGCAATATATGATGGGAAAAATATAATAACATCATCATTTAAAAGAAATAAAATTTATTTTACAAATACACCAAGTAAAATAGTACATGAAGGATATCCATTAGATTCAATATCTTTTGTTGAAAAATATAACAAGTATATATCTGAACTTAATAAAGAAGAATTATCTAATTATAAAAATGAAGAAGGAAATAACGATATATTTAACTTTATAATAGATACATTAAATAAGATAGAATAATATATTATAAAATAGTAAAATTAAAAGG
Source organism: Clostridia bacterium (assembly GCA_022796725.1). Classification (GTDB taxonomy): domain Bacteria; phylum Bacillota; class Clostridia; order TANB77; family CAG-508; genus UMGS1994. Next base: position 20,311 of record JAAWJE010000082.1, on the reverse strand, counting down.
AGTAAAATATATGAAAATTATATTAGCATCAGGTTCTCCAAGAAGAAAAGAATTATTGTCAAAGCTAGTAAAAGATTATGAAATAATTAAAAGTGATTTTGATGAAACAGAGCTAAAAGAAAAAGAAAAAAATCCAGAAAAATTAGTTAAGCAATTGTCAGTAAAAAAAGCAGAAAGTGTTTTAAGTAATATAAAAGAAAATTATAAAGATTTTACTATTATTGCAGCAGATACTATTGTATATTTTAATGGAAATACTTTAGGAAAGCCAAAAGATGAAAAAGATGCTTTTAATATGCTGCAAAAATTACAAGGAAAAGATAATTATATATATACTGGAATGACAGTAATAATTAATAAAAATGATAAATTATTGGTGCAAACTATTATTGATAAAATAACAGTTACAATGAAAAAGTTAACAGATAAAGAAATTATAGATTATATTGATACAAAAGACCCATTAGATAAAGCAGGTGCTTATGCAATACAAGGAATTGGAAGTAAGAATATTGAAAAATGTGAAGGAAATTATAATGCAGGTATAGGATTAAATATTGAAGTATTAGAAAAAATATTTAAAGAAAATGGTATTATTTAAGACTATAAGTCAAATTGAAGCATAAAAGAATATGTGTTATAATCTAAAATATTAATTTAAAAGGAGAAAATATGAGTTATTTAATTAAAGATACAACAAGAGAACAAAGAAAACAGATTGTAAAAAGAGCTTATGCAATATCACTAGCAAGCGGAGAAGAACCTTCAAACGAAACACTAGAAGAATTTAAAGAATATGTAGATGGAAAGACAGAATTAAAAGAAATACAAGAAAGAATAATAAGTAAATATAGAAAGTAGGATGATTATGAAAGACCCATATATTTTAGAAAATGGTACATTAAAAAATAAGTTAGGAAAAGTAAGAGAGGAAGAATTAGAGAAAGCTGAAAGAGATATAGCTTTTGTTAGGTTAATGGATGTAGATGAATTAGATAAGGCACAATGTACTACTGATTTAATAAAGAAAATACATTTTCATATATTTCAAGATATATATGATTGGGCAGGAAAATTTAGGACTGTTCCAATTTACAAAGAAGAGATTGTGTTACCAGGACTAAGTTTGTAATATGCTGAACCAAATGAGATAGAGAAAAAATTAGATGAAGCATTAAATGAAATGAATTTGTATGAATGGAAAAATAAAAGAAGTGATGAACTTGCAGAACAATTTACTAAATATTTGTCAAAAATTTGGAGAGTTCATCCATTTAGAGATGGAAATACAAGAACAGTTTTAACATTTGCAAATACATTTGCAAAAATGAAAGGTTTTAATCTTGATATGGAGTCAATATTAGATAATTTATCAAGAAAATATGATGAAAATAGAGAAGTTATAAGGTATAGTGTAAGAGATAAATTTGTACTTGCAGCATTAGATGAAAAAGATTATCCAGAGCCAGAACATTTGCAAGCAATATTTAGAGCATCAATAGAAAATGGAGTAAAAAATCAAATAAGTAATCTGCAAAATATTATTTCAGATGAAAGTTCAGAAAGATAGAAATAAATTTACATAAATAATTATGTAATATATTGCAAAAAGAAAGTATATGATATATAATTGCTGATATTCTAAGGTAAAGGAGAGATACTTATGTCATACGATTTTAAAAAGGTAGAAAAAAAATGGCAAGAAAAATGGGAGAAGGAAGGAACTTTTAATGCAAAAACAGATTATACAATGCCTAAGTGGTATGGACTGATTGAATTTCCTTATCCATCAGGGCAAGGACTTCATGTAGGACATCCAAGAAGTTATACAGCAATAGATATAATTGCAAGAAAGAAAAGAATGCAAGGATATAATGTACTCTATCCTATAGGATTTGACGCATTTGGTCTGCCAGCTGAGAATTATGCTATAAAAAATCATATTCACCCAAGAATAACAACTGAAAATAATATCAACCATTTTAGAGAGCAATTAAAATCAGTAGGTTTCTCTTTTGACTGGTCAAGAGAAGTAAATACAACAGATCCTAATTATTATAAATGGACACAATGGATTTTTATTCAATTATATAAAAAAGGATTAGCATATAAGGCAACTATGCCAATAAATTTTTGTACAGGATGTAAAGTAGGACTTGCAAATGAAGAAGTTGTAAATGGTGTTTGCGAGAGATGTGGAAGCCCAGTAGTACAAAAAGAAAAAAGCCAATGGATGCTAAAAATAACAGAATATGCCCAAAGATTAATAGATGACTTAGATGATTTAGATTTCCTAGAAAAAATAAAAACACAACAAAAAAACTGGATAGGAAGAAGTGAAGGAGCAGAGGTTGAATTTAAAATAACTGATTCTGATGAAAAATTAGTTGTATATACAACTAGACCAGATACTATTTTTGGTGCAACTTATATGGTAATTGCTCCAGAACACAAATTAATAGAAAAAAATAAAGATAAAATTACTAATTTAGATGAAGTTGAAGAATATAAAAAGAAAGCAGCACTTAAATCAGACTTTGAACGTTCAGAGTTAAATAAAGAAAAAACAGGAGTAGAGATAAAAGGAATTAAAGCTATAAATCCATTAACAAATGAACAAATTCCTATATGGATATCTGATTATGTGTTATCTACTTATGGAACAGGAGCTATTATGGCAGTTCCAGCTCATGATGAAAGAGATTTTGAATTTGCTAAGAAGTTTGATTTACCTATAAAACAAGTTGTAGCACCAAAATATTTCGATTCAAAAAATCCTCCAATAGAAGGAAAAGAAAATACTAAAAGACATGTAGTAGCAAATATAGTAAAACATCCTACTGAGGAAAAATATTTAGTATTAAATTATAAAAATATTGACTGGAAATGCTTAGTAATGGGTGGAATAGAAGAAAAAGAAACTGTTATAAAAGCGGCTATGAGAGAATTAAAGGAAGAGACAGGATACACAGATATAAAATCAGCATACCAAATAAATGCTACATCTTTTGATGAATTTTATGCTGCACATAAAGATGTAAATAGAAAAATAATACAAGAATGTGTTGTTATTGAATTAAACTCTTTATCAGCAGAAGAGATATCAGAAGAAGAAAAACAAAGATATGATAGAGTTTGGATAGAAAAAGAAAAATTATATGATTATATTAATATTGAAAGCCAGAAATTTCAAATTGATATGTATTTTGAAGAAAAAGCATTTACAAATGTAGAAAATGGTATTTCAATAAATTCAGATTTTTTAACTGGATTAGATACAGAAACTGCAAAAGCAAAAGCAATAGAATATGTTGAAAATAATAAATTAGGAGTTAAAAAAGTAAATTATAAACTTCGTGATTGGGTATTTTCTCGTCAAAGATATTGGGGAGAGCCAATACCAATGGTATATTGCAAAAGTTGTGGTTGGAATCCAATAAAAGAGGAAGAACTTCCTTTAGTACTTCCAGATATAGAAGATTATGAGCCAGGAGAAAATGGAGAATCTCCACTTGCAAAACATACAGAATGGATTAAAACAAAATGTCCTTGTTGCAACGGAGATGCTAAAAGAGAAACTGATACAATGCCACAATGGGCAGGTTCTTCATGGTATTTCTTAAGATATACAGACCCACATAATGATAAAGAATTAGCTTCAAAAGAAGCTCTAGACTATTGGACACCAATAGATTGGTATAATGGTGGAATGGAACACACAACACTTCATTTACTATATTCAAGATTTTGGCATAAATTCTTATATGATATAGGAGTAGTTCCTACTAAAGAACCATATCAAAAACGTACTTCACATGGAATGATTTTAGGTGGAAATGGCGAAAAAATGTCTAAATCTAAAGGAAATGTAATAAATCCAGATGATATAATAGAAGAATTTGGAGCAGATAGTTTTAGAGTTTATGAAATGTTTATGGGACCATTTGATCAAACAGCACCATGGTCTATGGAAAGTATTAGAGGATGTAGTAAATTCTTAGATAGAGTATGGAATTTAAAAGAAATTATGGTAGAAGGAGATAAATATTCTGATAAATTTGAAAAAATGATGCACAAAGCTATAAAGAAAGTAACAACAGATATTGAAGAGATGAAGTTTAATACTGCTGTTGCAACTTTTATGACTATGGTAAATGAATTTTACAAAGAAAAACAAATTAATAAAACAGAATATAAAACATTTCTACAATTATTAAATCCTTTTGCACCACATATAACAGAAGAACTATTTAAAGAAATTGGAGAAAGTACAGAGATATCAAATACACCATGGCCAGTATATGATGAAAGCAAAACAATAGATGATGAAATTGAAATTCCAGTACAAGTAAATGGAAAATTAAAAACTACTATAAAAGTAGAAAAAGAAGCTACGGAAACAGCAGTTAAAGAAATAGTTATGAATAATGATACAGTTAAAGAATTAATAAAAGATAAGACAGTAGTTAAAGAAATATATGTAAAAGGAAAGATATTTAATATTGTTGTAAAATAATAAAAGAAAGAAGGCAGGTTTTTATACCTGCCTTTACTTTTATAGAAATATAGAATAATCAGAATTTAAAGCAATATGTAAAAGAATTGCATTTGGTGGGATTAAACTTTTCTATTGTTTTAAGAGATGCTGTGTTATTTGCATGTATGCATAAAACAGCAGTATCAACTCTAGGGAAAATATTTTTTATGTATTTAAGGATCCCAGTCAGTGCCTCAGTAGCAAACCCTTCTTTCCGATATTGTTTCTCAATAGCGTATGCTATCATTATGCTATCTGGTTGAATTAAACAATAATCAATAAATCCTATTATATTATTATTGTAATGAATAGCAAAAACAATATCAGAGTCATTAACATATATGATAGAGCTTTCAAAAAAGTTTGCTATTTCAGAACAATTTTCTCCTATATTGAAATATTTTTTTATCTGATTATCTAAACATATTTCTATATATCTTTTTTTGTCATCTTCTTTAAATGGTCGCATCTGCAACCGTTTTGTTTCAAAGCTATACATAGTTTCTACATCCTTCCTTAACTTGAGATACTTTATATTATATCAAATTATATAAAATTTGTAAAAGATTAAAAATATATGTAAAACAAAGAAATAATGCAGGTATAAAAACCTGCATGTACTTTTATAGAAATATTAGATTAGAAATTAAAAGAATGTGTACCAAAAGTCTTGGATTCAATTGGGTTGTATTTCTCTATAACTTTCAGAGAATTATTGTTTCCTTCCTGAATACAAAAAGTAGCAGTATTAATCTCTGAATTATAAGTTTTTATATATTCAAGAAGTCCAGCAAGAGCCTCCAAAGCAAAACCTTTTCTCCGATACTTATATCCAATAGCATATTCTATCATTATAATATTAGAGGTCATCTCATAATAAGAGATAAATCCTATTATATTATGTTGATGTATGATAGCAAAAACGAAATCTGACTTGCTAAATGTCATCAAAGTTTCCTCGAAGAAATTTTTTATTTCAAAATAATCATCACCTATTGAAAAATACTTTTGAATTTCTTCATCTAAACATATTTCTATATATCTTTTTTTGTCATCTTCTTTAAATGGTCGCATCTGCAACCGTTTGGTCTCAAATCTAAACATAGTTTCTACCTTCCTTACATTGAGATACTTTATATTATATCAAATTATGTAAATTTTGTAAAATCAAAGCTTTTTAATAGACTAAAAAAGATAAGTAAAGGGAAAGAGGCAGAGATGAGTCTGCCTCTTTAAAATCAGAAGTCGAAATAATGTATAATGTAATCGCCATCTGATTGCCTTTGGGGGTTGTATTTACTCAGAATCTGTTGTGAGATCATGTTGTCATAATGTACATAAAACACGGCAACTTCAATATTTTCTGAGTTTGATTTGAGATAGCTTAGCAGACCATCTATGGCCTCTGTTGCATAGCCCTGATTTCTGAAAGGTTTCCCAATGAAACATTCTATTACTGCTTCATCAGGAGGCATTTCACAGTACCTAATACAGCCAACGATAGAGTCTGATAATGTTATAGCAAACATATCACCAAATATGCTATAGTCAGCATAATATTGATCAAAGAAGTCAGAAATCTCATCAATATTATGACCAAAGTTAAAATACTTCTGAACATCTTCATCTAAGACCAAGCTTAAAAATGCGTTTTTTTCGTTTTCTTCAAACGGACGCATCCGTAAGTGTTCAGTGCAAAATGACCTAGTCATAATAGCCCCTCCTTATAAAAATTATTATAATATATTATATCATATAATACATATATTGTAAATTTATAAGTATAAGCAATTCTATTATTTCTTAATTTTAGGCTTAGATACTAAAGAAGCAATATATCCAAAGAAAATAGCAGCTGCAATACCACCAGCACAAGCCTTAATTCCTCCTGTAAATGCTCCAATAAATCCAGTTTGTTTAATTTCTTCTATAACACCTTTTGATAAATTATAACCAAATCCAGTAAGAGGAACAGTTGCACCAGCACCTGCAAAGTCTACTAAATATTTATATATTCCAAGTCCTCCTAATATTGCACCTACTGTAACATATAATACTAGAATTCTTGCTGAAGTTAATTTTGTTTTATCAATTAAAATTTGAGCAATAATACATAAAATTCCACCTACAATAAAAGCATATAAAACAGTAAGCCAATCTATATTTTGAAAAAATTCCATAATACACCTCTAAAAATTATATTTCTATACTAACAGCATGTGCTATACCAGGGATACTTTCTCCTTGTTGAGAAGTAGTAGAATTAGTTAAAGCACCAGTTGCTATTAATAATATTCTTTTTAATTTTTTGTCTTTAAGTTTCTTAAATAAATGACCTGAAAATACAGATGCACAACAAGCACAACCAGAGCCACCAGAGTGAGTATCCTGTTTTTCTTTATCAAATATTAAGACACCACAATCATTATAGTTATTTTTTAAGTTATAACCTTTTGATTTTGTCATTTCGATAACTATTTCTTTACCAATATAACCCAAATCACCAGTAAAAATACCATCATAGTAATTAGGACTTCTACCTGTATCTTTAAAATGAGTTATTATAGTATCGATAGCAGCAGGAGCCATAGCTGCACCCATGCTATTTGCATCTTTGATACCCATATCTACAATCTTTCCAGGAGTTATATGTGTTATATAAGGCCCTGATCCAGATTTAGAAAGAATACAAGCGCCACTTCCAGTTACAGTCCACTGAGCAGTTGGTGGTCTTTGATTTCCAAGTTCTAGGGGAAATCTAAATTGTTTTTCAGCACTACAAAAATGACTAGATGCAGCACATAAAACATTTTCAAAAAAATTACCATCTACACCTATTGAACCTAAAATTAATGATTCAACAAAAGTAGAACAAGCACCGAATATTCCAAAGAATGGAATATTAAGTTCACGTAGACCAAAACTCGATGATATACATTGATTTAATAAATCACCAGCATAACAAGCATCTATTTTACTTGAAGGGATACCTGATTTTGAAATTACAGTATCTACTGTATCTTTTATAAATCTACTTTCTGCTTTTTCCCATGATGATTCACCATAAAATTCATCTTCTACACATTTATCAAAGTCTTTAGCAAGAGGACCTCCAGATTCTTTTGGACCAACTATACAAGCTGTTTCTAAAATTGTTACAGGATTTTCAATTCTGTATGTTTGATTTCCAACTTTTTTCATTTTTTACCTCCATAAATTTTATATAAAGCCTAGATATTGAATGTTAAATAACATATATACAAGACCAACTAAGATAGAAGTAGATATTCCATATACAAGAACTGGTCCTGCAACAGTAAACATCTTGGCACCAACTCCCATTACATATCCTTCTGATTTATATTCCATAGCAGGGGATATAATAGAATTAGCAAATCCTGTAATAGGAACTAAACTCCCGTGCTCCAGCAAATTTTCCAATTCTATTAAATACGTTTATTGCTGTTAAAAAAGCACTAATAAAAATTAAAGAAATCGATACAACTGTACCAGATAAAGTAGTTGTAAGACTTCTAAATTTACAATACTGTGATATTATTTCACCAATTACGCAAATTAATCCTCCAACCCAAAAAGCATTGAAACAATTTTTTATTATAGGAGAATTTGGCGATTTTTTGTCAACATAATCTTGATAGCTTTTTTTTGTTTCTAAAGGGTTCATAATTACCTCCAATTTTTTATTTTTAGTGTGTGTAAAAAATCGGTAAATTATGCAAAAAATTAAGAAAAATCATTATTGCATTTCTATTACATTTGATTAACACTTCTGTTAAAATTATTGACTTTTATTATAAGAATGGGTAAATTTAATAGTATAAAAGGAGAATATTATGAGGATTTTATGCGAATAAAATCTAAATAATGAAAAAGATGACGAAGGAGAAAACTGATGCAGAGCTGTTTAGGTATTTATATAGATAATTCAATGATAAAATACTCTAAAATAAGTAAAGAAAAAGAAAATATTAAAATAGAATCTTCAGGAGTTAGATTTTATGAAAATATTTCTGCTACATTAAATCAAATAATTCAGGAAACAAATAGTCAAAAATTACCAATAGCCGTAAACGTTTCTAATGAAAATTATGATTACATAGATGTTTTTTCTTTACTAAATAAGAGTGATATAAAAAAATCAATTGATATTGAATTTGAAATGCTTTGCAATGAAAGAGGATATGATAAAAAACTTTTTGAAAATAGATATTTTTTATCTGTAAATAGAAATAATACTGATAAAATGAGAGCATTAAATGTCTCTGTCATGAAGAACAGTTTGATTGAGAGAACGAGACCTTTTGACAAATTAAAATTAACTTGTGCATCTCCAATATCAACAAGTGTAATTAACCTTTTAGATATGACTTCAAAACCAAATGCTATGATAGTAAATATAGAAGAAACAACAACTGTAACTATTATAATGAATGGTGTTATAGAAGATGTAATAAAAATAACTGATGGAATGAAAGATATTTTAGAAAAGATATCTGAAAGTGAAAATTCATTAGCTAAAGCTTATGAAATATGCAAAAATACTACTATTTCAACTCAAGAAACAGGAGTAAATGAAAGTGATGAATATTTAGAAGTAATAATGCCAACTATATATAAAATTGTTAATGAAGTAAAAAGAATAGAAGAAGGCATAGTAGGAAAAGTTGATAATATTTATCTTACAGGTTCAGGAATTGCAATAAATAATATTGATTTGTATTTTCAAAACTATTTTGAAAATGTTCATTGTGAAATGTTAAAACCAAGTTTCTTAAAAACTGGTTCTTTAAAATTTCCATTAAAAGAATATATGGAAGTAAATTCAGCTACTGCTTTAGCAATTGAAGGTGCAGCGTCAACAATGCCAGAATTAAACTTTAAAACTGGTTCAAGTACAAATATTCATGGAACAAAAAAGAATATTGGTAAATTAGAAGTAACAGGAATACCAGAATTAAAAATTCCTAATATAGGTGTATCATCATCATCAAAAAATGAAGAAGAATGGGATTCTAAAGAGAAATTAATGTTTAGAATACTTGCTACTATACTTATTTTTACATTAGGATATATGATGATATCAGGATTAGTAAAAAGGGATTTAGTAAAAGCAAATGAATCAATTGCATCAGAAACAGTAAATGTAGGTAAAGCGGTAGCAGATATAAATAGTGATATAGAATCTCTACAATCAGCATCTGATGATTACAAAGAAAAATACAATAGATTAATAGGAGTTGAACCTGAAACAACAGAAAATGAAATCATGAAGGGAGCTATTCCAATTTTTCTACAACAAGTTATGTATGTAGTACCATCTGAAGTAATATTAGTTTCAATAGAAAATACATCAGGAAATCAAATTTCAATAGTAGCAAAATCACAAGATTATGAACAACTAGGTTTATTTAAAGCTATGTTATATGCAGAACAAATATTAACAAATGTAACATCAACAAGTAGTTATAAAGAAGATAAAGATATTTATGTAACAATAATAGGAAATTTACCAAAATAGGTCAAAATAAGGAGTATTACAAAATGAGAAAAATTGTTTTAGGAGTACTAATTGTAATAACATTTGCTTTTAACGCTAAGCTATATATATCTGGATTTTTAGGGATTGAAGGTATGTTTGCTTTAGAAGAAAAGAAAGATGAATATGAAGAAAAAGCAGAAAAGTTAGAAAAGCAAAAAGAAACACTTGATAAGAATAAGAACATACTAACAGTAACACTAAATAATTATAATGATAGCAAAACATCTTATGAAAGTATGCTTGGATTATCTTCAGCAGAAGAACAAGAACAAGCTAATCTTGGAAACTATTATGATTTAGAATATTTATGGACAATTTTGGGTACTCATGCAAAAAAAGAAGGAGTTAAACTAGGAATTGTACCTACTACAAGTTCAAAAGTTCCTGATAATGATGAATCTATATATGCTAATCTAAATTTTACAGTAGTAGGAGAATATAAACCAATTAGTGAATTTATAGATAAATGTGAAGAAGATTCAAACTTACAATTTTCAATAAGTTCATTTAAAATTGTTCCTTATGAAAAAATGGCTGATGATGATGCTTTAGTAGTAGCAAATTATCTTAAAGCTACTTTTACTGTTAAAGACATACCTTTATCAGCAAATACAATACAATTAATAAATAATAAAGTTGAAGATAGTGCAGAATTACAAATGAACATAAGACCAGAAGATAAAAAGGAAGAAAATAATACAACAAATGAAACTAATACAAGTAATACTACAAGTGAAAATAATACAAGTAATAATTAAAATAATAGAAAGTTAGAGGAACTAATATGAAATCTTTTTTTAAAGAAATTGTTAGTATGACAGCTATATCAGTAGCAATAATATTAATACTTATATTAATATTTTATGATTATTTAAAATTAGATACTGACTCAAATATGGAAGCTAAGTATTCAAGAAGTGAAGAAGTTAGTACAGCATTAGGAGATGTTACTAAATCAAATCAAGTTATAACATCTTCTTCAGGAAGTTTATATAGTTTAGATTCATCTGATATATCTAATTATGTAACAGATGGTATTTTGGAAAAAGGAAAGAAACATCCATTTTCAGATATAACTTCTGATACTTATGATGGAATAAATACAATAAATAATAATGTAGTTGGAACAAATGCTACTGTACCAGTAATGACACCGTCAACAACTACTACAACAGTTACAATACCACAAACAACAACAACTCAAAATACAACATCACAAAATACACAAACAACATCTAATTTGCCAACAACTACTGGAACATCACGTGAAAGTACACAATATAACACTGATACTTCAGAAGGTTCAGATTCTGTAAAAACAGGAAGTACTTCAACTAAAAAAAGCACAACTAAGAAGAAAAATACTAAAAAGAAAACTAAACCTTTTTTTGATGATGGAACATCAAAATAATTATATAAAATTAAAAGGAGATTAAAAATGTTAAAAAATCAAAAAGGTATAACCTTAGTAGCATTGGTTGTAACAATAGTAATATTATTAATTTTAGCAGGAGTAACACTTTCAATGGTAATAGGACCAAATAGTCCTATAAAACAAGCTCAAGAAACTAAAAATACTTATAATAAAAGTGATGTTCAAGATCAAGTATCACTTGCTATAACAAATACAGTTACTAAATATTATGAAGAGGGTGCACCAGAACTTAAATTAGATAATAGAGATGATATTCCTTCACTAGCTGTATATTTATATAATGATATTAATTCAGAAAACAGTAAAACAAATGCTTCTTTACCATCAGGATATCATATAAAAAGTGCTACAGTAGAAGAATCTAAAATAGTAATGGATGTAGATGTTAAAGGAAATTCATTTAAAGCTATTTATGATGCAGTAGAGCAAGTGCTTACAGTAGAATAAAAATATAAACTAAAAGAGCATAATGCTATGTTCTTTTTTAATAATAAAAGGAGAACTATATTAATGGAAATTGTATTTTATATTTTAATTTTCATAATTGGTACATTATTTGGAAGTTTTTCAACTCTTGCAATATATAGACTACCTTTAAAAAAAGACATAGTAAAAGAAAGGTCTTTTTGCCCTAATTGCAATCATAAATTAGGTGTATTTGATTTAATACCAATTTTAAGTTACATATTTTTAGGTGGAAAATGTAGATATTGCAAAGAAAAAATAAGTAAAAAATATTTAATAATAGAAATAATGTCTGGAATATTAGCAGTTATATTATTTAAAAGTCTTGAAGTATCATTTATAAATGTTAATATATCAGTATTATTAGATTTTATATATTTAATGATATATGGAACTACTATGATTATAATTGCTGTCATAGATAAAGAAAAGAAGATAATATATAGACCTGTTATAATATTTGGAACATTAATATGTCTTGTGTATATGTTATATTTATGTGTAGTAGGAAGTTATAGTAATGCTAATATATATAGATATATTATATATACAGTTTCTATATTAGTACTTTATATATTAAATAATGTAAAATATCATAATTATATTATAGATTTAGTTATATTTATAGAATATATACAATTATTTGTAAATACTAAAAATGTATTAATAACTATATTGGTTTCTGCATTAATTACAATAGTAAAAATAGTTTATGAAAAAACAAAACCAGTAGATAAGAGTAATATATTAATGGAGGAAGAAAGCGAAGTAACTGAACTTCCAATTGCTTTTTATATTGCTATATCTAATTTTATAGTTATGTTTGCAGAAGCATTCATGAATATTATCGTATAATTAAGAGGTATTTTTATGATAAAAGATATTATTAAAAAGGAAAATGGAATTACAGGACAAGATTTAATTATTGCAATTTTTATTCTTACAATGTTTTTAACTTTCTTACTTACTGTTTATAGTAATATAAAAAGTTTGTCGTATGAAATAAGAATGAATGCGCATGCACAAGAAGCTGCAAGTAAAATTGCAGAAAAATTAAATTTATTGGAGTATGATGATGAATTTTTTACTTCAAATCATGAAAATATCAAGATAGAAGAATTAAGAGATGAATATGGAGTTACAGGATTAAATCCAGAAATTTATCAAGTAAATATTAGAACAAAAAATGTAAAATTAGAACAAGAAGAACTTGATTATGATTTTACTAAGGAAGTACAAATTCAGGTTAAATATAATATAAAGGGAAAATTTGAAAAAGCAGATGCTTCAGAAATAAAACTTATAAAGAATCGTGAATTTGTTAGAATAGAAGATGAAATAGAAAATTTAAAAGAATATACACCTATTGTTGCTATAACATCAAATCAAAATTCAGAAATTGAAGTAGGAAATACTTTAGAAAATTTAATGGATTCAAGAAAAACTTTTAAAATAACAGATACAGAAAATGATAACTGGAAAAACTATTCATATTTTGATAATATTTTATGTTGTGTAGCAACTACAAAAGAAAGTAGTGGAGAAGTAACTTATGGAAATGCACTTGTTTGGGTTCCAAGATATACAATGGTTAATGACGAAATTGCATTTTTATATAAAGATACAAACTATCCAATAGTTCCAGTATATGCAAATGGATATAATGGAAAACAAAAAGTAGCTGGATATGTTGTTGATAGATCAACAGAACTTGTAGCAAATGGATTTACTGTTGGAGAAAAAGGAAAATGGGCAGGAATAACAGTAGGTTCAAATAATTATGAGCTATATAGTCAAATGATTAATGCTTTAGGATCAAATAGGATATATAAAGAAAAATAGATATTGTACGAAAGAAGGGATTTATAATGGCAAGAAATGTGCCAATAGGAATAGAACTTGTAAAAAGAAATATAGTAACTGAGTCTGATGTTAAAGAAGCAATAAGACATCAAAAAGAACATCCAGATAAAAAAATAGGAGATATAATACATATATTAAATTTATGTGATGAAAAAAAGCTATTAACAGCTATTGGCGAAATATTAAATGAAAAGACTTTTTTAATTACAGAATCTAATATGAATGTAAATGCAACAGACTACTTATCTTTAGATGTATGTATTAAATGCAAAGCAATTCCATTTGATGATGTAGGTGGTAAAGTTAAAGTATGTTTTTCTGATACTTCAAATAAAAAGGCAGTTGAACAAGTGAGACTTTTATTACTTCATAATGGATATGTTATGGAACAATATTTAACATTTGATTCGAATATTGAAAAAGTTTTAAAATCATTAGAAGCTAAATCTACTGATACTATATCAGAAATAGGACAAGATGTAACAAGACTTGTTGATACAATTATAAAATCAGCAATGGAAAAAAACGCTTCAGATATTCATATTGAACCTATGGAAAATTGTGTAAGAGTTAGATATAGAATAGATGGTAATTTAATTGTAGTAGCAAATATAGAAAAAGAAAATCAAGACCAGATAATAGGAAGATTAAAAGCTATTTCAAATATGTATCAAGAAAAACAAGAAGATCAAGATGGTAGAATATTAATTTATAATAATTATAATATTCGTGTATCTTCACAAGTTACAATACATGGAGAAAAAATTGTATTACGTTTACTAAAAAAAGAAGATAAAATTAGAGATATATATGAATTAGGTTTTCCTAAAGAAGAAAATTTTGTAAAGAAACATTTTGATAAAAGAAATTCTATTACAATAGTTGCAGCTCCTACTGGAGAAGGTAAAACAACAACTCTTTACAGTATTATAAATACTTTAAATACAGATGATACAAATATAATAACAATTGAAGACCCAGTAGAAATCAGAATTGAAGGATTAAATCAAGTGGAAATTGGTCCAAAATCTTCTTTTGCAAGTTCACTTAGAACTGTACTTAGACAAGACCCAAACATTATATTAGTAGGAGAAATAAGAGATTTTGAAACAGCAGAGATTGCTATGCAAGCAGGTCAAACTGGTCATTATGTTTTATCTACAATACATACAATTAATGCAATTGAAGTAGTAACAAGACTAAGAAAACTTGGAATATCAAATTATGATATATCAAGTACTGTTGCAAATACAGTATCACAAAGATTAGTAAGAACGTTATGTCCAAATTGTTGTAAAAAAAGAGAATTTACTGAAGAAGAAAAAAATATAATGAATGATTTAATGGATAAATATAATTTGGAAATAGACTTTACAGATAAATTTACATTTGATGCAGTTGGATGTAGAAGATGTCATGGAACAGGATATTTAGGAAGAATTGCAATAGTAGAAATATTAGATTTTTCAGAAAATATTAAAGAATTAATTTTAAAAGGTGGATCTACATTTGAAATAAAGAAAAAAGCTTTAGAAGAAGGATATTTGCCTTTAGAGGTAGATGGAATTAAAAAAGTTTTAGAAGGAAAAACAACACTAGACGAATTAGATAGAAAGATAGTGTTATTTAATAAATAATATCTTGGAGGTTAAAAAATGGTAGTATTAGAAAAAATCTTAGATGAAGCAATAGAGAGAGAAGCATCAGATATTCACATAATATGTGGATTAAAACCTGTTCTAAGAATAAATAAATCACTAATTCCTGCAAAAATAAATGTAATTACAGAAAGTGATATATATAATGCTTATGATTATATTATAAAAGGAAATGTTTTATCTGATAATGAATTTAAGAAAAATAGAAGATTAGATACTTCTTTAACTTATAAAGAAACAAGAATGAGAGTAAATATTTCAAATTCAGATGGAATACCTGTATTTACAATAAGAATTATAAATGATGTACTTCCAAGTTTTGAAGAATTAGGAATTCCTGAAATAGTAAGAAAAATGACATATATGCAACAAGGATTAATATTAATTACTGGAAAAACTAACTCTGGAAAGTCAACTACATTAAATTCATTAATAAATTATATAAATGAAAAACAAAATAAAAAAATACTAACTTTAGAAGCTCCAATAGAATATAAGCATAAACCTAAAAAATCTATAATAATTCAAAAAGAAGTTGGTAATGGTTCTGATAGTTTAACTTTTATAGATGGTGTTAGCAATGCTTTAAGAGAAGACTGCGATATTTTAGTAATTGGAGAAATCCGTGATAAATATACTATGGAAGCTGCAATAGATATGGCAGAGGCAGGACATTTAGTAATAGGAACACTTCATACCAAATCATGTGCTGAAACAGTAGATAGAATAATTAATTTATATGATTTTAAAGACCAAGCACAAATAAAATATCTACTAAGCTCAATATTAAAATTAGTTGTTTCACAAAGACTATTAAAATCTGCTGATAATACGAAACTTGTTTTAATTCCAGAAGTTATGGTAGTAGACAATATAGTTTCAAGTTGTATAAGAAAAGAAAAGTTTAGTGTATCTGAGATTGAAGATGCTATTCAAGGTGGCGGAAATAATGGAAGTATGAGTTTAATTAACGCATTAGCTTTAGCTGTTATAAATAAAAAAATAACTTTAGAACAAGCTGAAAAACAATTAGAATTAAAAAATATAGAATTATTAAAAAGAACAACCCAAAATTTAACATCAAAGGGAAATTAAGCAATGTACAAAATAATAATTAATATGATAAAATGAAGAAAAGACAAAAGGAGGTAGAAAGGTGCCAACTTATCAATATAAAGCTCTTACAAGATCAGGACAAATGGTGAAAAATACTGTATCTGGTATAAGTAAATCTGAACTTGTAAATAAACTTAAAGCTAATGATTTAACACCAATAAATATACAGCAAGCAATAACTTTTATGAATAAAGATAAATACAGAGCAAGAAAACATAAAACAGTAGATTCAGTATTAAAAAATTCTACAATTTCAGAAGGTGAATCTAAGCTTCAAGTTATAAAGACATCTTTACTAGGACCTCAAAAAATAACAAAAAGAGATGTAATGGTATTTACACAAAGTTTTCTATTATTAAAAAAAGCACAATTTAATAATATACATGCTTTAAATACTGTAATTCAATCAACTGAAAATCCAAGTATGAAAAGTGTGTTAGAGGATATTTTAATAGGAGTTGAAGCTCGGAGAAAATATGTACTCTACAATGGAATATTATGAAGATATTTTTCCAGTAATATATATAAATATGATAAAAGTAGGAGAGCTTTCAGGTTCTTTAGTAAATTCTTTAGAACAAGCTATTGAATATTTAGATAGTAGTGATGCTTTAAGTAAAAGAGTAAAAAATATAGTAATACCAAACTTATTACAATTTTTTGGAATGTTATTTTTACTTGTAGCAGGTACTATGTATGCAATTCCATCAATTCAAGATGTGTTTAAAGAAGTTGGATCACAAGAAAAGTTACCAGCAATTACATTATGGTTTTCTAACTTTTTAGATAATTTTATTGTATGGTGGTATGTGCCAGTATTAATAATAATTGCTTTAGCAGTTGGATTAATATTTTATATACGTACTCCAAATGGAAAATATAAATTTCATACATTTAAATATAAAATGCCAGTGTTTGGTTCATTAATATATGCTTTAGATTTTTCTAGAATTATGAAAGCAGTTTCACTAAATATAAAAAATGGAATGAGAATACAACAGGCTTTAGAAGTATCAAAAAATGTTGCAAGAAATAATGTTATGATGTCAATAGTAGAATCAGCAATTAATAATGTTATGATTGGTAAGTCATGGGTAGAGCCTTTTGAAGAAGCAGGTTTTGGAAATAGAATGACTACTGAAATGCTTAAAGTAGGAATGAAGACAGACTTATCAGCAATGCTTGATAAATTATTAGAATATACAGAAATGGATATAGATAATATATTGCAAAGAATAATGAAAGTATTACCAGAGATAAGTTATTTAATTGTTGGTGTAGTTCTAATATTCTTTGTAATCGTAGTATTAGTACCATGTATTCAAGTTTATATGGGTTCTTTCTTATTCAGTGCATATTTATAAAAATAATTTTGAAAGAACGTTTAAATACGTTCTTTCATTTTTTTGTATATTTATTTGATTATTGAAAAAAAATAGTGTATTATATAAGAAAAAAAGGAGAGCTTTATGATAAGAATAGGTGTCGATATAGGTGGAAGCCATGTAGGCGTTGGAATTGTTAAAAACGGTGTATTAATTGATTTTACTGAAAGAGATTTAACAAAACAGGATAAAATTAATATAAAGAAAACATTAGTAGATACAATAATAGAGCTAATTAATTATATTTTAGATGATTCAAGGTTAAATATTTCAGATATAGATTTAATAGGAATTGCAGCACCTGGTACAATAAAAAATAATATTATAGTAAAATCACCAAATTTAGGAATTATTAATTTTGATATAATTTCAGAACTTCAAAAAACAATAAACTTACCAATGCAGATAAGAAATGATTCAAAATGTGCAGCAATAGCAGAAAAGTATTATGGTTCACTAAAAAATGCAGATGATTGTGTATTTTTATGTTTAGGAACTGGAATAGGTGCAGCTGTTTTTATGGGCGGAAAGTTATTAGAGCCTAAAAGATATGCTGGTTTTGAAATAGGACATATTGTTATTGAAAAAGATGGAAAACCATGTAATTGTGGTAAAAATGGATGTTTTGAAACTTATGCTTCAATAAGAGCTTTAAAAAGAAATATTGCAGAAGCTTTAGAAATAGAAAATGACTTTTCAGGAAAATATTTAAGCGAAATATTATCAGATTTTAATAATGAAAAAATAAGTAAAGTTATAGATGAATATTTAGATTATTTAAAAATTGGTTTATGTAATGTAATAGATGTATTTGAACCAGAAGTAATATCTTTAGGAGGAAGTTTTGCATATTATGAAAATAATCCAATTTTTAAGAAATTATTAGATAGGTTAAAAGAACCAAATAGCACATATAATCAGGAATCAAGTCCTGAAATTAGAGTAGCAGAATTTAAAAATGGAGCAGGAATAATTGGTGCAACAGTAACTATAAAATAAAGAAAGGATAAGAAATATGGCAGAAATAACATTTGAAATTGTAAAAAAGATTGAGGTATTATCTACTACTGAGAAAGGATGGAGTAAAGAACTTAATTTAGTAAGTTGGAATGGAAGAGAGCCAAAGTTTGATTTAAGGGATTGGAGCGAAGATCATCAGAAAATGGGAAAAGGAGTAACTTTTTCTAAAGAAGAAATGGAAAAATTAAAAGAAGCACTAAATAATTATGAAGAATAATAAAACAAAAATCTCAGAAGAAAATTCTGAGATTTTTATTAATTTTGTCTAACAAATTTAAAGTTATCTAAATCAGATAGTTGTTTAGCATAATGACCATTATATATTGTAGAATTATCATCACTTAAATTTATTGGAAGAGAAACATTACATATATATTCTTCATCATTTGCATTAATAAGATGTATTGTAAAATCTACTGTAACTCTTATATTAGAAAGAAGAGTATTAGACTTTTTAAGTAGTGTACCATCAAAAGTTATACCACCAGAGTTATTTTCTAAAATCAAGCTAGAATAAACATTTGAATTTACATAAGAAAGAGTAATAGGATTTGAACAATCAGCATAAAAAGAAGGAATTTTATAATCAACATCTTCATTTTTAGAAATAATAGAAAAATCCATTTTATCTTCTATTTGGTTGTCTAAATCATTTACAATTCCTATACCTAAAGAATTAGGATTTTTATAAAAAAGATTAGGATTTCCAAGTGTTGGTTTTGTAGAAAAATTAACATTATCAATATATAATTTTTTTACTAAATTTTTTGATGTTAATTTATCCGAATTTACATGATTATTTATGTTTAAAGAAATATCTGTATATTGATATATATTTAAGTTCCAATAATCTTTTTGAGTGTCTGAATTGTTAGTTGCATTTGCTGAGCTATATAAAAATATATTATCTATTTTGAAAATAGTATCTTCTTTAGGAGAGACAGCAGAGGATACTTCATTTAGTAATTTATTATCATTTTCTTTATTAGAATTATTATGTCTATATATGATAAATCCTATAATTAATATTAATATAACTATAAGAAAAAATATTCTAAAAGCTATTACTTTTTTTCTGTCATTTTCTAATATCATTATATTTTATCCTCCGTAAATGTAAAAATTATAATATAAATATATATCAAACTAAGTATTTTATCAAGGAAATTTATGGAATTTATACTTATTTATTCAATTGACAAAAATACAAGCAAATATTACAATATTTATAGGAGTTGTTAAAAATAGTATGAAAAAAGTAGAATATGTAGT
>JAAWJE010000054.1 GCA_022796725.1 Clostridia bacterium | reverse complement strand
TACTGTTTATTTGTCGTGATTTAAACAATATCATTTTTGGTACTCTCTTTCAATATTTTATTTTCAATCTACTTGTGACATATCTATTTTAAACCTATACACCCAACAACTATTTTTTGTTGGGTGCTATTATTATACTTATATCATCTGATTTTTTATATTTTTTTATTATATCTTCTGAAAATGATGCTACTTGATTTGATAATACTATTGTTTTATAATTATTATCTACTAATTCCTTTAGTTTATTATCTACCATATCGAAATCATCAATATCATATACATCCATTCCTAAGTTTTTAAATAATTTAAAACTGTCATCATCTTTATATTTTATCCAAGATATTTTCATGTTCTCTCCTATCAATTTTATTTCTATTATCTTGAACAATTTGTTGTTTTTTATACATCTATTTAATTAATAATTCATCGTCTTTGTAATCTACAATTACAATTGTATTTGGTAATATTTCTTGCATTATTATCTTCTTTGCTATTAATGTCTCTAATTTTTTCTGTACAAATCTTTTTAATGGTCTTGCACCATATATTTCATCATAGCCATTGTCTATCAGATAATCTTTTGCATTTTGTGTTAATTCTAGTTTTATTTGTTTATCTTCAAGTCTTCTATCTAAGTCTTTAATTAATAATTCCAAAATTTTTGATATTTCATCTTTTATTAATGGTTTATAAAATACTATTTCATCAAGACGGTTTAGAAATTCTGGTCTAAAGTTTGATTTTAATAGTTTTTCTACTTCGTCTTTTGCTTTTTCTGATATTTCTCCATTGTCTTGTATTCCTTCTAATATATAATCTGAACCCAAATTAGAAGTCATTATTATTATAGTGTTTTTAAAATCTACTGTTCTTCCTTGTGAATCTGTAATTCTCCCATCATCTAATACTTGTAATAATATATTAAATACATCTGGATGTGCTTTTTCGATTTCATCAAATAGAACTACTGAATATGGTTTTCTTCTTACTGCTTCTGTTAGCTGTCCACCTTCTTCATACCCTACATATCCTGGAGGTGCACCTATTAATCTTGATACAGAGTATTTTTCCATATACTCAGACATATCTATTCTAATTATATTATGTTCATCATCAAATAAAGCTTCTGCTAATGATTTTGCAAGTTCTGTTTTTCCTACTCCTGTTGGTCCTAAAAACATAAATGATCCTATTGGTCGTTTCGGATCTCCAATACCTGCTCTTGAACGTATTATTGCTTCTGATACTTTTTCTACTGCTTCCTCTTGCCCAATAACTCTTTTATGCAAAATTTCTGGTAAATTTATTATTTTTTCTCTTTCTCCTTCCATTAGCTTCGTAATTGGTATTCCTGTCCATCTTGAAATAATTTTTGCAATTTCATCTTCTGTAACTTTGTTTCGTAATAAACTATCTTCTTTACTTTTTTCTGATATTTCTTCTTCTATTTTTAGCTGTTTTTGTAACTCTGGTAATTTACCATATTTTAATTCTGCTGCTTTATTTAACTCATAAGCTCTTTCTGCTCTCTCAATTTCTGAATTTATCTTTTCTATCTCTTCTCTTAATTTCTGGACTTTTACTATAGCTTCTCTTTCATTTTCCCATTTAGCTTTCATTTCATTAAATTTTGTCTTTAATTCTGCAATTTCCTTTTGAATATTTAATAATCTTTGTTTTGATATTTCATCATTTTCCTTTTTTAATGCGGTTTCTTCTATTTCTAATTGCATTATTTTTCTTGATATTTCATCTAGTTCTGATGGCATTGATTCCATTTCCGTTTTAATTAATGCACATGCCTCATCTACAAGATCTATTGCTTTGTCTGGTAAAAATCTATCTGAAATATATCTATGTGATAAAGTTGAAGCGGCAATTAGAGCATTATCTGCAATTTTTACTCCATGGTATATTTCATATCTTTCCTTTAATCCTCTTAATATTGAAATTGTATCTTCAATATTAGGTTCATCTACTTGAACTGGTTGAAAACGTCTTTCTAGTGCTTGGTCTTTTTCTATATATTGTCTATATTCATTTAAAGTAGTTGCTCCTATGCAATGTAATTCTCCTCTAGCTAACATTGGTTTTAATAAATTTCCTGCATCCATTGCTCCATCTGTTTTACCTGCACCAACTATTGTATGGATTTCATCTATAAATAATATTATTTTACCTTCACTTTTTTTAATCTCTTGTAATACTGCTTTTAATCTTTCCTCAAATTCTCCTCTATATTTTGCTCCTGCAACTAATGCACCCATATCTAAAGAAAATATTGTACATTCTTTTAATCCTTCTGGAACATCTCCTCTTACAATTCTTAATGCTAATCCTTCTGCTATTGCTGTTTTCCCAACTCCTGGTTCACCTATTAAGCAAGGATTGTTTTTTGTTTTTCTAGATAGAATTCTTATTACATTTCTAATTTCACTATCCCTACCTATTACTGGATCTAGCTTTTGACTACGTGCAAGTTCTACTAGATCTTGACCATATTTCTTTAATACATCATAAGTAGACTCAGGATTATCTGATGTAACTCTTGTGTTTCCTCTTACACTTACCAAAGCCTTTAGAAATTCATTTTTATTAATATTATATTTTGTGAATAAGTCTTTTACTTCTTTATTAGCATTATCCATCAATGAAATCATAATATGTTCAACAGATACATATTCATCTTTCATATTTTTAGCTATTTTCTCTGATTTAGTTAATACTAAGTCTACATCTTGCGATACATAAAATCCATCATTTGGTCTAGCTCCACCTGTAATTTTCGGCTTCTTTTCTACTCTCTCTTTTACATAATTTCCAAAAGCATTCTCATCAATTTTCATCCTTTTTAGTAGTTCTTTTATCAAACTATTATCTTGCTCTAATAATGCTAATAATAAATGCTCTTGCTCTATTTGGGCATTTTGATTTTCTATTGCTAATTCTTGTGCTCCTTGAATTGCTTCTAATGATTTTTGTGTAAATTTTTGTATATCCATTTATATTACCTCCTATATGGTTTTTATCTATTTATATATGTATTTTTATCAATATATTTTATTATATACTCAAAAATTAGCACTGTCAATATGAGAGTGCTAATTTGTATGAGTTTTTCTCGCTGGGGAACTCCCTAGATTTCAACATTTTTAAGCTCTAAGTTATAATTTGATTATTTTCTCCTTGATTTAAATTACATTT
>JAAWJE010000061.1 GCA_022796725.1 Clostridia bacterium | reverse complement strand
AAAGCATTTGTAATTCTTTTTGGATTTTCAAAATACATTGATATTTCTGGATAAAACACTCCATCTAATTGAATATTTGCTCTATAAAATATTGCATCAATTAATTTATTTACATCAAAATCTTTTAAATAAACTTTATTTTTAACTGCTATATCATATATTTCAAGTCCTGTATTAAGTAGTTCCAAATCTACTGGATACCAATATTCTTCATTCATAATTTTTTCTAAATTAACACTAACATTTTTAAGTCCTAATTCTAAATATTCTTTTTTGGGATTATACTTAATTATTTCATTTATAGAATACTCTATCCATTGGTCTTTGTATTTTTCATATTCATTATCACAAAAATATTTTACTGCCTTTTCAGCTTTATCTAACCATTTTTTATTTTTAGTGAATTCATACAATTTAGTAAGAGAATATGTTGCTTCTCCATCATAATAAACTGTTCTAAATTCTTCATATTTTGAAAATTCTGGATACTTATATACATGATAATAAGAACCGTTTTCATTTTGCATTTTAGATATTCCATTTCCTAAGTCTAATACAAGTTTTTCATATTCTTTGTTATTAAAAGTTTGCATATATTCTATAAACATTAAAATACCAATTCCATTAGCACCTAATTTTATCTCGTTATTCTTTTTCTCTATAATATATGCTGTATTATCATCTTTATATTTTACTACTTCATTTGCAACATATTTTATTGCCAAATCAATATTTTCCTTTAATTCTTTATTTTTTGTAAGTTTATATGTTTGTATCATACTCCATACAGTTCCCTCATGTCTTAAAATATTATAATCATCTGTTTCTTTATTAGTAAGAGCATTATACCTATATATAAATTCTCCATTTTCTTTAACAGCATCTATTAAATATTCAGAAGCATTTTCTATTGTCTCTAATAAAAATAACTCATCTATATTTTCTATTTTTCTTCTTCCAAAGTTTTCCTCTTTTGATTCTAATTTATATATTCCTTTGTCATCATAAATATATCCAACAGATGTAAAGGTTATTAATTTTTCTGGAAAAGATTTTAGCTTATCTTTTGTTTTTCTATCACTTGTTATATATTTATTTAATTTACTCAAATCAAGCTCTTTTTGTTTATAATCTATTATACTATTAGAATTTATTTCTGCTTCTAGTAATGCAATATCGAAGTTTTCATCAAAAGCTATTCCTTTTCTATAAGTGTTATTATTCAAATTTGTTACTTCACTTTCAAAATTTTTCGATAATATTTCTTTATTATCATTTATTACATCTAATTTTACCCACTCTGGATTAATATCATATTTTTTTATTTTACTAAGCATTTCTTTTTTAGCTTCTTCTATTGCTTTTTTTAATGTACTTTTTGTACTGTTTGTAATATAAGCCTTATTTATAGAATCGCTTACAGAAATAAATACAGTAAAGTTTTCTTTTGCAAAGTTTAAGTCTTTATCTTTTATTATACTATCTTCTAATTTAGAGATCTTATTATTAAATTTCAAAACATTATCTCCAGAAGTTATACTATTGTAGATAATATAAATAATTCCTAATATAAGACAAATTATTAAAATTATAATCATTTTTTTCTTCATTTTTACTCCTAAATATTTTTTATTATATTTATATCCTATAATTATATAAATATCAAGAATTATAAGTATATAAAATTTTACTTAAAAACAAAAGGCTGGAGGCATGGATTTCTCCACGCCTCCAGAACTTTTAATCAACCTCTGGTTCTACCAAAAATGCACAAATAAATGACGCTATGAATGCAAAACCTACTCTCTTTAAGGTAACTTCAACCTCTGGTGATACTATCTGTAAAATGTTAAAAAATATAAATATCACCGCCCAAGTTACTAAAAATGCAATCCGTTGTTTTTTTGAACATTTTTTCATCTTATTCCCCCTTATTATAGGATTAATTCATACCACAATGTTCTTTTTTTATTATATCATATTTTTATTATCTTGTAAAAATTTATCCTTTATAGAAATAGCACCGACAACACAATACTATTGTCGGTGCTTGCCCCCTCTATTACAGTTCTATTCTTCTGATTTACCTCCTTTATCTTACACTACAATTATAAATCAAATAATTCCTTTAATTCCATATTAAACAATTCTTTTTCATACATCCTCTTTCCTATTCTCTGTTCAACTTCGTTTTCGGAACTAATTAATTCTTCTATAAATAGCCCAGCATCGTATAAAATATCAACGTCCATAATGTCATCAAAACGATTTTGCAATCTCACTGCATGTACCGCAAATCTCATAAAAAATATAGTCTCTAAAAGACATCCTTCTGGTATTTCTTCCATACCTAAATGAAGACGATAGCGGTTTTTAAAAAATCCCACTATTGTAGTTGAATCTATTTCCTTTTGCAGCGCCTCAAGTTCTTTGATTTTTCCTTCACTTATCAGCTCCCCTACTTTTTTAGACTTCAATATTTTAACTTGTTCTTGTATATCCATTATTGTTTCATATCTTGTAGTTACCTCCGTAAATTCTCTTATTTTTTCTGATACAATAAAATCGTCTATCTTCATCTCACACAGGTTTTTTTCCTCTAGTTTCATGCCAATTCTTCTTTCAATATTACTATTAGAAGAAATCAAATCACCGACAATTTCATGAAGATTATCAAAAATACAAAAATCTTCTATTCCAGTTTTCTCAGCCAGAAATCTTAGAAGAAATATAGTCTCTAAAAGACATCCTTCTGGTATTTCCTTCTTATGAATCATCATTTCACCACTGTTGTCATCAGCAAAACCTTTGATTACAGTTAAATCAATCTTCTCCTGAATTTTATAAAGGTCCACTTTGGTTATATATTGTGTAAGATATTCACTCATATTTACTGTGCTTTTTAACCGTTTAACTTGCTTTTGTAAATTCTCTATCATTTCACTTCTTGTTACCAAAAAAGATGGTGCTAATCTTTCCAAATAGTATTCATTCTCCATAATATTCTCTCCTTTTTCTGTCATAACATTTTCTCCTTATCTCCCTTAAATTAGTTGATAAGTTTAAGGGGGCACTCAACTAATTTATTGTCGCATATTATATAATCGTTTTACAATTATGTCAATTTATAGTTTTCTCTATAATTTTGTGATCTATTATAAAATTATATAATTAAATATTTTTAAATAAAAAAATATATAAATATTTTTAAAAACCTTGTATTTTTATTTTATTTGTGCTAATAT
>JAAWJE010000020.1 GCA_022796725.1 Clostridia bacterium | reverse complement strand
TTTGTATTACTCTTTCGTTTTCTTTTTTTATTCTTTATAGTCTTATATTAATACCTTGTCTATACTTTAAAAATATCTATTTTTTCCTTTGTCCTTTCTATTCCGCCTCTCTACTGCTTTTTATCCTTTTTTACTTTATCTTTTCTTTTTTATTCATTTTATTTTACATTTTTCTTCTTTTTTTCTCTTTTGCTACGGATTTCTGCATATTTTCGAGATTCACATTTTTTAAATAAAATTTCTATTTTAATATTTTACACTTATTTATGTATATATATTCTTTAATACTTATTTCCCTATACTATAAGAACTTTGCAATTTACCTGTTAACAAATACATTTATCCACAGATTATACATATCTGTGGATAGATCTACTATTTAATGTACATATAATTTATTGCAATAATCATTTTTACTAATTTCTATAAAAAAAAATAATGAATCCTACTTAAAATAGAATTCATTATTTAACATTTTAAATTATTTTCTTCTACGTCTATACTTATTCTTTTTAATTAGAATATTTTCATTTTGTGGTTTATATACATATTTATATATTAACATTCCTCCTACTGATAAAATTGAAATTGTTGTTAATATCAATATTATATATATTTGTGTTCCACCTGTTTTGATTGATAAGATTACAATCGCCTCATCTATATCATCTTCACCTTCTAATTTATTGTTTGGTATTGAATCTATATCTTTAATATCATTTCCATCTTTGTCTTTATTTTCTGCTATCTCAGCTGTATTTATCTTTTGTCCTAGATTTTTAGTTGAGTTTTTCCATCTTAATACTATTTTTATTACTGCACTTTCTCCAGGATTTAATAAAGTATCTTTTAAATAATCTGTTGAAATACTTCCATCCTTATTTTTTTTCCAATTATACTCTTTATTATCTGACTCTACAAACTCTAGTCCATTTGGTATATAATCCTTAATTAAACTTGCATATCCTTCAATTTCACCTTCATTTGTGATTTTTATCGAGTAAGTATATTTTACTTTTGTTGTTTTTAATTTCTTTTTATTAATTTCTACTTTAACAATTGGTTCAGGATTTTCTGTTCCATCATATTTAGTCTCTGTTACTTTTTTCTTTCCATCCTCAATTACCTCTACTGAACTTACATATTTTAATAAAGATAAATCAAAATATTTTAATTGAATATATTCTTTATCTATATCATCTTCATCCTCAACATCATTATTAGGTGTTGAATCTTTATCTTTAATCTTATTTCCATCTTCATCTTGGTCATCTGCTATTTCAGCTGTATTTATTATTATTTTACTAGCTCCTGTTATTCCATCCTCTGTAACTTCAAATTGTACTTGCAGGTCTCTATAATCTGGATTTGTATCTGTTAATCCTTTACTTGAATCATAAGGTTGTATTGCATTTTCATTTCTAGCTTTGGCTTTTGAATATGAATAATAATCTGTTGCTATTATATCAGCATCTTTAACATCTTCTACCTCTACATATTTCTTTTCATTAAAAGTAATAATCTTTAAATCCTTTTTATCCTCTTTTTCAGAAACTTTTCTATACATTTTCCAATCGTATTTTTTATTTATTTCGCTATCCTTTAAAAATCTTATACCATCTGGTAAATCATCTTTGACAACTGATGGAAAACCTGCTAACTGCCCTTCATTATATAATCTTATTGTATATGTTACTTTATTACCATTTCTAACAACATAAGGAGTTGTCTTATGAGTATATTTAATTTTGTCATTTTCCATTGTTAATATTGGTTTTCTGTCTGTAACTATTTTCTCATCAACTCCTGTTATAAACTTCTGTAATCCTAAATCGAATTCCTGAGGAATTATAACATCATAATCTTGGTCATCTTCTTTTTCATTTAGATTACCTGGAGTAGAATCTCTATCTTTTCCATTACTATCTTCTAAAATCTCTGCTATATTTTTTATTTCTTCTGGTTTTGTTGCAATAACTTCTAATTCTAGTTTAATGTCTTTATGAGATAATTCATTTGTTGTTTTATTATATGCTTTTATAGTTTTATCTTTTAAGTATTCACTATATATTCCTGTTTTCCAATTTCCTGCACTATTAACTAATAACTTCCATTTATACTCATAGTTTAATTTACTTCCACTTACAAAGTTACCATCATTATCAACTGAATATTCCTTAAATTTTAGACCTTCTGGTAAGCTATCTGCTACTTTTATGGCAGTACCATCATTTTCACCTTCATTATATATTCTTATTGTATATATAACTGTATCTCCTGTTTTTACCTTTACTGTATTCTTATCTAATTCATAATCTCCATCATTTGTACTTGATAATGTATCTCCATTTTCCCTTTTTAATCTATTAGAATAATCTACTTCTTTATAAGTTCCATTTGGTCTTGGTGTTTTTATAGTTGTTATAAATTTCTTTAATGCTAAATCAAATGACTTTTCATTAAAAATTACTGGCTCATAGTCATCATCATCTTGAATATTTTTATCTTCTGGATATTTTTCTACATCTATTTCATTTGCCTCAGAATCTCTATCTTTATCTATTTCTTTATTATTCTTATCACCATATTTAGTTATAGCTGCTATATTTTTTAATTTATTTCCATCTATTAAACTTGTTTCAACTTTAGCATTTTTATATGTTTCAGGATTTAATACTATACATGCTACTTGTAAAGTTTGATATTTTAATTTATCTGATTCTAATTCAGCTGATTTATTAAATGCTAATATTTCCTTATTTATAAGACCACTTGATTTTACTTTAAGTTTTCCTAGTACTATATTTATATTATCTAAACTTGTTTCATCCTTGCTTATTGATGTATCATAAAAATCGCTTGGTACTAATTTATTTCCTATCTTACTTATCATGCTCTTTGGTAGTTCAGTATATTTTATAGAACTTACATTAGAACCTTCTTCAACAATCCATTTATTATCTATATTTAATTTATATGTAGGTAAATATCCTAAACCTTCAGGAATGTAATCTGTTACTTCTCTTGCATAAGCACTTGTATTTCCCTCATTATATACTTTTATTGTATATACAATTACATCTCCTACATTTACATTTAAGGCATTTTTAGGATGATTATAAATCGCTGTATCTTTTGTGTCTCCAAGTCCAGATGTATCTATGCTATTTCCTTTTCCATTTGGATCTCTTGTAGCTTCTACTTCTTTTCCATTTATTGTACGAATAAATTTTCTTAATGCTAAATCTATTTTTTCATCTGATATCTTTGTATTTTTAAATTTTATACTAATTATTCCATCTTTTAAACTTACAATTATATTATTAGTAGATTTATCATTTTCTCCATTTTTTATTGTTACTTTATCAACTTCTGTACCACTTCCATTTAATTCTTTTATAGTAACACTATTTACTTGATATTTTTCATCTTTTTGTATTTTATTTACTGTTACACTTATCTTTCCTTCATATTTATTATATCCTTCTGGTGCTTTTGTTTCTTCTACTGTGTATTCATCATCATTTTTTACATTCTTTATATCAACATTTTCTGCAATTGATAATCTTCCATCTTCTGTTGTTTTTGTTGTATCTCCTATTTTAAAAGTTGATTCATTTGTCTTTATTATATTTCCATTTTCATCTGTTTTTTCTAAATTTAAACTATACTTTCCTTGTACTAAAGAATTCTTAACTTTTATAGTTACTACATTTTCATCTTTAATATATTCAATATCTTGAGTAGGTATCTCTACTCCATTTTCATCTGTTACAATTATTTCCTCAATTCCATACTTACCATTAAGTTGTTGTTTTTTTACTGTTAATTTTATCTTTTTACCATATTTATTATATCCTTCTGGTGCTTTTGTTTCTTCTATTACATATGTATCATCAGTCTCTATATTTTCAATCTTTTTATTTTCTGCAATTATCATCTCTCCATTTGAAGTTGTCTTTGTTTCTAACTCATTTATTTTAAATTCAGCTTCACTTGATGTTATTGTTGTTCCTGTTTTATCTATCTTTAATAAATTTATAGTATAGGTTCCATCAACTTTTACTTTTAATCTTTCAAAATCATCATCATCTTCTTCACCATAATAATAAAAATCTTTTTGATTTAAATTATTATTTCCTGATTTTCCTATATAACTTGGTAAACATTTTCTTGTTTCTGGAGATAAATTATTTCCTGTTGAGTCTTCCTCACTATTGCCTTTAGTCTGTATTGTTCCATTTTCATCTGTAACTTCAACTATCTCAGCAACATTTGTTAATATTGTATCACTTGCTACCTCTCCTGTTACTTCACACGTTACTTCCACTTTATCACTAGTTATATGTTTTCCTGCACTATCTACTGTCACTGGAGTTAATGTTATTTCATTGGCATAGACTATATATCTACTTCCGTCCTCACTGTTTGTCGCCTCTGTCCATTTTCCTGTCGTATCAGCTAGTCTTAATCCCTCTGGTAAATAGTCTCTAATTCCTTTTATTTTTACAGTATTTTCACATTCATTATAAACTTGTATTGTATAAGTTACTTTTTGTCCTGGTTTCACTTCTACAGCTTCTTTTTTATGTAAATACTTAAAATCATTTCCATTAAATGCTGAAGCATCATTTTGTACTTGTACTTCTGGTTCTCTACTATCTTCTAAAGGTTCATTATCTATCTTAGTAATATATTTTCTTAAAGCTACGTCATAAGTTGGTTTTTCTATATTCGATTCGTCTGAATCATTAATTTCTTCTTTAGCTGAACTAATAAGTGGCTGTGCATTAGAATTTGATTCATTTTTCCACCATGTTAATTTTTTAGATGATGAAGAAATTTTTATCTTTATTTTATCTATTGTTGATGCCTTAGTACTTTGTATTCTTATATAAAATGGATTATTATTTGTTTTCTTTATATCTCCATAAGGTATTGATGAAAATTCTTTTCCATTATAAACAGAATATTCTGAATTTAATATTTCGCTCTCTTTATTATCTTTTACTCCATACACTTTTACTTGTTCTATTTTACTTGAATTACTAATTTGAAATGGTCCTATATATACATAACCATTTATTCTTGTTGTAGTTTTAGCATTACCTTTACTACTAAATGCTGGAGTTACTGAAGATGATGGTATATTTACATCAGCATTATTAGCTACATTTCTAAAATAACTAAGAACTATCGATTGAATCTCTCTATTTTGTTCATCTGATTCAGGATTCCATGATGAAAGATTAGTAGGAGTAGTTGTTTTTTTGATTTGAGCTGATTTCAAACCATTTGTTATTTCCCATATTGCAATTTGTTGTAATATAAATATCTTTGTTGTAGTTAATGATTCTTTAGGTATATATTCCTTGTCTCCATCAGAATACCATTCTGAAATTTCCTCACACAATTTATTTATATTATTTTCTTTTTCATCATAGCCTTTATTCATTATTGCCATTATCTTTTTAATTTTTGTACTATCTAAATTTCCTCCAGTTCTTAAACTAAGTGGTATATTACTTGTAGTAGTTACTTCACCTTTGCTTGTATATTCAGCTGTTAAAGTTCCAGTTTGTGCTTGATCAGTAGAATTCTCTGTTGGAAACAGTCCATTCATATCTAAACAAAATAAATTCTTACTAAAATCTTTTTCTGTTCCTAGATATGGTCTATATATTATTCTATCATTAACTTTATATGAAAAATTATCTGGATGTTTTATACTAACTCCTAATCTTACTTTTGAACCTACTTGAGTATTCCAATCAGTAGCTGTTAAAACTATTGACAATTGCATTAATATCATTATAAAGATTATTTGTATAACAATAATTCTTTTACATATATTTTTCTTCATCTATATTCTCCTTTGTGTACTCTTACTTATATTACACCTATACATTATATATTTTATAATTTTGAATTTTAAAGTCAATATCCAAATTCTCCAAATATGCTGGTTTATCAAGCTTTTTTCACTTTTATAGCGGTTTTTGTTATTTATTACATTTTTATATCTTTTTCTTTACTTTTATGTATCCATCTTTTTTATTATATAATGAATATTTGAATCTTTTTCTAATATAATTTAACATGAAAAAAATTGTTTATTTATTTTTATTAATATTAACTTCATATTCTGTATTAGGACTTTTTAATATCTCATTTGCTAATTGCAGCAATATAAACATTTTTGATACTCCCACATCTATACAAACAACAAATGAAATTAAAAAAGATATTTATTCAAAATATGCAATCGTCTATGAAAGAAATTCTGGTACAATTTTATTTGAAAAAAATGTACATGAAAAATGTCCTATGGCATCAACTACTAAAATAATGACTGCAATTATAGTTTTAGAAAACTCTAATTTATCTGATGTTGTTACAATTTCAAGAAAATCAGCATCTACTGGTGGTTCTCGCTTAGGTTTAAAATACAAAGACAAAATAACTGTTAATAATCTATTATATGGTCTTTTATTATGCTCTGGAAACGATGCAGCAGTTGCACTTGCTGAACATGTAGGTGGTAATTACAATAATTTTATGAAAATGATGAATAAAAAAGCATTTGATTTAGGATTTTATAGTACACATTATGAATCTCCACATGGACTTGATAGCAAAAAACATTATACAACGGCATACGAACTTGCATTATTAACAGATTATGCATTAAAAAATAGTACTTTTAAAAAAATAGTAAATACACATAAACATTCTGTACAAATAAATAATTATTCTAAAACTATATCTAATACAAATGAATTGCTAGGAAAACAAAATGTTTATGGTGTAAAAACTGGTTTTACAGGTAACGCTGGAAGATGCTTAGTAACGGCTGCCAAAAATAATAAAAATTTGGATATTATAGTTGTAGTACTTGGTGCAGATACTAAAAAAATACGTACTAAAGATTCTTCTAAATTAATATCTTATGCATTTGATAATTTCTCATTAGTTAATTTAGACTCTTATTTTAAAGACGAATATAATAAAATTAAAAAAGAGTGTTTTGAAAATGTATCAATAAAAAAATCCTATAAAACAAATATAAAAACATCTTTATTATTACCAAAATATAAATTATATCCTATTAATAATAATTTTTCTAACAAAGTATCTGTATCAACTTTAGTTTTAAAAGAATTTCATGCTCCAATAAAGAAAGGTACAATCATTTCAAAAATAAATTTATATATTGATGCACAATATATTTGCTCATGTAATATTATAAATAAAGAAGATATATCTCAAAAAAATTATTTAGAATATCTACTTTACTTTTTTAAAAATTTTAAAAATATTTCAAATAATGTTTCTTTTTAATTGACTTTTTACCTTTTTTTTGTTATTATATTCCTACATGTTAATTTATGCGGGAATAGCTCAGTTGATAGAGCGTCGCGTTGCCAACGCGAAGGTCGCGGGTTTGAGCCCCGTTTCCCGCTCCATTATTCATGTTATGGCGATATAGCCAAGTGGTAAGGCACGAGTCTGCAAAACTCTGATCCCCGGTTCAAATCCGGGTGTCGCCTCCAAAAAATTAGCATTTTAAACGAATGGTATACTGTATCACATTAGCACAAAATGCAGAAATACTCTCTTTGTAAGGGAGTATTTTTCGTTTTACAAAATACTTATCTATCATAAATTATCACAATTTAGTATAAAATATGCTGTACAATTGTTGTACATTAAAGAGTACGACGTCTTGAATATAGCTATTCTACTGACTTTGTAGGTTCTTCTGATTTGGTTTATGCCTCCAATTGTACATTAAACATTTTATTTACGATCCATGGTTCAGCGGTTTGACACTCAAAAATGGTAAAATATTAAAGGCTAGCCAATATTTTATTATTTGTGCCGTTAGAGCGATTCACTTGGTACGAATAGGTCGGGAGTTCGAATCCCCCCAGATCGATTATGAGTCAGATTAATTTCTGACTCATATTTTATATATATACTGATGCATCATATATACTAGTTGAGATTTGTAGATAATATAATACTTTTAAGTTATAAACATAAAAACTGACAAATATAAGATAAAAAATTCAAATTAATTAGTAAATAAATTTATAGGAAAGCTTAATACAAACTTATCACTCTAATTCTACTAGGAATATCAATATATTAATATTTAGTTAATCAAATGTTATATTACAATAAATTACAAATTCCACAGAAAGTTTAAAATCTGTGGAATTTAATTTACTTATATAAATCTCTTAATATATAATTTTAATAATCTAAATAATAATTCTTAATTTTCTCTAAAGTTCCATTATTTGAAATTCTTTCGAATTCTTTTTTATAAATTGATCTAGTATAATCTTTGTTCATAAAATCTTTTTCAAATTTATCTCTTCTATCAATTAAAATTTGATTATTTGTCCATAAATTAAAATGTCCCTCATTATTAATCCTCTTTGAAATGTAATCATAACATATTTCAAAACATTCACCAAAAGTCTGAACTTCAGGATAATTCTTTAAAGAAGTCGTAATTGCCTTTTAGCTAAAGTTTCTATATCAAAATCTCTGTCTGAATCAGAAAAAACCTCCCCATATATTTTTCTAGGTATTTCCTTTCTTCAATCCATGTGATCTTCAACTGCTTCTTTCATAATTTTGATTTGTCCCATATTAAAATACTTCTTTAAATTACTATCACTATTTGATATTTCCTCAAATTCCATTTCATGATCTTCTCTACTAATACTTAAACCTAAATAATGATAAAATGCCACTGTATATTCCATATTCTTATCTAAATTATAAAATTCAGATATAAACATCATATTATCTATAACACTTGTACATCATTACATGAGAATAAAATCTCTCATATCTTGGGAAAACATTTTTCTTTATATAATTAACTAATTCTTCATTTATTGTTATTTTCTCTAATTTTACACAAATTTATTTTTAGTATCACTCATGAATACTAAAAGCAATTACATTCTTAGTATTATCTGATTTAGATATATCCATTTTTACTTTTAGCACATTATCTATATCCACAAATTTTATTCTTAGATCTATACTAATATTATTTGAAGATTCTATTAATGTTTCCATATCAAATTCTGCATAACTAAGTTCTAATTTTGTAGTATTCATGTTTTTTATTGTATTTACTATTTTTTCATACTCGTTATTACTTATAATACCCATATTTTCAAACTTTTGCTTATTATTTATATATACTTTATTTATATCTTCTACATTTTCAATATTATTTTTATTATCAATCAAATAATATATATAATTCGTTATAAAAGTTATTATTTTTTCCTCTTTTACAACTCCTGAATAACTATTAAAAAATTTTTCTTGATCCATAAGATGTATTTTTTCTTGTCTTACATATTCTTCATTCCTTTTTACGACTTCAGTAGTTTTATTATTTTCATTCTTAGAAAACATTTGAATAAGTATTCCTAAAGTTATTAATAATATAAATATCATTACAATTAATACTATAATAATATTATGTATTTTAGATCTTACAGGTCTTTTATTTTTTTTATTCATAAAATTCTCACCTTTTTAACTTGCATATTTTTCATAATATCTTCTTGCAGCATCTATTCTTACTTGATATCTTGGAGCTCCTGGTCTTTCAAATCCATCACAAAATGCCCTTGTTGATTCTTCTATATCAGTAGATGACATCCATATATTTCTTTCATTTTCATATCCACTAAATTGATATGTTGCATATCCATCTGCTCCTCCACCAGGTTGTAATTCTCCAAGTAAAAATTCAACTTGTAAATCAATATCAGATGGTTCTACTCCTCTTGATCTAGCAAAATTTTGTAATTGTGTTTTTCTTCCATAAGACCATTGACAAAGCCCAAATCCTTCTCCTGTTGCCTTTTCTATTACTGCTGGATCAAATCCAGATTCACCATATATATTTCCCATAGCTGCAGCTGCTGCTTCTTCAGAATATCCTGCATCTATTAATGCTAACCAAACTTTTTCTTCTGCTGTATCTCCTGCCAAGTTAGCTGATGATTTTTTAGGAACTTTTATATATTCTTCTACATTTTCTACATTTGCTTTTTCTAAATCTATAAGCATTATTACTATACTATTTTTATTTGTTTTACCTACTACATCATCCTTTTCAAGTTCATCTCCTACTGAAACTTCTACATCTAGTCCAGCTATAATTAAATAATATCCTTTTATATCTGTATTCTCAGTAAGTTCTATTTTAACACCTGTTCCAAATTCTATAGTATTTACTAATTCTACTACCTTTCCTTTCCCCATTGCAATTACATCTAAACCTTCATCAAATCCCTCTGTCTTTTTTTCAGATTTTCCACCATTTTTAACTTGTTTTTTTACATTTTCATAAAATAATTGATAACCATTTGCTTTTAAATGATATCCACCTGAATTATATGTATCACTTAAGTATCCATCACTATCAACTAATCCTTCTGTTGTGTCAATAAATTTAATTCCGTTTGAACTGCAATATGATTGTATTTCTGAATTTCTATCATCAATTTGTTTATTCCATGCCAAAGGATCCATTCCATTATTTACAGTTTTACCAACATGAGGTACTTTCAATACATATATTGGTACACTAGAATATGATGTTTTTAATTTATCTAATAACTGCTTCATACTTGAAGAACCTTGAGTATCATTTAATCCTAAGAATACAATTACTCCTTTTACGCCATCTTTATTTATCCTATCATAATTGGATAACCATTGACTTGCACTCCATCCACTTTCTGCAAAAGTAGTTACTCCATCAGTATTTATAGATGTAGCTTGTTCTAATCCTACAGTCCAAGAATCACCTATCATTATAAATCCATCTAATGACTCTGAATTCTCTTTGTTTTCTTCTTCATTATTTTCTTCTGTTTCTTCAGTTTCAATATATTCTTCACCATTTTCCTTTGCTCTATAAGCATTTACTGCTGATTTACTAGCAATTAGTGTTCCATACTCTAAAACTTGCTTTTCAATTTTTCTATCTGGCCATAAAGAATCTTTATACTCTGGTATTGGCCATTCCAAAATCTCTTTTATATCTTTTTCAAAGTCTGAATAATCAAAATAATTTAATTCCACTAACAATTCTTTTAAATCTCTATATATTAATTGAGCATCTACCGATGTTTCATGTTCTAATATTGAAAAAGCTGATAATGATTCTTTATTAAATGATATCTTCTGTTTCTTTTCCTTTCCTGATCTTATACTTTCTGCTTTTTCTATTGTTCCATCATATATATAATATTCTCCATTAAATAGCTTTTTAGTTGTTGGGTTAGTTACTCCTCTTACTCCATCTTCTTTTTGTACTATATTATTTGCTATTGTACCTTCAAATATTATAGTATCACCTTCATTTAATCCTTCTATTTCTCCTGTATAATTAAATTGTTCTGAAGATTCAGTTGTTTCATATACATTTACTGCTCCATTTGTAGTCTTTAGTTGTCTTTCTCCATTAACTTCTTCATATACATATTGTGTATCCTCTTTTTCTTTCTTACCATCTTCTTCATTATTTTCTTCTTTTTCTTTTTCAACTGCATATTCTACACTTCTTCCATCAGTATCAAAATACACATCTCTAAACCAATGATGTTCTACAGATTTTATATATGGTGTTTTTGTTTTTATATTACTTGCATCTCTTTCTAATTGTTTTATTTTCTTTATTGTATCATCTGAATATCCTGCACCTTTTAATTGATCTACAGTATATGTTATTCCATCTGCTGTTTTTAATTTTACTGTTCCTTTAAAATTAGCCTTTTTAAGTCCTATATTTACCTTTGTATCTAAATCAGTATTATTTGCTATTTCATAAGCAAAATCTGGTGCCATTGTAGCTAAATGTAAAGATATTAATAACTCAAAAGGTTTTCCATATCTTCCTGACCATCCTGCTAAATTATAATATGTTACATCTTTTCTCCAATTCCAAAATGCCAATCCAGAACTCATATTAGACCTTGCTATTTTAAGAGTATTTGTTTCTCTATTTACTGATACATCAGATATTATTTCTGATAATTGGTCAAGTGTCCAACCTACTGCTGGTATCGCCCTAATTGCTGTTGCTGCATCTGACCATATTCCATTATCTATATGTATCATTCCTGAACCCCATGAATTAGACATACCATCTGTTATTTTTCCTTTTGTTATACTTTCAAGCATACTTTTTAAATTTACTGTATCATTGCTTATCAAATATGTTCTATTCTCTGCTGCTAAGTATGCTGTTAAATATGAGCTTTTTATTCCAGTTATTGTCCCTGTTGAGTTACCATTATCATCTTCCTCAAATTCAACATCTTCTACAAATCCACATCCTTCTAAATCATATCCCATATCATATAAATATTGTGCTACTTCTATTACATCTTCTTCATTTACTGCTGCATGATCTATTCCTATAAAATATCCCTGTACATTATCCCATATTCCCATTACTAATTCTTTTAATTTTTCTAATGTCATACTAGGTATAGCAGTTAAGAATCCGAATACTCCTATTAAAATAATAATTATAATAATTATTATTAGAATTATTCCAATTACCCCTATTCCAGCGGCTCCTGCACCTGCAGCCCCTGCCGTTCCTGCAGCTCCTGCTGCACTAGATGCCCCCGATGCCGCTGCACTTCCTGCTCCTGATGCTGCCGCTGTTCCTGCTGCTTCTGCACCTGCTCCCTCTGCCGCCGCTGTTCCTGCTGCACCAGATGCTGCTTGTCCACCTTCTGCTGCTCCCGATGTAGCTGCACCTGCTGTCTCTCCTTCTGCACCAGCTGTACCAGGATTTGAAAAACTTCTTCCATTTGTATTTGAAAGTTCATCTCTATTTTGTGGAGCTTGGTTTTGTCCTCTTGGAGTATTTGATGACATATCATCATTTGGCTGGTTACTTGGTCCATTTCTATAACTATCTTCTTGATGGCTACCATCATTTGTATTATTTGTATTTTTTTCTACATCATCACTATTATTGCCCTTTGAATCTTGTTTTCTCTCTTCATCATTTTTCTTATCATCTTTTGACTTTTCTTTTTCTTCACTATCATCATCTTTATCTTCTTTTTTTTCTTCGTTTTTATCTTTTTTCTTAGGTTTTGAATTTGATTTTTTATTTTTTGCATCTGATTGTTCGTCTTCATCATCTTCATCCCAAACTGAAGTTACATCATCTTCTACACCATTGCTCTGTCTATTATCTACTTCTTCATCTTCTAATTCTTCATTCTCTTTCTCTTGGTCTTCTGGCTCGTCTATATTATTTATATCATCTTTTGACATATCATCACCTCCAATCTAATAAAATTATTTTTTAGGAATAAATATATATTTCATATTTTCATCTAATGTAGTATTTTTAATATATAAATCAAATTTAATCTCTTGTCCATTATTATAAGTATATACTAATATGCACTTTGTATAATTTTCTTCTTGTGAAAATGAATTTTCTAATACTTCATAAGAATAATAATCTTTTACTGAACAATTTAGTTTTTGTAACTGTTCTATTAAACTTCTGAAATCCTCCAAATTTGTAATTCCAAATCTATTTTTTATTGACTTTTTATTTTTATTAAAATATTCTGCTACATCTTTATTTTTCTTTATTATATTCTCAAATAAAATATTAAAATATTGATTGGCAACAATTTCTATCTTATCTGAAATATTTGATTTTGGTA
Source organism: Clostridia bacterium (assembly GCA_022796725.1). GTDB lineage: Bacteria > Bacillota > Clostridia > TANB77 > CAG-508 > UMGS1994. Next base: position 17,656 of record JAAWJE010000020.1, on the reverse strand, counting down.
TTTCTCCTTTATAGTTTTTATACAGTATTTCTATATTTTTAAAACCTTTTTTCTTTTCTTCTATTTCACTTTTATTATCTATATATTTTTTATTAGAATTTGATATTTTTGTTTCATCTTTTTCTTTATTAATTACACTAATAATAGCAAATAATAATATTATTAAATTTACTACTAAAAAAAATATTAATATCTTTCTAATTCTCTTATTTTCCATAGTAAACTCCTTAGATTTAAGCTCTTATTTCTACACAAATTTATATTAAAGGAATCGTTAAACTATATAATTTTATAGCATTTGCCTTTTCTTTTTCTGAGCTTTCTTCTTTTCCAGAATATGCTTTTAAAATTCTTATTTTATTTAAAATTATTGCCTGAGCATCTTCCTCTTCATCTGCATATTTTTGAAATTTAATTGTAAATTCTTTTGTTTCTCCTGGATTTAACGCAATCTCTAAGTTTGAGTTTGTCATTTGTCTTCTTATATTTCCTAAGTCTAGTAATATCTCTTCGCTTTCATAAACACTTGACATTACCATAATATAATCTGTTTTATTAGTTATTTTTATGTTATATTCTTCATGGTCATAAAATATAGCTTTTGATAATATTCTTATCTTAGAATAATCATCTTCTACTACTCTTTTCAAATCTACTTTATCAATAAAATCTCCGACATTTAATTTTATTTCATCATTTTCTTTAGTCATTATTACTTTTTCCTCATAATATGAATATTCCTCTCCTGTAAGCCCTGTTGTAATAATGTCATTAAATATCTTCATTGTATATATATATTTATTTTCATAGTTTGAATAATTTTGTATACTATACCTTTTCTTTGCTGTATATATTGATTTAACATATTCCACAAATTTATTTATGTCATTATTAAAAGCCTTTTCTTTGCACGAATTTGATAACATTTTAAATGCATTATCATATTCGCTATTATTACAATAATTAAAATATGTATCTAAAATATTAGATATTTTTATATGATCTTTTTTAGGAACTGAATTTGCATTATCTATTACTGATTTATTTGGAGTATAACTTGTATTTAATACAACCTTTTGTTTTCGTATTCCAAGTAAGAAGTTTATTATAAATATTAATAACCATACTAATATAAAAATTATTATTTTTTTTCTATTATCCCTTATAAAATTTCTTATTTTTAATCTAAACTTTGTAAACAATTAACTTACCTCCTTTACTTTATACTGAAAGATAATTCATAATTGTTATAATCATGTTCTAATATTACAATATTTATATAATCATCTTTTGTTTTATCATTCTTTTTAGTTATATCATAAATATTAGCCCATAAAACATATATATTTCCAGTCTTTTCATTTCCTAATCTTTCAATATTTGTAAAATTAATTGTAAGTTCCCCAGTTCCAATCTTTTCTTTTACGTATTTTTCAAATTGTTCTATTGTTGGAAAATACTTTGATTTATACTCATTATTTAATACTTTATATGCTTTTGAAAATTCTTCATCATCAATCCATTTTATGAAATTTATAGCATATTTTTGTATTCTATTTTGTTCTGGTAGTGTTTTATCATCTTTTTCTAATGAATTTTTATTTTCTGATATTTCCACAGTATCATTTATTTCTTCTTTATCACTAGAAGAAATAGTATTTATTAAAATAATAATATTTATTACCATAAGTGTTAGTACAACAAATAAAAGTATTAAATTTATTTCTCTATCATTTAACCTTACTTTTTTATTTTTTCTCATATACTATTTCCTCACTGATAATTATTTTAAAGATTACTTCCATCATCAAATGTATTATCTTTTATTCTATCCATAATTTCTTCTACTGCTTGATCTGGACTTGTTACTCCATAATTTGTATAAGTTTGAGATAATGATTGTACTCTAACTGCCATATCTTTTTCTTGCATTGCATGTGCAAGTCTAAATTCGTTAGGATCTGTTAATGTGTTTAAGTCAGCATTTGACAATCTATCCATATCTGATGCTAAAGCTGTAACATCAGCTTGATTATTTAAGTTATATCCTTTTGATGTTGCAAATGCTTGTAACATCATTTGTACCTTTGACTCAAGTGTATTTGTATTAGTAGTTAATAATCTTTGTATTTCTGCTTTTAATCTATTATAATCTGCTTGGTTTGTTTTATAATTTTCATATAATGATTGTTTAGAATACTTTTCAAGCATATCTTTAAAATTATTTTCGCTATTTTGAATATCAGCTGGAATTGTTTTTCCAGCAGCATAAGCAGTCTGTATAGATTTACCAGTATTATAAAACTCAAGACCTGTATTTAAAGATGTCTTTTGATTAGCTCCTGCACTCATTGCAGTAAATGCTATTGCTCCTCCTAGTGCTGGATCAATTGCAGTTTTTGTTATTTTCTTTGCAGCTTTTCCTGTTTGGTCTGCTATATTTGCACCTGCTCTTTTAAGTACATTATCACTAGCTTTTCCTCTATCTATTGCCTGTCTAGTTTTATTACTTAAATCTCTTACTTGTTTTACAACCGGCATATTTCTTGCTGTATTTCTTATTGATGTAAATGTTCTATTGTTATTTAAATTAAGGTTTCTACTAATTCTGCTTCCAGCTTTTCCTACAGAACTAGCAGCCTTCTTAGCAACTTCTCCTGCTGTCTTAATAGCAGCAAGTGAAGCAACTGTATCTGCCATAGTTGAAGATTTTTCAAAATTGAATATCTTCTTTATAATTTTTTCTCCTGGCCAAATAAATACCATACACATAATCGCAAGTACAGCTCCTGCTACTGAACCCCATCCTGCTTCTTGTATTAATATTATTGCTGTATTTGGAAAAACTATATATATTAAACAATGAAATGGTTGGATTAATACATTAAGCATAAATTCACTAAACCATGTATTTAAGGCCTGCGCTTTTCCATCTCCTACTCTGTCCATAGAATAAGTTATTGTTATTATTGGTGCAATCATAATTAAAAATCCTATGATTAACATACGTTTTATATATGAGAATAAGAACGCTGCTGTTACACCAACTAATACCGCATAACATATTGCGTTTGCCCATGTTACTGATGCACTTCCAATAAAACTCTTTGTTACTAACGACGATACTAAACTTTCAAAATTTGTTTGTCCTGTACTTCCCATGTTATCCATTATATTTCTTAAAATTTCTACTAAGCCATTATTAACTGTAAGTGTTGCTATTATTATGTAATGTAATAGAAATAGTAAAGCAAAACTTACTAACCAATCTGTTATCATTTTCTTGTATTTTGCTTGGTCTGAAGCAACTGTTGATATTGCCATTCTTATTCCTATATATAATAAAACAAGTAATAATGCTGATATTGAAAATATTCTTAATGTATAATACCATGCTGCTACATTTTCTCTTATAACTTTTACAGAAGCACTACAATTAAAATCAAAAAAGTTTATATTTGTAAATGATACTCTATTAAAAAATATATCATCTGGAGTAAGAAGTCCGAACTGATGATGTATTTCCATCAGCACATGCTATTGCTGTTATAACTCCTTGAACTGCTCCTGAAATACCAACAACTATAACTCTTAAGAATATTGTAAGTACACCTACTATACCATCTGCTATTCCTCCTAAAAGTCCGCTTCCACCACCTGCTGCTTCTATAAGATCTGTTGTTCCTTGTTCAGTCATTGGACCAGCACTAGCATATACATTGGACGCATTGAAGTTTAGCCATATTGTCAGTATGAGTATTATTATAATTAAGTTTTTCAATACTTTTTTCATGAAATTATCTCCATTCTTAAATTATTATTTATATTTGAATTTAAAAGTATCTCCCAGTCCACCATGTGAAGCTCTTCCTTTCATTCCTAAAAGATTTCTAATCATCTTTTCTGCTCTTGATAATGATGCGAAGAATAACACTGCAAGTAGTGGAGCTACTTTAAATATTTCATAAGCTGTATTTATAAACACTACATAAATTCCTGCATGTATTGGTTGAGTAAAACAAAACATTAAAAATTCTTTAATCCATGTTTCAAATGCTTGAGCCTTTCCATCTCCTGCCCTATCTATTGAATATGTGATTGTTATTAATGGTGAAATTACTATTAAAAATCCTATTGCAAATAATCTTTTTAAATATATTAAGAAAAATTTTACTTCATAGAATACCATAACCATATACATTAATACTACTCCAACATAACTCCAACCAGTTACTAAATTTGCAATATTAAATATTTGAAAAAGTAAACTCTTTTCAAAAGTTTTTATCCCTACTGCACCAAATAGTGCAACTATTGCTTCACATATTGTTAATACTATTACAATTATATAATGTAACAAAAATAACAATGTAAAACTAAATATCCAATCTATAATCATTTTTTTGTATTTTGCTTTATCTTCTGCAATTGTTGATATTGCCATTCTTATTCCTATATATATTAATACTAATAAACTTATCGCAACTGCAATTATTCTTACAGTATAATACCAAGTAAGTACACTTGACTTAAGAGCTTTAGACATTTTGCTTCCATTATTTTCAATAACATAATTTGAATCTAAAAGTTTAACTTCATTAAATACTACTGCTTCTATTGTAAAATATTCAAAATTATGTGTTCCTTCTGAGGCTATTATTGATATCAAAGTATGTGCAATCATAAATGGAACAGAAACTATAAATCCTATAGCACCAGCTGCAGCAGCTCCAAATGAAAAAGTAGATGATACTCTTTTAGTAATACTTACATCATCTCTTCCACTTACTGTAGTAGTTGCTTCTTCTGTTAGCTGTTTATAATTATCATATCCATACGCTTGTTCAACAGCTTCAGCATTTACTCTTTCATCATCGTCATCATCAGCATATATGTAATTAGGTAGTATTGCTGTTAATGATAATATAACAATCAACAGCCCAATAAATTTTTTCTTCATATATTTTGATTCCCTTTATATTTTGTATTAACTATCTAATTTTGCTTGTACTAATTTATTCATATTAGTTTCAACAAATTCAAATTCCTTTTTAGTTGGTTGAATAGCTATAATTGCTGTATCTTCTCCAACTTTTAGTAATCCCTCACCTCTTTGACAAGTTGTTAAGAAATGAGCTTCACCATCACTTAATTTAAATACCTCTTTTATATAATGAATTTCTGATTTATCTTGTGCTAAAAACAACTTTGTATCAGAAGATGTTAGAACTGCTTGTACTTCTGGTTTTTCATAAAAATCTTGAAACTTTTGTGACATAACTGCTAATGATACATTTCTTTTTCTAGCACGTCTAGCCATTTTATTTAAGAAATCTACTGCTTCTGGATATGGAAGTAACATCCATGCCTCATCAACTAATACTCTTTTCTTAACAGCCTTTGCTTTATCCTCACTATTCTTTTTTACATATTTCTCCCAAATCCAAGATAATAATATTTGTTGTGCAAGAGGTCTTGCAAAATTTTCTTCTAGTTGTGAAATATCTAAGTTTATAAATGGCATTCCATCTAATAGTTCAAAAGTTGATTGCCCATCAAAATATGCCATTTGACCATTAAATGATTTAACATATTGTTTCATAACCTTTATTAAATAACTATAATGAAATCTATAATCAGGGTTTTCATTATTTTGAGCGTTTCTACAAATTCTTTCATACCAAGAACTAATAGTTGGCATTGGTTTCTTTTCTCTTTCTAATCTATCTTTAACAATTGAAGATGTATTTACATATAAACTTTCAACATTATTCGTTATTCCAAGTCCCTCATATTCCTGAGCTACTGCTTCTGATATAATTTGTTTTGTAAGCTCATTTACTTCTGTGCTTCTTGTACTACCTCTTGCCATAGTTAATAATGACTGTGTAACATCTTCTACTTTATTTTCTACATTTAGTACAACTCTTTCCTTTCCTGTTATTTCATCTTTAACTATTTCTGGTTCTATATCAAAAATATTTATTATTGTTTTTGAAGTTGGACTTATTGTTACGCTTACTCCTCCAAGTGCTTCAGCAACGACTCCATATTCTCCTTCAGCATCTAATGCCAAACTTTCGATTCCCATTAATACTGATGAACGTGCAGTTAATGTTTTTATTGTAACACCTTTACCAGCACCAGATTTACCAAATATGACCATATTATAATTTGCAAGTGTTGTACTAAAATTATCAAATAATATAGGTAGCCCTGTTTGTCTATTAAATCCTAATGGAATTCCCCTTTCATGTCCAACATCTGAAGTAAAAAATGGGAATACTGTTGACATTGAACGTCTATCAAATGTATGTGTTTTGTTTATTTTATTATCACAAAATGGCATATTTGACCTTAAAGCTTCATCTTGTAATGCCCAAGCTGGTTTTACTCCAATTAATGTCTTAGACATTTCTGCAGCTAATAACTCTGTATATTTATCTAATTCATCTAATGAATATGCAAACAAAGTACATACTATAGAAGCATCAAATAATTTATTAAATCCTGCTGCTATTTGGTCTCTTAGTTCTTCTGCTTCTGCTCTTTTTTGTGCTAGTATTCTTTCTCTATTTATATCTCCTCTATCCCATGCAACAATTCTTTCAGATTCTAGTTCATTAATTGTTCTATTAAGTTCTGTTTGTGAAACATTTTCACTTACTGGATTTATAAATACTGATACATTCAAATCTCCAAATGTATACATACTTCTTAAAAATTCTGGAAATGTACACATTCTAGGAATTGTTGAAACTATCATACTTCTTGCAAATCTTGGTTTGCTTGAAACTATTTCTAAATAATTAGCATTACTTGCATCTATTCCTGCAGGGGCAATTAAATCCTTTATAGACTTTTTATTTCTTTCCAATAATCCTAATGTTTTTTGTTTTTCTTCTAGCACTATTTCATCTTCTTTTTCTGACTCTTGTTTATTTTTACCCATTTTATTTACCCCTCCTCATTAGTTACTTTTTAATTCTTCTGATGAATTATCAGTATCTTCTATTTCTGCTTTTTCAATTTCTTTTCTTGCTCCTTCATATATTACAGGATCCATCTGTTCTTTATACTCATCAATTATATCATTTGCTTTTTCTTTTATTAACTGAGATTTTCTTAGTTTATCAATCTGTCTATATTTATCTGCTTTAATTATACTATCAGTTGCAAGTTCTATTGCTGCTGAATTTATTGCAGCTTCTAATTTTTCTTGTTTCTTTTCTAGTACATCTTTTCCACTACTATATAAAGCATCATATTGAGAGTCTAAAGCCTTTGATAACTGAATTAGCTCAGAATCATCTCTGTTATAAGCGACATATAATAATTCAGCTAAATTTTCAGAGTCTAATATTTTAGCATTAACACCTGAAGCTTGAAGTGCATGTATAATTGATTGAACTCTTGTATATAATTCAGAAAATGCAATATTATCTAATTCATCTGGTGTACTATCAGCAGCTCCAGAGAATTCATTTGAATAATAAGAAATAACAACATACGTTTTTTGTTGTAATATATTTTTATTTAAACTCATTCTTCCTACATAATCTGAAATATCTATTCCATATTCTAATACTCTTGTTTTTCTTAGTTTCTCAAATTCTAATTTTTGTTTTAATTTTTCATTTCCTTTTGTTTTTGCATTAGCAATTCTTGAATTTAATTTTTCAATATCTATTGCTATTTCAGAAACTTTCTCTTTGTATTCATCAATTATATCTTTTAAATTCAAGCTTCTAGTTTGAACATATAATTGAATTGGAAATCTTAATGTATTTAAGAACTGTACAAATCCTTCTTCAACAGCCATTTTTTCATCATCTGACATTAAATCATAGTTTACACCTTGGCATTGAATTACCATTACATATTGATTTCTATTTTTTCTTACAATCATATTATCTTTTATTTCATCAAATTCCATAAATTTATATATGGATTCTTTTGACAACCCTCTAAATGTTCCTAGACTTTCATCAACAATTTCTTCCTCTTCTTCTGGTTCCTCTTCTTTCTTCTTATTTACATACATTATTAATACATATATTCCTATTAAGCAAAATATAATAAATACTAGGATTGCTAATATTATCTGTAATATTGTAACTATACTCATTCCTTATTTTCCTCCTTTGTATAAACATACATCTTTTTATTTTTGTTAAATTTTATCCATCTTATTATAATTTCACTTAATGGCTCGCCACCTATTTTTTTAGTTATAGGAATACCTGAAAGTGTTGGTATTTTTATAGCTCCAACTCCATAACCAACAAGTGCAAATAGAACAGTAATTATTATTCCTACTATTGACATATTTAATAGACTAAATATAAAAAGAAATACTGTTCCTATTAATGCTCCTGCCACTGTTGTAATTAATGATTTTACTGTAAATATATATAATAATCTTGTTTCTCCTCTTAGATTTCTAGGAATGTAATAACTTCCCATATTAATTCCTCCTTTGTAAATTTATTATAAAACACTTGAAAATACTTGATAAGCTAATGTCCATATTCCTACTGCACCAAATATAACAAATGCAGAAACTACTAAACCTATTAATTGCTGTTTTAATTTAGCTGCCTCCTCTGGTGTTGCAAGCATATATTTTATTCCCATAACAATAGTACATCCAAGTATTACTATTATTCCAAAAGATAATAATATTCTTGCCATTGGAGTAAATATATTTCCCATTTGTGATGTACTTATATTTTCATTTTTTCCTTTAGATAAAAAGCTCTTTCCTGAATTTATTAAATTGTTCCATGATGGGAAAGTAAATCCATCTGATGCATGAACTTTTATTGGAATTGCTACCAATAATAGTAGTATTGTTACTAACGTTATCATTATTTTCTTTATTTTCATACAAATTCCCCCATTTTAGTTACTTAATTCTATTATATTCCATTTATCTGTTTTATTCAACTTTTTGAGCTAAAATTTAATATTAATGTAATAAAAAAATCCACCAATTATACTGGTGGATTTCCATATAAGCCCATAAGGCTTTGTTACTAGTTACCACTTAAGTGGTTTAGTTTGACAGATTTTAGCCACTTTCACTTGCAGTTTTGTTACTTACTGCCCTTTAAAATTGTCTTTATATTCTTGTATTGTTATTTAATCTAACATCATATCTTCTTTTAATTGATTTTCTTCATCTTTTCTTTTGCATAATTCTATCAATATCATTCATATTTGTCTTCTTAATGTTCCATATATTGCTTTTCTTCTAAATTTTGTTGCAAATACTATATGCTATTTGCATTCAAATGTTGTATGTGCTAAACTATCTGTGTATGAACTTTTCATACGAATCACTCCTTTATTATTTTAATTTTTAAGCCGTCAAACTTAAAATTATTATAACATTGTGAGTGATTTTTTGTTACCTTCATCATAACTATAAGTTTTATTTAAACCCCCAGCATAGCTGGGGGTTTAACGTTAAAGTTAATAAAAAAATTAGCAAATCTCGAAAGATTTGCTATATTTGGTTGCGGGGTAAGACTCGAACTTATGACCTTCGGGTTATGAGAATTTAAGCAGCATTTTTTGTAATTTAATGAATAGTTGAGTTTTTATCTAAATATCAACGTTTGTAGCTATTTTGGTTTATAGAACTTTTGTGCGTTTTTAGGTCAATTTTGGGTGTTTTTGTCCCCATTGTGTCCCCAAGGTCTGAAAACCTTTGTCGCACAAGAGATTCAAAATGGCATTTGCAAATTGGGGACATTTTAATTTTTTATAATTTGGAGGTTTTGAAAATGAATGAAATTACTTATCATAGAGAAGGAGATTATTTAATTCCTGACTTATATTTACCTAAGCAACCTGAAAAATCTATTGGAAAACATGGTCGCTTAAGATTAAATTTTATTAAAGAATACAAAAAAGGTTTATATACTGAATTACTTATAAATGGTACTTTAAAACAACATTTAATTGAGATAGATGAAAGTGCTACTGATAAAGTGAATGAGCTTATAAAACAACTTGCTGAACTTGAACATATTGATGAGAATTTGAAAGAGCATCATCAAATGGAGTGGGTTCAGGCTATGAATAGTATTAAAAATAGAGCTGAAGAAATTGTTTTTGATGAGATTTTATATGTGTAGGAGGAATTAGATATGGTTAATTTTAGAGATGTCAATGAACATGATATTTTGAAAGAATGGTTTGATTTTAGAGAAGAAACTTATTTGTGTTATGCAGATAAACAAGATAGAGAAAATGAATTTAAATTTGATTTTTTTAGGGAGAATATTTTGAAAAATATTCCTAAGCAAAATAAAACTTATGCCCAAAAACAACTTGATCTTCTTTATGATGATTTTATGAAGTATTTAACTTATATTACTGAAAAGTATTATAGAAATGGATTTGTTGATGGTTCTCAGTTGGTTATGAGGTGCTTTGAGGAATAGAACATCTAAAATAAAAAGTGTGAAATTTGACTTTTTATCTTAAAAAAGTCGTTTTTCACACTTTTTTATCTCTAGAAATTTAAATTATCTCTTATTTAATTTGGTTAAAGCTTCATCAATTGTCTCAGAGCTTTCTATTCCATGTTCCTTAAAAAATTTTTCTAATTCATCATAGCCCCAATCAGGCTCACCTTTAATTCTTGGAAGAAGTTTATCTAAATATTTCATTCCAAGTAATTCTCCAATTTTACTCGTTCTATTTTTTTTTGCCACTTCAAGTAACTTTATTATATCACTTTCTAATAGTATAATCTTTTTTTCACTTTCTTCCATTTCTTAGCACCTCCTTACTATTTTTGTAATTGCTATAATAACATAAATGAGAGTAATTATCAATATAACTACTCTCATATAAATTGTAATTTATCTATTAATTCAATTTCCATCCTATTTTATCATTTTTTAAAAGATTATCCTTTGCCCTAAGCAATTGTAAATTAGTATAATGACATAACTTAATTACAAGTATGTCTGTATGAATTAGTATCTTTTCTATATTGAAAATCTTCTATCGGTTTCTCAATGCCACATTTATTACATGCCTTTTTTCCATATATTGCTTCCTTTTGTGTTACAATTACATAATAAAATCTGATAATTTCTATTTCTTATTCCTCCATACAATTATTCGTTCACTATCCATTCGCCATTCTTTTTACCATTTTTTCTTTCTATTAATCTCTTTTCTTGCATTTTTGTCATATATGTTTTTACTGTTCTTAAAGATTTACTAATTTGTTTTGCTATTTCTTCTTGAGTTGTTGCTGAATTATTTTTTAATATGTTGATAATTGCTTGTTCTTCTAAAGTGTAATTATTGCACTTTAAACTATTATCATTTGTACTTTGAATATTATCTATATGTGTATATCTATTTTTTAATTCATTGTTAGTATTTGTAAGTAAGTTATAAAAAAACTTTTCTAAAAATGAAGTATCTTCAAATATGTTTTTTTCAAAGTTTTTATAATTAGCTCTTACTAATGAATTTCTAAAATACCATGAATTTTCAGCAAATACTTCATCATTAATGTTAAATCCAAAAGTTCTTAAATATTTTATCATAAAAACTGCTGTTGTTCTTGTATTTCCTTCGCAAAATGGATGTACTTGCCATATATTTGATGTAAATTTGCATAGATGTTCTATAGATTCATCTAAGCTTAATCCTTTATATGAAAAGTTTTTCTCTTGCTCAAAATCATATTCTAGAGTTTCTTTTATAGTATCAAATGGTGCATATATTACTGTATCTCCATTTAATACCCATTCTTTTTTAGTAAAGTTATATTCTCTATATACTCCTGCTTCATCAAATATATCTTTAAACAATCTTTTATGAATATTTAATAGTTCTGTTGAGGCAAAATTGAATGCTTTTTCACTTAATATTTCTGTGATTCTTACTGCTACTTTATCAGCTTCTTCGTTCTCTTTTTCAAAGTTTTTTCTACTATCTTGAACTTCATAATATTCATCTATTCTTGTTTTTACTTCTTCAATATCTATTGTTCCTTCAATATGTTCTTTAGCAGTTTTTATTAAGTATTCTGAAGGTTTTAATCCATCAACGTCTTGTAAACCAATTGCTGTCTCCCATGTTTTAGTCTTTTCTACTCGATTTGGTTCGCCTTGTTTTATATATTCAGATAATTCTAAACTCCAGTCTTCTTTTTTATCCATTAGAAATACCTCCTACATATACATTATATCAATTATTAGATATAATATCAACAATTAAAGTGCAATTTTTGCACTTTAAAATGTAAAAATTGCACTTTAAAATTTTATCTTTTACATATATTTACTTAATTATTTCTTTGCAGTATCCATGTTATATGTTTAGAAATATTATCGCTAACAAAGCCTAGATTTTTCCAAAACAAATATCCATCACCATCTGGTTGCAAAATAATATTTTTACCTTCATATATTTTGTATATAATATATCTAGCTAAATACTTTCCTATTCCTTGATTTCGATATAAATAATGTATCATAAAATCTGAAATAAATATAGTATTTAAGTCCCCATCATATTTTTTACTTATATCATTTGAAAAGCATATTGTATGTAAATCCTCATAAACTATTGAATATCCTATTATTTTATATTTCCTAAAAAATCTTTTTTCTAATATTAAGAATATCTTTTTTCCTTTTGAAAAAGTCTGTATATTTAACGAACTTAAACATCTAGATTTATTATACTTTCTAATAAAGTCTGAATATTGTAGCCTAATATTATAATTAAATTCTTTTATTTCCATACCACTTTTGTTCCTTTTTTAATGCTTTACTATTATTGCGTGCACACCTTCTGTTTTTTCTATATCACGTTTTATCTCTGATTCATCTCTTATTATTCCTATATCATATATAACAAATAAAATATTTTTATATTCTTTTTTATATGCAGTTATATCTGCATTAATTTCTTCTATCATCTTTGATTTTCGCGATATTTCTTTTATATACTTCACTTCAATGCACAACTCATATTTAGGTATAATAAAATCTGGAATATACTCTTTCCCAGAAAATTTAAATTTTCCTGTTTCTCTATCATAATCCAGCCCTTTATCCATGTTATTTGCAATAAACAAATTTTCTAGTTTATCTTGCACTTCGTATTCATTCTTGGGTGCTTCTTTAAATATTAATCTAAATCTTTTAGAAATATAATTCTTTAAATTCTCTATTTCATCATCTACAAAATCTTCAATTCCTTCTAATGCAGTTAGTAACATCCTTGTTGATACTAATACTGACTCAAATATTTCTTTTTGTTCTATACCTGTTAAATCAAATACATTTATTATTTTAGTAGTATCATATTGATTATATAATGCTGGAAATTTTATATATTTTATTGCTTCATTTTGTAATGCTTGATACTGTTTAAGAAATAAATTGCATGAACAATAATTAAATCCTATTTCATTACTATTTAAAGATATTTGGTTCATTGTTTTTTCTAATGCTTTTACTTGGTTTATCAGAATTTTAATTTGTCTTCTTTCCTCTATTTTTTGTTTTCCCATATTCTATTACTCTCCTATATAAAATCATAAAACTTGTCTATTTTTTTCTCATTAATATATTCATTTAATTTTTGTTCTACAATTATCTTATCAGCCTCATTAATATCAATAAATAATTCTTCTGAAGCCCTACTACATGCTACGTAAAACATTCTTGTAAATTCATCCATTGAGTTTTCAGATAATATATTGCTTTTTTCAAACATCTCTGAGAACGTTGTAGCATCTGCTTTAGTCGGATGTATACTTACAAAAACTTTTTTCCATTCTAAACCTTTCGCTTGATGTACAGTCATATATTTACTATCTTTAGAAAATACCTCATTAAATAAACTTTGGGCAGTATTCCATTCCAGCTCATTTATTAGACTCATAAATTGTTGGTTATCTTCTTCTGAAAACAATTCTATTTTAAAATCTTCTAAATCTATTGTCCTATTTAGAAATCTCTTTATCTCTTCATTGACGCCTTCATTTAAATTATTATTAAATTTGTTAATAACTTCAACTACTTTAGTTTGATTATTGATATCTCCAAATATATTCTCTAAAAAGCTGTTAATTTTAATTATTAAACTTATTGATAAATCCTCTTTTAAAATATTCTTATCTACCTTTCCATATATTTCAATTGCATTTAAAATATTATTTATCGTTCGTGTTTTATATGTTTTATTTAAATATATAATAAACTTAAATGCTTTTATCCACAATATACTTGAACTTTCTGATATTTCATGTCTTATATCTATTGGACTAGCACAATAACTATTATAAATTTTCTTTAGAGTTTCTTTTTGTTCATTAGATATATCCATTATGTATTTAAATGCATAAGCCCATGTCCTAGTTATAATTGCACCTTCATCATTTAAAACTTGTCTTATTGTATTTTCAATTTTTTCGTGTGAAGAATTTGTTACAAAATGTACCAATCTTCCTTCTGTATTTTGTTTTTCTTCCTGACTTTGATATTCTTTTATACTTTTTTGCTCTAAATTATCATTTCTCCTTATATAATTGCACAAATGTACAATATTGTTAGTAGATCTTCTATTTCCATTTATTTTATAATCTATTATTTCTGGCATAGAAAAATTTTCAAATTGAGTCGGTTTAGCTCCTTGAAAACTATATATAGATTGAGCAATATCCCCTATAACTGTTATTTTTGATATTTTTTCACAAATTTTTGATAATATAATAGTTTGTAATGGATTAGTATCTTGAAACTCATCAACAAATATATATGGGAATTGAACTCTTAATGCATATAAAATTGTTGGATTTCTTTCTATTATTCTATATCCAAAATATAATATTTCATCATGATTTAGTTTTCTAACTACATCCCATAAATATTTTTTTATAACTTTTTTATGCAGTACATTTATTCTATCACTACTTATTAATTCTTTTTTGTTTTCCTCTATATATTTATTTATATCTATTTTTACTTCTCCCATTATTTTTTTTGAATAATTTAATTCTCCTTCTGTACCTGAATTTGCATTAATATACTCAAAAATTTCCTGTTTGTCTCTTCCATGTAAAATCCCGACTCCTTCTATTTGTGAAGAAATTCTTGCTTTCCCATTTACTTCTATACCATAATCTTCTTTCATTATTCTCTTTAACTCTTCTTGGTAAAAACAAATTATATATTTTATTATAAATGAATGTATAGTACATATTTCTATATTATTTTCATATCCTTCTAGTCTGTTTTTTATTTCTTCAACAGCAGAGTTAGTATAAGTTATACATAGAATTTTTTTACTTTCACTTTTATATATTTTTGTTTCTTTCTTAAACATATCTTTTATATTATTAACTAGAAAATATGTCTTACCTGCTCCTGGACCAGCATATATTTTTTTATTACTGTTTATGCTTTCTAAATTCAATATATCTCCTGAACTTATTTCATAAGCCATTCTATCCCCTCCTTTATGTATGAAGGAATTATTAATGTATCTATTAAATCTTTATTTAGTAAAATTTCTAATGCAACTTCTCCTTTTTTATTCTCAGCATAACTTAAAAACAAATTTGAAAAAAATAAATTTTCATATACTTCTTTGTTTCCATTATCAGATTTTATAAGAGTGTCATACTTATTAATCATATTTTTTATTTTTTCTCTTGTTTTTACATTTTTTATTTTTTCTGTATTATTTCTCCATTTTCCAAAATCCAATTCATTATCTTCAATAAATTCATTTAAACTTTTGCATAACGCTATTTTTAATAATTTAATAGCATTTTCTTTATTATCTATATTAGCTAAGAACAATTCATCTTCAAAAGTAGAACCATATGTATCTTGACATACCATAGCAATATTATTTCTCACATAATAAATTTTTTTAGTTTCAATTTTTAGTTTATATTTTTTAGATTCTAATCTATCTTTATTTAAAGTAATTTTTTTATTTTCTAATTTACTCTTCTTATTATTTAACAATTTTGCTATATGTGTAGGTACAAAACTTTCAATTTTATTTAAATCTTCTTTATAATTTATTTTTAAGTCTCTATCTGTTATACATAATACTTTCTTATTTATATCTCCATCCATATATAAATCGATAAAATATTTAAAATGCTTTCCACCTATATCTATAATTGAAATATGTTCATTTTCATAAGGATGTCCGCATCTTTTCCATAAATTTAGGCAGAATTAATTTTTCTGCTAGACCCTCGACTAATACTATTTTTTTAGCAAATAACATATCCGATTTTGTTACGTCTAAAAACTTCATAATATGTTTTTTGGAGTCTTCTTTATTGTTTAATTGTTCTAATAAGCTTATATTTACTGCTTGATTAGAATCTCTATTATAATCAAGCATATACATATTTTCAATTCCAGCAACAGATGTTATATTAGATGAATGAGTCGTCACAAATATTTGTTGGTTCAATTTATTTTCATCATCTATCTTTTTTATATATTTAAATAATTTATATTGCATCGCAGGATGTAAATGTGCTTCTGGCTCTTCTAAACACAATATTCTAAAATCTTGTCCTGGTCTTAATTCAACTAATTTTAACAACATATAAATATTAATTAAATTATTGTATCCCACTCCGTTATGACTTAGTGGAATTATATATTCTAATGCAGTGTCTCTTACATCAATTTGATAACCACTTGAAATATCTGGTTTATATTTAATTCCTTGTTTTATCGAAACATTTCCATCTTTTAATCCTATTTCATTTTTTTCATCTTCATTTACAACTTTATCAATTTTCTGTAATACTTCTTTAATACCTTTTTCCATTTCTTCGGATATTATAGTTGCTAAATCTTTTACCTTTTTCATATTTTCTTCTTCTTTGATGTATTTATTAATTTCATTTTTTGTTTCATAATATACATCATTTGTGTTTCTTTCTGCCTCAATATAATCAATTTTAAATATATTTGATATACTTTTCTTATCTATATTGCTATCATCCATACCATTACATATATTCCATTCATAATGTTTTTGCATAAGTTCTAAGCAATTAAGATATTCATTTAAATCTTTAACATTTTTAACTAGTTCACAATAATCCTTTAAATATTTCTTATTTAATTCATATTTTAATTTTATATTAGCAACAACTAGATATTTACTTGTATCCCCTTGTGAATTTCTTATATCATTTATCTTATTCAATCCTAAAAAAGGTAATAATTTAATTATGCTTTCATCATTTTCATCATCTTCAGATATTTCATGAAAAATTTCATACTCTATTTCTATAATGGGTGATTCTTTTCTATAATCATTATTATATTTTTTTATTAAATTACTTTTATTAAAATCATCTATATCAATATCTAAATCTTTAAGTAAATTTATTGCATGTAACAGATTAGTTTTTCCCGCATTGTTAGCTCCTATTATTACATTCAACCCTTCTTTAAATTTCATATAAAAATTTTCATAATTTCTATAATTTTTTATTTTTATACTATTTATATACATTTATATTCTCCTTTTATATCAATAACTATATCATATAGAAAATACAAATCTTGTCGAATTTTGTGTTTATTTATCAAAAAAAGCAAATTTTGTCTTTTCATCCCAT
>JAAWJE010000039.1 GCA_022796725.1 Clostridia bacterium | reverse complement strand
ATAGTTAATATATTACCATTATTATCAAAAATAGCAAATTCATCTTTACCATAAAAAGTTTTATGAAGTTCTTTAGCAATTTTAACTTTATCTTTTAATTCATTATACACATTATTTACATCTTTGACAGTAATAAATAGTGTAAATGTTGGTTTTATATTATCTACTTTTAAGCTAGGATACTCCTCTATTAAATTATTCTGTTCTTGAAACATTATAGAAATATTATCTCTAGCAATTATAGCAAAGTTTAATATATCCCCATCTTCTGGAACAGTTACAATTTTTTTAAATCCTAATTTCTCCTCATAAAATTTTATTGTTTCTTTAACATTTCTTACCATTATATTGGTTGTTATTGTTTCATACATATTTTTTATACCTCCCAATACAATTATATAAGTTTATATTATATTTGTATTGTAAAAAAAGGACATATTATACTTTGTAATTTTCTATTAATTCTAAAGGAGAAAAACCTGTATATTTCTTTATTTCTTTAATAAAATGAGATTGATCATAAAACCCACAAATATTCATAACATCTGTAATTGATTTACTTTCTTCTAATAATAATGTCAAGCACAAATGTAATCTTAAAATATTTAACAATATCTTTGGAGATATACCATAATGTTTCTTAAATAATCTATATAAATGCCTTTGATTATATCCATATTGACTTGCTATTCCTAATACTGTTTGTTCTTTTGGACTATTATATAGTTGTTCTATAATTTGAGTATATTTTTTATCACTATTACTTTTAATTTTAGTTAATAAATATGTTTTAAAAATATTTATTCTTTCTATTTCATCTTCTACATTAAAAATTTTATCTAAGTTTGTATCTTTTTCTATCTTAAAAAAGTCAATTTGAGAATCCATAATTTTATCAGCTTGTATACTAAAAAGTTCATAAAAAATACTTGGTTTTAATCTAACACCCATAAAATCAATTTTTTCTTGTAGTTCAAATGCAATAGTATCTCTGCTAAATCCAGCAAAACAAATAGTTTTATCTGTAAAATTTATAACTATATCAATACAGGCATCTGGTAAAATATAATTATATATAGTTTTATCTATTATTTTTTTAGATTTCATAGTCCATATACACATAGCAAATTCTTCAAGTTCTTTAATATTATATTCTGTATATTTTATATTTTCTTTAAATTCTTTATCTAATAAATATGGTAATTGTTTTGGATAATACATGAACTTATTTTTTCTCCATTGGTAATTTTTATTTAATGTATATTATTGTATCACAAATTTTATAAAAATTATAATTTCTTTTTTATTATTTTATAATTTCTTTAATAAAATTTGTAAGTTTTTCTACTGAAATACCATTTTCTTCTAAAAGTTTATCTGCATCAAAATCTGTATGAAATTCTTTTGAAATACCATAATTTTGAACTTTCATGTTACTGTTTCCATAAAATGATGCAATATTTTGTCCGTATCCCCCCATTAATTCTCCATCTTCTATTGTAAGTATATAATCATGATTTTCTTTTAAAGAATTTAAAAGTTCTTCATCTAAACCTGTTAAAAATTTAGGATTTATTACTGTAATATCAAGTCCTACCTCTTCTTTTACCTTTTTAGCAACTTTCATTGCCATTGGTACTAAAACACCTACTGCAAATAAAGCAACTTTAGAACCTTTTTGTTCTATTTTATTTTTATTATATTTTGAATAATCTGTTGTATCCTCTATTCCTGTTTCTATCATGTTTCCAGGCACTCTTATACCTACTGGATGTTCTTTTTGTGATGTTGCAAATTTAAACATCTTAAAATATTCTTCTTTACTTGCTGGTGCTAAATAAATCATATTTGGAATATGAGCAAATAGTTGAATATCACATAAAGCAATATGTGTATTAGAGTTCATACCATATACTCCAGGTTGCAAAACAAGCATAGTCGCTGGATTATCATTTAAACATAAATCATGAGATATTTGGTCATAAGTTCTTTGAAAGAATGGTGCAAATGTACCAAATACAACTGTTCCACCATTTTTTGCAATTCCGCTACTCATAGCAACCATATTTTCTTCTGCAATTCCTACATCTATAAATTGTCCTCTTTGCATATATTCTTCTCTAACTCCTTTTACCATTCCTAATCCCATTGGTGTTGAAGCGTTTAATACTATTGCTTTAGAGTTTGTATCTAATAATTCTTTTATACTATCAAATACTGGATTATCTACATCTTTCATTTCAAATCTTGGACTTCCATCTTCTACATTAAATGGTCCTCCTGCATGCCAAGCTTCTCTATTTTGCTCTGCATAAGGTAATCCTTTTCCTTTTATTGTATGAATATGTAATGCTATTGGATGAGATATATCTTTTACACTTTCAAATAACTCTATTAATTTTTTTATATCATGACCATCATCTAAATATTTATAATCTAAACCAAATGACTTAAATATATTATTTTGAGACTTTCCATTTGTTTCTCTTAGTTCCTTTAATGTTTTATACATACCACCATGATTTTCAGCAATACTTTGGTCATTATCATTAATTATAATAATTAAGTTTTTATTATATTCTCCCGCATAATCTAAACCTTCTAATGCTTCTCCTCCTGATAGTGAACCATCGCCTATAACTGCAATTATATTTTCACTTTCCATTTTTAAATCTCTACCTTTTGCTAAACCTAAAGCTAAAGAAATAGATGTTGATGTATGCCCTACTGTAAACATATCATGCTTACTTTCTAATGGATTTGTATAGCCTGTTACATCTCCAAAATTTTCTTCTTTCAAAAATGCTTCCTTTCTACCTGTTAAAATTTTATGTGCATAACATTGATGTGATACATCAAATACTATCTTATCCTTTGGAGAATTAAATACATAATGAAGTGCAACTGTCATTTCTACCATTCCTAAATTTGGTCCACTATGACCACCTGCTTTACTAATTTTATTTATTAATGCTACTCTTGTTTCATCTGCCAAACCTTTTAATTCTTCTATATTCAATTTTTTAATATCCTCTGGACCATTAATATTTTCTAAATACATATTCAATCATTCCTTTCTTTTTATTATTCTAGAGATTCAGTAAAATCTTTTCTCTTTCCTTCTACTATTTCATCATAAATTTTAAGCTTATAATTTAATCTTTCTATTGTTTCATTAATATTTTTTTGTTTTTCTAGCAATTTTTCTCTTTGTTCTTCTAATAAATGTTTTCTTTGATTTACTGTACTTTTTCCTTTTTCAAATAGCTTAATATATTCTATTAAAATTTCAATTTCTACACCAGCATTTCTCATACATTTAATAAATTCAATTCTATCACATGTTCTATTATCATAATTTCTTATTCCATTATGATTCCTTGGTACACCTGATATTAATCCTATTCTTTCATAATATCTTAATGTATCTGGTGTTAAATTATATTTTTTTCCAACTTCTGCTATTGTCATTTATATTTTTACTTACCTCCCTACTTTTTATATAACTATATATATCACTTCGAGTTAACTCAAAGTCAAGACATTTTTTTATTTTTTCAAAAAAATTAGATTAGTTTTACTAATCTAATTTTCTCTATAACTTATTACTATTTTTCCAAGACATAATATATTCTATTTCATTTGTACTAATATCTATATTCTCATTTTTTACTACAAAATCATTTTTTTTATAAAATTCAATTGCACATTTATTTTTCTTATATACACTTAATTCTAATTTATTTCTATTTTTCTTTGCTACATTTAATAAAGATGATCCTATTCCTCTTCTCTGATATTCTATATCAATAAAAATACCTTCTATATAATTATCGTTTAATCCTATAAATCCTACAACTTTTTTATCCAAAGTATAAACATATATTTCCGCATTAGGTAATAATTCTTTTACATATTCAGTCTTAATAGAACCGTCTT
>JAAWJE010000032.1 GCA_022796725.1 Clostridia bacterium | reverse complement strand
TGTAAAAATTTGTTATTATTATTGTACCATAAATAAGTATAAGGAGGAGATTTATGAATTTATCAATTGTAATTCGCAAAAGAATTAATTATTATTTGAAAACTAAAAATATGAAAATGTGGGACTTATGTAAATACTCTGGTATTCCTTGTTCTACTATTAGCACTTTTATGTCTGGAAAAACAGAATTATTAAAATTAGACACTTTACTTCATATATGTAATGGATTTAATATAACTTTAAAAGAATTTTTTGATGACAAAAGTTTTGATACAGCTGAAAAAGATTAGAAAATAAGAATTGAGAGAATTTAGATTCCTCCAAGTTCTCTCAAAATACTTTTAATTAAAATTTCTCTATTAAATAATTTATAGCATTTTCTGTTTTTGAATAATTTACAGATTTAGAATTTTTATATTCAACTAAAGCAGCTTTTGCTTTTATAGTATTTTTTACATAACTTATTATATATCCTGAAGCCTCTCCATATTTACCTGATTTATCTTTAGAAAGTCCTACTTTACTTCTAAAAGCATTAACTATATCCTTATCACCTATTACACTATTTTCCCAACCATGCATATTAAAATATAATTTCATATTATCTTTATATTTAAGCATTAAATCTCTAAGTGCTCTTGACTCTAATGCTTGAAACTTTCCTTTTTTAAAATCTCTATTCATGTCTTTTCCTTTATAAGTACACCTCCCAAATGCTCCTTTTATTTCTGCTCTATAATTATTTTTTCCTGAAATTGTACCATCTGGATTTGCACATGGAACTACTACCATTCTATAATCTTTAAGTTTATTTGGATTTTTAGCATAATATTCAACAAGAGCATTTCCTAATGAAACAAGTACCTTACCATCTTTTGCATATTCATCTTCATATCCATGAACTGCACAATCTATAAATATTGTTTTTGTTGAAGTACCATTTCCTATAATTTCATAAGCTTCAAGTGGATTTCCTAAACAAGATTTTCCATATTCGATTCTTTGCACATTTTCATATTGATCTGCTATATATCCTGCTTTACAATTTAAACTTAATACTGATTTATTAGTTATATAAACAGTACAGTTTGCACTTTTACCTGATTTTGCTTTTACTGTTATTATTACTTTTCCAATAGAAATAGGTGTAACTACTCCACTTGAGTTAATTGTTGCAATATTGTTATTACTAGATTTCCATGTAAAAGTATCGTTTGTATTAGTTGGATATACTGCTTTTGATATAGTAACTTTTGTACCTAGTTTTATATATTTTGATGTATTTATAATAATTCTTTCTACTTTAATTCTTTTTATTATTCTTATAGTTATATAATCCGTTTTACCAGATTCAGTTTTTGCTGTTATTGTTACCATTCCTGGAGATATTCCTGTTATTTTTCCACTACCATCTACTTTAGCAATTTTTCTATTACTTGATGAATATGTTATTTTATCTGTAGAATTACTTGGAGATATCTTTGATTTCAAAGTATAAGTATCGCCTGCTACAATATTTCTATTAACATACATAGTAATAAATTTTTTCTTCATATATCCAGTATATATTTTTTTCTTTTTAGTATATGTTACTTTACACCATACACTACCTTTTTGTTTAATACTAATTTTTTTTCCTTTAGCTATCAAACATACTTTTTTTGATTTTACATTAGCACTTCTTCTAAGATATAATTTTGTATTAGTCTTTCCATTATGATTAGCACCAAGTGAAATACTTTTACTCTTTACTATATTTACTGTAACAGTACATGTAGCTTTCTTTCCAGACTCAGTTTTTGCTGTTATTGTGGCACTTCCTTTATTAATACCTGTAACTAATCCACTTTTATCTACTTTTACAATTTTTTGATTACTAGAAAACCATGTTATATTTTCTTTTATTTCTTCATCTGAATATATTATCTTTAACTGTTTCGTTTTTCCTTTATATATTGTTATTTTTTTATCTGATAAAGATATATTTAATTCAGCATTTTTTATTGTTAATTCAATTTCATCATAGCAGTCATCCATACATGCCTTTATTATTACTTTTCCTGCCTTTAATCCTGTAACAACTCCATTTTCGTCTACTTTAGCTATTGTTTTATCACTACTGCTCCATACTATTTCAAAATTTTCTTCTGATGATTCCAATTTTAAAGTAATACTTTTACCTTTGGTAATTACATTTGTATTAGATACTATCTTTATCCATCTTTTATTTTCTGTTTCCTCAGTTTCTTCTAAAGTATCTTCTTTATCATTATTATTCTCTATATTATCTTCACTTTCAATCTGTTCTGCTTTATATGTATTTATTGCAAGTACATTACTACAACTAATTGAAAATATTAAATAACTTATTATTACTATACTAATAAATTTTTTGATTATCTTTTTCATTCTTCCTCCAATATAATATCAACATTAATATAATTATACACCAAAATAGTTTATATATCCACATAAAAACAAAAATAACAAGTATTTACTACCTATTATTTTTATATTTTATTAATTTTCCTTATTATCAATTTCATAATTTTCATTTACACTTTTTTCTATTATATTATCTCTTGTCAAAAGATCTACTTCGAAATAACTAGATTTTTTAAAGCTAAATAATTTTGCAAGTATATTTGTTGGAAATGATTTCACTATTAAATTATAATTTCTAGTTGCTTCATTATATTCTTTTCTCGTTATTTCAATTTCACCTTCTATTTTAGCTAATTCTTCTTTTATATCTATAAAACTTTGCTCTTGTTTTACATTAGGATATTTTTCTATATTTATGAAAATTTCTTTAATAATATCTGACAACTTATCTTCTAATTTTTGTCTTCTTGATACTGATAAATTTTCTTTTAAACTTTCCCTTAATTCTAATAATTTTTGTGATGACTTTTCATTAAGTATATCATAATTTTTTACTATTTCCTCTAGACTTGGAATTAAATCTAGTCTTTTCTTTAAAACTATATCTACATTATAAAAAGCTTCTCTATTTAAGTCTAATGCTTTTACAAGTTTATTAAAATATATCACTATCATTATAACAAAGACTGCTAATATAAGTAAAAATATTATTGTTGAAATTTCCATACTATTCTCCTTTTGATTTATTTTTTCATTTGTTTTTCAGTATTATACTAAAATTATATATATACTACATATTTTTTTCAAGTAATAATATATAACTTATTTTTCTTTTCTTAATTTTGCTATAAAGAAACCCTCATAAAGTTCGGTTGGTTTAATACATATTGTTCCTGGTAATTTAGTTTTAATAGTTGGCAACTCATCTACCCCATTAATTTCTATTGGTTCAATTTTTAAATTTTCTTGCTTTAAAAGTTTATCTATTATATCTTCGTTTTCTACATCTAAAATTGAACACGTAGAATATATTATATATCCTCCTGGTTTTACGATGTTAGAAGCCTTTTTTAATAAACTTAATTGTAACTTAGAAGATTTTTCTATTAAATATTCTGTAAAATACTTTTCTATATTATTGTCATTTAAGTTTAAAGTTCCACTACCACTACAAGGAGCATCTAATAAAATTTTATCAAATGAAAAAAAATCTTCTATATTTCTAGAATCTTTATTTATAATAAGTACTCTATTAGTTGCTTGTTTTTCAATATTATATTTTAATTTTTCTGCTCTTATTTTGTTCATTTCGTATGCTGTTATATTGGCTTTATTATTAGTCATTGATGCTATTTGAGTAGTTTTTCCTCCTGGAGCTGCTGCCATATCTAATATATCTTCACCTTCTCTTGGATCTAATACAATAGGTGGTAGCATAGAAGATAAACTTTGAAGATAAATCTCACCATTTTTATAAATATCTAGTTTTGTTATATCTTTTTCTAAACTATTTTTTACAATAAAAGCATCTTCAAACCAAGCTACTTTTTCAAATTCTATATTATTATTTCTTAATATTTCCTCAATATTTTCTACACTACTTTTAATTCTATTAACTCTAAAAGTAACATATCTTTTTTTTAAATATCCTTT
>JAAWJE010000068.1 GCA_022796725.1 Clostridia bacterium | reverse complement strand
AAAAAGCTGAAAAATTAAAATATGAAAAAGCTTGTATTTTACAAGAAGAAAATTTACCTATTAACTATTTAAAACCAACTTACGAATGTTCTTTTTGCCAAGATACAGGCTATATCTTGGGTGATAATTATAAAACTAACATGTGTAATTGTTTAAAACAAAGATTATTAGATACTTCTTTTCACAAATCTAATATGACAAATTTAAATAAAGAGAATTTCGATAACTTTAATGAAAACTTATTTTCTGATGAAATAGATGTTGCAAAATATCACTTCAACCTTTCACCTAGAAATAATATTAAAAATATTAAGCAAAAATGTTTAGATTTTGTCCAAAACTTTGATAATTCCGATTATAAAAATTTATTATTTACAGGTAATACAGGTTTACGGTAAAACATTTATGTCTAACTGTATCGCCCAAAAATTATTACAATCTGGTAAAACGGTTCTCTATCAAACTGCTCCTGTACTACTTGAAAGCGTTATTGATTACAAAATGAGCAAACAAAAAAATCAAAATGATAATATTTATCAATCCGTTTTAAATGTAGATTTACTAATTATTGACGATTTAGGTACAGAAAGTCTAAATAGTATGAAATTAAGTGAACTTTTTACTATTTTAAATACTAGAATTTTAAATTTAAATCATAAAATAACCAAAACAATTATTTCGACTAATTTAAATATTAAAGATATTTTTACTCATTACGAAGAAAGAATCGGCTCTCGTATTGCTGGTTATTATGATATTTACTACTTCTTTGGTGATGATTTAAGGTTTAAAAATAAAAAATAAGACCAACTTACGAATAAGTTGGTCTTATTTTTATCTTGTTGTTACCAAAATTATTTCATTTTAATTTATTATCCTTCTTGATTTTCTTCTTCTACTTGCATGTCATTACTTAAGGTTTCAACACTTACAACTTTTCCACCATCATTGGTTCTCATTAGGGTAACACCTTGCGTAGATCTTCCTAAAACACTTATATCATCTACTTTTAATCTTATAATCGTTCCTGTATTGGTTACTAACATAACATCTTCACCTTCTACTGCAATTCTTACTCCTATTAATTCTCCTGTTTTTGGTGTAATTTTGTATGTAATAACTCCTTTTCCACCTCTATTTTGTACTCTATATTCGTCTAGTTCAGTTCTTTTTCCAAATCCGTTTTCTGTAATTGCTAATAAAGTTGCTTTTCCTCCACTAATAACAGATTCCATGCCAATTACTTCATCTTCTTCATCTAATCTAATTCCTATTACTCCTTGTGCTACTCTTCCTATTGGACGTACATCTTTTTCATCAAAAGTAATACACATTCCTTTTCTTGTAACCAAAACAACATTATCTTCTCCATCGGTCAATCTAACTCCAATTAACTCATCTTCTTCTTTTAAAGTAATTCCTTGAAGCCCTGTTTTTCTAGTTGAGTCATATTCCTTTAATGCTGTTTTCTTAATTAGTCCATTTTTAGTTGCCATAAGTAGATATTTTCCATCGGCAAAATTTTGAAGTGGGATAACAGCTGATACTTTTTCCCCTGCATCTAAACTTAATAAGTTAACAATTGCTGTTCCTCTTGCTGTTCTTCCTGCTTCTGGAATTTCATATCCTCTTAATTTATACATCTTTCCTTTGTTACTAAAGAATAAAATTGTATCATGTGTGGAAGCTGTGAATAACTCTTTGACAAAATCTTCTTCTCTTGTTGCAATTCCCGTAATACCTTTTCCACCTCTTCTTTGGCTTTTATAAGTATCCACAGGAGCTCTTTTTATGTATCCAAAGTTTGTAAGTGCTACTATAGTTTGCTCTTCTTTTATAAGGTCATCCATATCTATTTCGCCTTCTGCTGCAATAATTTTTGTCTTTCTTTCATCTCCATATTTTTGTTTAATCTCTATTAATTCTTCTTTTATAATTTCATATACAAGTACTTCACTTGCAAGAATCTCTTTTAGTCTTGCAATTAATTTCATTATTTCATCATATTCTTCTTCTATTTTTTCTCTTTGTAATCCTGATAAACGTTTTAATTGCATGTCTAATATTGCTTGAGCTTGTATTTCTGATAGTCCAAATCTTTCCATTAATTGTTCTTTTGCATCATCATAAGACTCTCTAATAATTCTTATAACTTCATCTATATTATCTATTGCTATTTTTAAACCTTCTAATATATGAGCTCTTGCTTCTGCTTTATCAAGTTCAAATTTTGTTCTACGTACTATTACATCTTTTCTATGGTCTATAAAATAATTTAAACATTCTTTTAATGTTAATATTTTTGGTTCTCCATTAACTAGTGCAAGCATAATAACACCAAATGTATCTTGCATCTGTGTATTTTTATATAATTGGTTTAATACAACTTGTGGATTAGCATCTCTTTTTAATTCTATTACTATTCTTACTCTATGTTCTCTATCTGATTCATCTCTAATATCAGATATGCCCTCTATTCTTTTGTCTCTAGTAAGTGTTGCTATGTTTTCAATTAATTTTGCTTTGTTTACTTGGTATGGTAGAGATGAAACTACTATTCTTCTTTTATTTCCATTCATTTCTTCAATCTCAGCTTCTGCTCTTACTGTAATTTTTCCTCTACCTGTTGTATACGCTTCTTTTATTCCTTCTCTTCCTAAAATAATTCCTTCTGTTGGGAAATCTGGTCCTTTTATTATTTGCATTAAATCTTCATTTGTTATATTATCTTCGTCTATTATTTTTATAATTCCATCTATAATTTCTGTTATATTATGTGGTGGGATATTAGTAGCCATTCCAACAGCAATACCTGATGAGCCATTTATTAACAATGTTGGTATTTTAGTTGGAAGTACTGTAGGTTCTTGTAATCTCTCATCATAATTAGGCATAAATTCCACAGTATTTTTTTCAATATCTACCAACATTTGCTCTGCAATTTTCGCCATTCTTGCCTCTGTATACCTCATAGCTGCAGCACCATCACCATCTATTGATCCAAAATTACCATGTCCATCTATTAACATATATCTCATAGAGAAATCCTGCGCCATTCTTACCATAGCATCATATACAGAAGCATCTCCATGAGGATGGTATCTTCCTAAAACAGAACCAACAGTATTAGCACATTTTCTATAAGGCTTATCTGATGTGATTCCATCTTCATACATAGAATATAATATTCTTCTATGAACTGGTTTTAAACCATCCCTAACATCTGGTAAAGCACGAGAAACAATAACACTCATTGCATAATCTATATAAGATGTTTTCATTTCTTCTTCAATGTTTCTTACTATAATATTTTCTTCTTGCTTATCCATTAAAAAACCTCTTTTCTTTTATTCTTATTTTCTCTTGTATTATACTAAACCGTAAGAAATTATGCAAGTTTTTTAAATATCTTATTTTCCTTTTTATATGTACTTAAAATATTAAATATTACTTTAAATATATAAGTAAAAAAGGGGCTAATTTATTTTTATTTTATTAATAAAAAAGTAATATTTAATATTTTAAACACACATCATATTTTCTTTGCTAATTCTAGTTCATCTGACGTAAGATTAAAATTATTAGAATTATTTATTATAGAATTAATATTTTCTATAACTTTTACTTTATCTAATACTTGTTTAATTTGAATTACTTTATTTTCACAAATTTTTATTTTTTTGTATTCTTTATTCATTTCTTCTATATTTTTATTACTATATGCATTTTTCCACTTATCACAATATTTTTCTAATTTTTCCATATTTTCTAATTGCCTGCCAAATTGATCTTCTATATTACTAGATATTTGTTCTATTAACAGATTTTTACTTGAAGATATTAAATTTAAAACATTAGAATCAATATCAGTATATTTATTTAAAGAACTTATACCTTTATCAACAATAAAAGATATAAAATCTAATATTCCTCCATTTTTAGTAACTAATTTCATTTCTTCTATTGTTTTAAATTCACCAGATATTAATCCTTGAATACTAGATTTAAAAATGTTTCCACTATTTATTATTTCTTTAAAGCCTTCTTTTAATCCATTTTCTATTATTGCATCTTTTATATTAATAACTTGATTTTCAATAAGATTAGGACAAACACTTTTTATACCTAAGTTTATAGCATTGTTAATTATTTTACCTAAATTTGTATCAAAAAAATTATTTTTTTCTATATTATTTTCTACCTCTAAATTTTCTATATTAATATCTCCTTTATATTTTATTTATAATATTTTTTATATCACAATTTTTTATTTTAGTTTTA
>JAAWJE010000025.1 GCA_022796725.1 Clostridia bacterium | reverse complement strand
TTTTTTCATATAAATAATAATATACCAAATATATCCATGATAATTTTTAAAATAATATGTTATATTGAATAAAAGGGGCGATGGAGCAGATGAGAATATTTAAGAAGTATGGAAATAAATTATTATTAAAAGAATTAAGAAAAAGCTATAATTTTTTTATTAAAGAAGCTAATGTGGATTTTGAAAGTAATGGATATGGATTAATAAGAGATAAAAATTTATTAGCAGATGAAATTGCAAGCATTGCATCAGTTGGATATGGCCTTGCAGCTTTAATAATAGGTGTTAAACGAAAGTGGATAACTAGGAAAAAGGCGTATGAAAGAGTAAATAAAACATTAGATACTTTTTTAAATAATGTAGAAGGAAAAAATGGTTTTTATTATCATTTTATAAATATGAAAACAGGAAAAAGAGAGTGGAACTGTGAGATTTCTATAATAGATACAGCGATTTTTATATGTGGTGCACTATCAGCAGGAGAATTTTTTCGGTGGAGAAGTAAAAGAAAAAGCGGAGGCTTTATACAAAAGAATTAATTGGGAATGGTATAGAAATAAAGAAACTAATTATTTTTATATGGGGTATAAACCAGAAAAAGGATTTTGGGGAAAATGGGATATGTATGCTGAACAACTTATGCTATATGTTTTAGGCACTGCATCACCAACATTTCCAGTAAATAAAGAAATGTATATAGATATGCAAAAGCCAAAAGAAAGTTTTGCTGGAATAGAAGATATAATTTATACATATTGTGGAACTTTATTTACATATCAATTTTCACACGCTTGGATAGATTTTAGAGATATGGCAGATAAAGAAGGAATTGACTGGTTTGAAAATTCTATAAAAGCAACTAAAGCTAATAGAAAATATTGTATAAAAAAATCTGATAAATTTAAAACTTTTGGGGAGAATTCATGGGGATTAACTGCATGTGTTGGTCCAAATCGGATATTCTGGTGGATATGGAGCAAGTCCAAGTATAGAAGACTTAGATAAACAAAATGATGGAACAGTTTCGCCTTGTGGAGCTGCTGGTTCAATTGTATTTACTCCAAAGCTTAGTATAAAAGCATTAGAGTATTATTATAATAACTTTCCAAAATTATGGGGAAAGTATGGTTTTAAAGATGCTTATAATTTAGAAAAAGGAGAGTGGTATTCAAAAGAAGTTATAGGAATTGATAAAGGAATATCTATGATAATGATTGAAAATTATTTATCTGAAACAATATGGAATTGCTTTATGAAAAATAAATATGTACAAAAAGGATTAGATATTTTAGAGATTAAGAAAAATGAAAAACAACATAAACAAGTTTTAATATAGGGGTGATTAATATTAAAGATAAGGAAATAAAAGAATTATTAAATGAAATGACAATAGATGAAAAAATTGGACAAATGGTACAAGTTGCAGGAGATATTTTTCTAGAAGATGATATTAATGTATCAACTGGACCACTAAAAAATTTAGAATTATCAGAAGAAAAGTTATATAATGTTGGCTCTATTTTAAACGTTATTGGAGCAGAAAGAGTAAAAAAAATTCAAGATAAATATTTATCTAAAAATAGACTAAAAATTCCATTATTATTTATGGATGATATTATAAATGGTTATAAAATAGCATTTCCAATACCAATAGCACAGGGTTGTTCATGGAACTTAGAAGTTCTAAGAAATATAGCAAAAATATCAGCAATGGAATCTAATATTGCAGGAGCTAATGTTAACTTTTCACCGATGGTAGATTTATCAAGAGATGCAAGATGGGGAAGAGTTATGGAGTCGGTAGGAGGAGAAGACCCATATTTAGGAAAGGTTTATGCTAAAGCAACTGTAAAGGCATATCAAGGAGAAGATATATCAAGACTTGGAAATATTGCATCATGCGTTAAGCATATTGCAGCTTATGGGGCAGTAGAAGCGGGTAGAGATTATAATACTGTTGATATGTCAGAGAGGGAATTTAGGCAATATTATTTGCCAGCATATAAAGAAGCAATAGAAAATGGAGCAGAAATGCTAATGACATCATTTAATATTTTAAATGGAGTACCAGCAACAGTTAATAAATGGTTAATACAAGACTTACTCAGAAAAGAATTAAAATTTAAAGGTGTTATAATTTCAGACTATGGTGCAATTGAAGAAACAATAGCACATGGATTTTCTAAAAATGAAGAATATGCAGCACTAAATGCAATTAAAGCTGGTGTTGATATTGATATGATGTCTAAAATATATGCAAATTACTTAAAAAAATGGTGTTTAGAAGATAAGGAAATAGAAAATAAAGTAAATGAAAGTGTACTTAGAATATTAAATTTAAAAAATAAACTAGGACTATTTGAAAATCCTTATAGTAATGCAGATGTAGAAAAAGAGAAGAGATATATTATGAATAAAACAAATTTAGAAAAGGCAAAAAAATTAACACAAGAAACATTTGTATTACTAAAAAATAAAGATAATGTTTTACCACTGAATAATAATAGTAAAATAGCTCTAATTGGTCCTTATGCAGACAATATTGCAATTACAGGATCATGGAGTATGTTTTCAGATAAAACAAAGAATAGTACTATTTTAGATGTTGTAAAAAATAAAGTAGGAAATGAAAATGTATTATACTCAAAAGGAACTGAAATATTAAGATGCGAAGAAATAAATAAGATATTAAAAGTAGAAAATATGCAAACTATTAGCATAGATAATGAGCCACTAAAAGAAAAAGAAGCTATTGAAAAGGCAAAGGAGGTTGCTGAAAAGTCTGATATAATAATATTATTACTTGGAGAACATTATAAACAAAGTGGGGAGGCTTGTTCAAGATCAAATATTGGATTACCTGAAAATCAAGTAAATCTAATAAATGAATTGTATAAATTAAATAAAAAAATGGTTATGGTATTATTTAATGGAAGACCAATTCAATTAAATAATGTAGAAAATAAATTAGATGCAATTTTAGAAGTATGGTTTCCAGGAACTACTGGAGCAGAAGCTATTACAGAAGTGTTATTTGGAGATGTAAACCCATCTGGAAAATTGACAATGAGTTTTCCTCAAAATGTAGGTCAATGTCCTATTTATTATAATCATTATAGTACTGGTAGACCACATAATAGTGATTTTAAATATTTATCAAGATATCAAGATATTGAGACAGAAAGTTTTTATCCATTTGGATATGGATTATCTTATTGCAAATTTATATATTCAAATTTGCAAATAAGTAAAAGTAAAATGAGAAAGGATGAAAGCATTTTAGTAGGTGTAGATGTAGAAAATAAAAGCCAATATGAAGGCTATGAAATAATAGAGATGTATATACAAGATTTATATGCAAGTGTTGTAAGACCAGTAAAAGAATTAAAAGGATTTCAAAAGGTATTTTTTAAGCCTTTTGAAAAGAAAAAAATTGAGTTTGAAATTAATAGCGAAATGCTTAAATTTTGGAATAATGATTTAAAATATGTTGTAGAAAGTGGAGAATTTAAAGTATTTATTGGTAGTAGTTCAAAAGATACATTAGAAGAAAAGTTTGAATTTATAGATTAAGTTATAGAAAATAAAAAACCTGAAAGAATTAATTTCTTTCAGGTTTTTTTAGCCTCAAAATTATAAGTACTTTTAATGGAGGATGAAGTGCTTGACAAATAATAATAGATATTTTAAAGTAACATCATAAAATGATATAAAACAAATGAACTAAAATATAAAATCGGAGAAAATATATGAAAGAAAAATGTTTAATAATAATAACTGGTATGTCAGCTACTGGAAAAACTACAAATGGAATAAAAATTGCATCTAAACTAGGAATGCCTTTTTTTAGTAAAGATAGAATAAAAGAAATATTATTTGATGCAACTTGCAATGAAGATGCAACTTATGAAGATAAGAGAAAAATTGGAGCTGCTAGTTATGATATATTATATCATGATACAGAAGTACTAATGAAATCTGGATATTCATTTATTCTTGAAAGTAATTTTGTAAAACAGTCTAGTGATATATTAAAAAAGTTAATTTCAAAATATAATTATAATAGTATTACAATAAGGTTTGAAGCTGATTTAAAAGTATTACATGAAAGGTTTTTAGAAAGAGAAAATACTACCAATAGACATAAGGGATTAGTAGCAAATGGAGCTTTTGATGATTTTAAAGAATTTGAAAAATTATCAAATAAATGTAAAGAGTTTAAAATTAATGATAATGAGATAGTAATTGATACTACTGATTTTTCTAATATTGATATAGATGAGATAGTAGGTAATATAAATAGAAGAATGTAAAGTAATATGTAGCTTAAGGTTATAATTTATGACCTTAAGCTACTTTTTTAGTCAATATTTTTATAATAAAAGAAAAAATATATTGACATAATAAAACAAATGTTCTATAATAAGTACAACCTAAAAAGATGTAAAAATTATAATTTAAGAAAGGATATGATTTTTGTAAATAAAGAGTTTGATATTGTAGAATATAATAT
>JAAWJE010000059.1 GCA_022796725.1 Clostridia bacterium | reverse complement strand
TATTAATTGCTTTTTTTATGGTTTCTTTAAAATCCATATCATATTCTTTTCTAAGCATTAAGCTTCTGCCAAATATTATTCCATTACAATTTTCAAAATACCCAGCATTTTTCATTTGTAACAATTTTAAATATAATCTCGTTGTACTCATATCAAATATTTCTAGAAACCATATAATACCATCACTTTTATATTTTTCTATATATTCTTTAACATTATCATATTTTGTTCCTATAAAATTTTCTATTGAATCAAAACAACCACCTATACTTCTTCCTGTAAATTTTATTTGCTTTTCATCATTTAAGTTTTTCCATTTTACTTCATTTACTAATTTGTATTCTTCATAAGGGTCTTCTTCTTTTTCTTCTAATACTCCATTTTTTTGATTTTCTATAATTTTTTCAAGCCAATTTTCTTCATATTTTTCAAAACTATCTTGAATTATTTCTTGTCTATTCATCAATTTTAATGAGTCTTTAAAATTCCTATATAAGTTTCTCATTCCATATCCTTTTATATTAGGGCCATATATTGTTGCAATATCACAAATTGTTGTAAGTAAAAAACTTAAAGTTGTAATATCAGAAAATCCTTGAAACCATTTAGGAGGTAATTTTTTCAATTTTTCAAAATCAAGGTATTCTAACATTTCTATTAAGAAATCTCCACCATCTGCTGCTATAATAGCTTTTACATTATTGTCTTTCCACAGTCTCATAAACTGCTCTGCTCTTTCTTCCCCTCTTGAACTTATACCATTAAAATCAGTTCTAACATTTTCTGTTTCTTTATATTTATAACCTAACTTCTCTAAATTAGATTTTGCATTATCTAATCTTTTTTGTTTTACTTCTTTTACTATTCCAGCTGAAGGCGCTGTTACTCCTATCATATCTCCAGTCTCTAACTTTTCAGGATATCTCATATTTTTAACTCCTTTTTATCTTGTAAGTTCATAAATTGCTCTTGCATATATCTTAGAACTATCTATTAAATTTTGTACTTTTATATACTCATCTGCTTTATGGCACATATCTTCTTCATTTGGCATCATTGCTCCAAACGATACACAATTTTTAAATGCTCTTGCATAAGTTGCTCCACCAATAGCAATTGGCTCTTCATTTCTTCCATAATAGTCATTATATATTTTGCATAATTTTTGTACTAATTCATTATCTTTTGGAATATATAAAGGATTATTTCTTCCCTTAAATTCAATTTCTATATCCATATCTTCTAAATTATTAGTTATTTTTTCTTCAACATCACTTAATTTATATGTTACTGGTACTCTCATATTTGCCTCTAAATTCATTTTATTATCACTAATATATAATTTAGCAACATTAAAAGTTAATTCTCCCATATCATCTTTTAAATCAATCCCTAATCCTTTTCCATTTGTTTCTAACTTAAGTTTATCTGCCATAATATCTATAAATTCTATTTGAATATTATTTTTGCTAAATACATTACTTATACAAACAACTAATCTCATTATTGCATTTATTCCAAGTTCTGGATGTGCAGCATGTGCAGCTTTTCCATAAGACTCTACTAATAATTTATTGTCATCTATATCTTTTATTTTTATATCAAATTTATTAGTATTTACTTCATTTATAATATCTGATTTTATTTTTTCTAATATTTCATTATTTTTAAATTTTATTAGCATACTACAATACTTTGGAACAATATTTATAGCATTATTTTTATAATCTATATCTTCTATCATAACATCTTCATTGCTTGTTTTAATTTCTTGTGATAACTTCAATGACAATAATCCTTTTTCTGCATATATACAAGGAAAATCCGCATCTGGACTAAAACCAAGAGTTGGCATTTCTTCTACTTCTTTATAATGATTAATACATTTCCAACTTTGCTCTTCATTAAGTCCTACTATTAATCTTACTCTTTTATCTACTTTGCAAGTATCCATTACAGACTTCATAGCATATAAAGCAGCTATAACCGGACCTTTATCATCTGTTGTACCTCTTCCATAAAGTTTTCCATCTGATACTACTGGGTTAAAAGGCTCAAAAGTCCAACCATCTCCCACAGGTACTACATCTAAATGACCTATTATTCCGAAGTAATTCCTCTCCTTCTCCAAACTCAATATATCCACAATATCCATCTACATTTTTTGTTCTAAATCCTAATCTTTTTCCTAAATCTAAAATGTATTCTAATGCTTTATTTGCATTTTCTCCAAAAGGCATATTTTCATTTGCAGTTTTATCATCATGTACACTTTCTATTTTAACAATATTACAAACTTCTTCTAAAAGTTCGTCTTTTTTATTTTCTATATAATCATCTGTCATACTTTTAACCTCCTAATTATCTAAATCCTTAATTATAGTATCTGCTGCATTTCTAGCTGACGCAATTGCTCTGCATACAGTGGATTTGCTTTCCATAACATCTCCACCAGCATATACTTTATCTATATTAGTTCTTCCAAATTCATCTACTTTTATAAGTCCATATTCATTTAGCTCAATACTTTCTTTTTCTATTAATTGTTTATTTGGTTTTAATCCTATAGCAAATACTACACTATCTGCCTTATATTTAAATTCAGAATTAACTACATCTATTGCTTTATGATCTATAATCTCTGTTTTTATACATTCTAATTCCTTTAAATCTCCATTTTCTCCGCTTCCTCTTATAACTCTTGTTAAATATACAATATTTATTCCTTCTTTTTTAGCTTCTTCAAGTTCAATTTTTCTTGCAGGCATATGCTCCTCATCTCTTCTATATAAAATAGAAACACCAGTAGATCCCATTCTCTTAGCAGTTCTTGCAGAGTCCATTGCTACATTACCTCCACCAATTACAACTACATTTCCTAAATCTTTTATATATTCATTATTATTATATTTTTTTAAGAAAACATCTGAATTATAAATATTTTTAAAATTTCCTATATCATATACACTAGGCTTTTCAGCACCTAATCCTAGAAACACTGCATCATATTCCATTTTTAAATTATCTAGCTCAATATCTTTTCCAAATTCTACTTCAGATATAAATTTTATTCCCATTTTTTCAAGTTTATATATTATATTTTTTATTATGTCTTTTGATAATCTAAAATCTGGTATTCCATATCTAAGTATTCCACCAAATTCTTTATCTTTTTCATAAACTGTTACTCTATATCCATTTTTTCTAAGTCTATATGCACATTCAATTCCAGCTGGACCTGAACCTATTATTGCAACTTTTTTATTATTTTCTGGCATATCTATTTTATATTCATATTCATAATTATTTTCTAATGCCCATTCATTTACAAATTTCTCAATCTCTCCTATTTTTGTTGGTTCTTGTTTAATTGCTCTTACACATTTTCCTTCGCATTGTTCTTCTTGTGGACATATAGTTCCACATATATGACTAAAAATATTATTGTCTTGCAAAATATTATATGCCTTATCAAACTTTTCTTCTTTTACCATTGATATAAATTCTGGTATATTAGTATTAATTGGGCAACCTTTTTCTGAACATGGTTTTAATTTACAATCTAAGCACCAAGCTGCCTTTTCTTTTATTTTTTCTATATCTTCTTTCATCTCTTTTTCCCTACTCTTTAAAATTTATATTATTTTATCATTGTATATGCTCATATTCAATAATTAAAGCAAACTTTTTCATTCATATTATGTACATTTTTCTTTTACAAAAAATATAGAGATTATTACTTTTTATTTATGTAATAATCTCTTTTTTCTATTTACTCTGGCATTTCATCGTAAGCATTTTCAATTGGAATATCTTCTTCCTTTTCAATATTTTCTATATCATTTTTTATACTCTTTTCTATTTTTTCTTTTAAGCTATTTATACATTTAGTTTTATCTTTCATACATTTTATTACTTCATTTCCTTTTTCAACAACATCTGGTATATAATCTATTAATTTATCTACAGTTGAATTATAATCAACTGGTAAAAGTTTTGTTGTATCTGCTGAAACAATTAAAAAAGCAACTGGTTTTATACAAACTCCTGCTCCGCTTCCTCCACAAAATGGTAATCTATACTGTATTGTTTCATCTTTCTCTTTTCTTGTATATTCATCTATTGTTTCACCTTTAAAATCACTACCACCTGATGCAAAAGTAAAGCATACTTTTGAAATTGGAATAATTACAGTATTATTTTTTGTTTCTATTGGTGAACCAATAATTGTATTTACATCTATCATATCTTTTAAGCTATTCATAGTTGTTTTCATAATATCTTCTATTGGATGTTCCATTTTTATCTATTCTCCTTTCTATCTTAAGTTTATAATAATATTTTTTGCAAGAGAATATTTTTTATTCATTTGTATTTTCTTTTTCTAAGCTTTCTTTACTTAAATTGATATTCTTATTTACCAAATATATAAATTTTATTAAATTTATCATTTTTATACTTACCAAAAATTTCAAAATTAAATTTGCATTTAATATATCATTCTTATTTTTAAGTAAAATATTTTCCATATTAAATATTGGTTTTATATCAATATTTATATTTTTCATATTTGTTTTAAAACTTAAATGTCCTATTAATGTTGATATTAGTATAGAAGTTATAGACACCGCATACATTGTAATTATATTATTAATTACACTTAAATTTAGAGCTAAAAATATATTTGAAAAACTCATATTTAGTTTTTTAATATCATCTATATGAACTGCCTGTATATCATTTTCTACATTAATATTATCTATAATTTTTAAACATATCTTTTTTATACTAAATTTAAACTTATAAATTCTTAAATATTTATTATCTATTTTTATTGTTAATAGCTTTAAGTACTTAATTTTGTACAGATATAATTTAATGTTAAAATTACATACTACATTTTTTAAATTAGATTTATTTATATTATCAAAAATAATATTTACATCTATTTCTAAATTCCTTTTCTCTTTTTTGTGAGAGAGAGAGAGAGAGAGAGAGAGAGAGAGAGAGAGAGAGAGAGAGAGAGGCCA
>JAAWJE010000079.1 GCA_022796725.1 Clostridia bacterium | reverse complement strand
CTATATATTTATTACTTTTATTACATTTATATTAATTTTTGAAAATAAGAGTTTTTCTTTATAGTTTTCCACAGTTTTTCTACTTTTTGTGAATTTTAGTAACACTTTTTTTTCTTTGTCATAAAATACTAATAAACATATCTTTTTTAATTTTGCATAAACTTATCTTAGGAGGTTTATTTATGGGTAATTTAGATGTAAAAGGCCTTATGAAAATATTGTCTAAAATGGATAAAAACGATTTAGAAAATGGAATAAATCAAGCTAAACAGATATTAAATCAAAAAAATGCAAATGAAATTTTAGATAATCTTCAGAAAGGAAAAGAATAATATGAATGAAGAATTGCTTAACGAATTTTCAAGTATTTTAAAAGAAAAGAATATTGATTTAAACGACTTGTTAACTAATCTACAAAATAATACATCAGATAATTCTTCTGATAAACAGGAAAACAATAAAACTTCTAACAATAGTTCAAATTCTACAAGTAATTCTTCTGAAATTCCTGATTTTCTTGATGTATCAACTATTCTAAAGATAAAAAATTTAATGAGTAAATATAAAAATGCAAATTCTCAAAATGTTCAATTATTAATGTCTCTAAAGCCGTTTCTTAGAGAATCTAGAAGAGAAAAACTAGACAAATATGCCCAAATGTTAAAAATAGCTGAACTTTTTGAAAATTTCGACCTTTTTGGTGGTGATTAAACTGTATATTCAAAATAATAATTTCTATCCCAAATTCAAGTTTCCGTATAATTATAGACATTTTAATCAATTACCCAATTTTAGTACATACCATAAAGATAATCAAAATGATAATACAGAAAATGAAAACAAGCCACCTGTCAATATACTTAAAAAAAATAGCCTTATTGATTTAATTAATTCTTCATCACTTGAAGATTTATTAATAATTGGGCTTATATATTTTTTAATAAAGAATGACCTTAATTCTAACTTTATGCTTATAGCAGTCTTATTTCTTATATTATTAGAAAAATAAAAAGCCTTGCATTATACAAAGCTTAAATTATTCATTTCCGTTTTTAGATGCAGCTACATCTATCATAATATCATCATTTTCTATATATATATATGGTAGTTTTCCCTCTATATCTTTTATTTCTTTAACAACATTTGCTATTCTTACTTGTGTACAATCAATATTATGTCCTGCTATTATAGCCTTTCTATTTCCATTAGCACCTGCATGAGCAATTCCTCTAATAGTACCTGTTACAACTATATTCTCTCCTGCAACAACTTCTGCACCATAATTTAAGTCCCCTAAAATAACTATACTTCCAACAAATTCTTCTCTTTGTCCTGAACGTAAATTTCCATGTATAAATCTTGTTTGTGATGTATCTATTGAACTCTCAAAAGTATTTTTAATTGCATGTAATCCTAAATTATCTTCGGTTTCTTGTTCTTCTTCATCTTTTTCATCTTCTTTATCTTCTTTTATTTCTTGTTTTTCTTCGTTCTCTTGTTCTTCTCTATTTTCTTCCTGCTCTTTGTCTTCTTGTTTTTCTTCACTTTCTTGCTCTTCTTCGATTTCTTTACCTTCTTCATTATTTTCAACTTGAACTATTTCTTGTTCATCAGCAACAACTCTTTCCTCTTGAATTTCTTCTTTAGGTAACTCTTCTTTTTCTTCTTCTTTATTTTTCTCTTTATTTTCTATCAACTGTTTAATATCATGTATTATAGGAGTAGTAATTTCTGAGATGCCAAGTTCTCTTAATTCACTTCTAAATTTATTAATTTCTTCTAACTTACTTTGTTCAATTTCTTGATTTTCTTTTACTTCTTCTTTTTCTTCAATCTTATTGGTAATTTGAACTTCTTGGATTTCTTGAACACTAATATTTTTATTATCATTTTCTTCTTTTTTAATAGCCATTTCATCTTCAAATTCTATTTCTGTATCTACAATCTTTAAAATAGCTCTTTTTATTTTTTCTCTGTCCATTTGTTGAAAATAGTTACTTTTATTAATAATTCTTATCTTTAATTTTCTACTTGAATTTTCATATATTTTTCTAAGCTTATTTTCTTTCATACTTATTTCATATAAAATTTCGTTTATTTCTGCTCTCCTTATTGAAATTAATAATTCATCTTTTAATTGTACTATTTTTAATTTTGGCTTCATATAACATCCTTTCATAACTTAAATTAATTATTTTTTATCTATATGCTTCTGTTTCTCCTTTAGCTGATACATCTTCTTTTATTTCTTCTGTACTCATTCCAAAGTATTCTCCAATAATATCTCTAACTACTTCAGCTGTATAATAACCATGTCCACCATTTTCAACTAATACAACTACTGCTATTTCTGGATTATCATAAGGTGCAAAACCTGCAAACCAAGCATTTACCCAATTTCCAGCTTCTGTTGATCCCGTTTTTCCTCCTACTTCTATGTCAAAATTTTTAAATATTGAATATGCTGTACCTCCTTCATCTGTTGTAACTGATTTCATTCCTCTTCTAACTGCTTTAATACTTGCTTTATCTATTTTAACATCTTTAGTTACATTTTCATCTGAAAGTCCTAATTTCTCATTTACATAAGTGTTAATTTCATTTGATGATATTTGTTTTCCATCTGAAGAAATAATATTTTTTATAATAGTAGGATTTACTGCTTTTCCACCATTTGATACCATAGCAATATATTTTGCCATTTGAAGTGGAGTAAAATCGTTATAACTCTGTCCTATCGCTGCTGATAATAATCCTCCTTCTGTCATCTTTTCTTTATTTGCTTCAGCTGATTCATTTGATGCTACTGTTCCTGCCTGTTCATAAGGAAGTTCTATTCCCGTTTTATATCCAAGTCCAAAAGCTTTAGCATACTTAGATAATTTTTCTATACCTAATCTGTGTCCTGTTTCATAAAAGAAATAATTACATGATTTTTCTAGTGCCTCAGAAACATTTATATTTCCATGTGCCCTATGAAGGCTTGTATAAACCCAACATTCTGGTCTATGTGCTCTAGGATATACACCTCTAGTATATATCTTCTCAGTTGCACTAATTTTTCCCTCTTGAAGTCCTGCTATTGCTGTTACCATCTTAAATATTGAACCTGGTGCATAAGTACCTTGAATTGCTCTATTTAATAACGCCGAATTTTTATTATATTGTTTTAGTTTTTCTTGTGTAATCCCATCTATATATTCTTGTGGATTATAATCAGGATAACTTGCCATTGCAAGTACTTCTCCATTTTTTACATTTAAAACTACAACTGCACCACCTTGTGCATTATATTTTTTTCCAAATCCTCCAGCTCTAATCTTTTTAATATTCTGCTCAAGTGCTCTTTGTGCTATATATTGAAGATTTGCATCTATTGTAAGTACTATACTTGACCCTCCTATTGCTTCTTTAGTAGTATATTCTCCTGTTCTAGTTCCATCTACAGACATATCTATTTCTTTTGTTCCATTTACACCTTTTAAGTACTTCTCAAATAACTTTTCAACTCCTGTTTTCCCTATATAATCGTCTCTTTTATATACGTCTTTATTAGAATTATATTCATTTTCATCAATTTTACCCATATATCCTATAATATGTGATGCCAAACTTTTTTGTGGATATACTCTTTCAGATTCTACATCTATTGCAATACCTGCAAGCTCTCCATTTCTCTCTTCAATTTGAATTGCACTTTTTCTTGATATCTCTTTTGCAAGTTCAATTGGTTTAGTAGCTGTATATCCTGTTAAATCGATTGTATATCTAAGGGTTACTATTTTTCTCGCTTTTTTGTTATTTTCTTCCTTTATTGAATATTTATCTTTTAATATTAAAAATGCTTCCTCTGCACTAGCTGCTGAATTTATTTTATTTGTCTCCTTCCATTTTTTAAGTTCTTCTCCCTTAATTGTATAATTAAAAGGTTCAACTGATATTGGAAGTTTATCAATATGTTTATCTTCATTTGATTCTATAATTTCACTAAATATTAATAAAGCACTATTTAATTCATCATCACTAACTTTTGTTTTAAATAGTTCCACATTAAATCCCATTTTTGTATCTGCTAAAATCGTTCCTGTTCTAGCATATATTTTTCCTCTTGCAGCTTCTATTGTAACCTCCCT
This sequence comes from Clostridia bacterium, assembly GCA_022796725.1. Taxonomy (GTDB): domain Bacteria; phylum Bacillota; class Clostridia; order TANB77; family CAG-508; genus UMGS1994. The sequence continues at coordinate 35,080 of JAAWJE010000079.1, read as the reverse complement.
AGAAAGTTTTGTATTCGATGTTTCTCTATATTCATTTCCATGTATTATTTGAAGATTAAATAACTGTATAAGAAGAATTACACCTACAATATAAATGATTGTTGTAATTATATTAAATCTAAAATTAGTTCTTTCCAGTTCGGATTTTTTATTCAATAAATTCACCCCTCTTTCAGTTTGTTATATTTAAAAATATCTTGTTAATATGTTCCTTTCCTTAAATTCTCTCTCAACAATACTCCCCACTTTTCTTATTAGGTTATATAAAATAATAGTTATTATTGCATTATAAATAATTTCAATAGAAATAATTTTTACAAATATTCCTATTTCTGATTCAAACCTAAATATAAACATATTCAATATATATAATCCTATTTCATATATTAACGTTCCTATTGTTACCATGATTAATATTGTAATTTTACTATCTTTTGAAAAGTTCTTATCCAAATAATTCGCAAGAACTCCAATTATAACAAACATTATAGCAGTAGTTCCAATTGCTTGTTTACCCACTTCAAAGTCTACTGTAATTCCCATAATAACAGACATAACTAATGTAAAATAATTGTTTGAAAATAACCCTAAAAATATTACTAATATTACGAATAAATTTGGAGAAATTCCTGCAATAGTAAACCAATTAAAGAAATTAGCGTGCAGAAAATATATTATTAAAAATGTAAGGTATGTTATTACACCTATTAACGTTTTTCTCATAACTACTCCTTAATTTTTTATAACTAATACTGTATACAATTTAGAAAAATCCACCGCTGTATCTATAACTGCATATCTATCAGTTAAATTATTTGTATTTACAACACTACTTATTGTACCTATTGTGATTCCTTTAGGATATATTCCTCCAATACCAGAAGTTACAACTGTATCTCCTACTAATACTTCTGATGATGTATCTATATAAGTAGCTCTAAGCTGTGATTTTCCTTCAACTGAACCTTTGCATATAATACTTTCTGATGATGTTGTAATCATTGCACTTACTGAACTTGAAGCATCTATAATAACTTGTACTGTAGAAGATGAATTTGTAACAGAAACTATATGTCCTACAAGTCCTTCTTCTGCAATTACTGTCATCCCTACATCTACTCCATGTTTCTTTCCAATATTTAATACCAATTGACTACTATAATTACTAACATCTCTATCAATTATATCAGCTGGTATTGAATTATAAGCTGAATATTTTTCTTTTAATACAGCATATTCTTGTAGACTTGCATTCTGAGCTTTTATAATTTCAAGCTCTCTTAATTGTTCCTCTAATTTTCCATTTTTATTTTTTAGTTCTTCATTTTCTGTGCGTAATGTATCTAAATCAGTAAAAAAAGCATCATTACCTGTTAATTTATTTTTTATATATGTGAATCCATTTTGTACTGGTTTAATTATCACTGTTGATAAACTTTGAAAATATGATAAATGTTTAATATTCACATTAGTTAAAAAAACCAATAATGTAAGTACTATTATAGTAATTACTGTAGCAACTACACCTGCATGTTTAGTTTTATACATATCTATCTTCTCCTTTTAGATTGTAATTTTTTTAGGACATTCACATTATCTAATGCTTTTTGTGTTCCATATACTACTGTTTTAAGTGGTTCTTTTGTAACATAAGCATTTATTCCTGTTTTAGATGTTACAAGTTCTTCTATTCCTTTTATATTAACAACTCCGCCAGTTAGTATAATTCCTTTTTCTGTGATATCTGCTGTTATTTCTGGTGGTGTCTTTTCTAAAGTAAATTTTATAGCTGATATTATTTTTGTCATAGATGGTTCTATTGCTTCTAGTACTTGTTCTGAATTTACTGTAATCTCTTTTGGAAATCCTGACCTTAAATCTCTACCTTTTATATCCATATCTTCTAAAATTCCTGGTACTACTGTTCCTATTGTAATCTTAATATTTTCAGCACATGTTTCGCTTATCTCCATATTCTGATATTTCCTCATATAATCTATTATATTTTTGTCTAAGTCATCTCCACCAACTTTTATACAATGACTAACTACAATTCCTCCTAGTGAAATTACTGCTACATCTGTCGTTCCACTTCCAATATCTACAATAAGACTTCCTGCTGGTTCTTCTATATTTATATTAGCTCCCATCGCTGCTGCTAAAGGATCATCTATTAAATAAACTTCTCTAACCCCAGCACCATATACAGCTTCTTCCACAGCTCTTTTTTCAACTTCAGTTATTCCAGAAGGTACACTTACAATTGCTTTAGTTCTAGCATATCCATATTTTTTATTAATTTTATTCATTATTTCTTTAAGCATTAATTCTGTTGCTCTTAAATTTGCAATCACACCATTTTTAAGTGGTCTTATTACATCTATCTTATCTGGTGTTCTTCCAATCATCTCTTTTGATTTATTGCCAGTTTCGATAACATTACCTGTTTTTTTATCAATAGAAATAACTGATGCTTCATTTATTATTATTCCTTTATCTTTCATAGCAACTATTGTTGAAGTTGTTCCTAAGTCTATTCCTAGGCATCTTGTTGTAAAATTTAAAAAGCTCATTGTATCCCCCTAATTTAAAATTTCTGAAATTTAATACTTTCATAAATTCCATCGCCTATAACAATATGGTCTAACAATTCTATTCCTAATAATTTAGAACATCTGTATAGCCTATTTGTTATATTAACATCCTCAAGGCTTGGTTTTGGATTTCCACTTGGATGATTATGCACAAGTATTATTTTTGGTGCCTCCATCTTTATTGGTTCTGTTAAAATGTCCTTTGGTTCAATTATTGCATAGTTTGTACTCCCAAGTGAAATATTAATAATCTTCAATACTTTATTTTTTACATTTAATATTATTAATTTTACAATTTCTTTCTTTTCAAATCTCATTTCTGGCATTAGTAAATTAGCTACATCTTTAGATGACTTAATATATACTTCATTTTTTATGGGTTTTTCCATTCTTTTAGTAATTTCGCCTAAAGCTTTTAATCTAATTGCTTTTACTTTTCCAATTCCTTTTATTTTCATTAGTTCTGTAATAGTTATATCTTGAAGGAGTCTCAAATTATTACCAACTTGTCCATTTAAATTTAGTACTTTTTGCGCAAGTGTTATTGATGTTTCATCTTTAGTACCACTGCCAATTATAATAGCTAATAATTCAGAATTTGATAAAAAACTCTCTCCATATAATTCTAACTTTTCATAAGGTCTTTCTGATAAAGGCATTTCTTGTAATTTAATTTTTGTGCTCCTTTCACATAGTCCCCATATTTTATTCTTACACTTTTCTATATATAAATACTGCAAGAATCATTCCTATTATACTTGCAACATTTATTTTTATCCATAATCCAAATGTAAACTTGATTACACTTAAATCTAAAGTTACAGGATTTGTAAAACCAAACTGTTCTCCATAGCTTAACCACCAAAGCCAACTTATTTTTTCTGCTAGTACTCCTAATAATCCTCCTACAACAATTCCTGATAATATAAATATCAAAAATACCCAGATATTTTTTTCTTTAGTTGCCATGTTTACCTCCACATTTCTTTACGGAAATCCGATTATAATATAAATTATTATATATGTATAATGCAATTTTTTCAAGTTTATTTAACATAAACTTATAAGTTATTTTAATTATTTAGTAAGTGATTATCTTAAATTTGTCAATATTACCATATTTTTATCATTTATTTAATATGACTTTGATAGTATAATTAAAATATAATAATACATAATTAGAGGTGATTTTTTTGAACATTTTTAAGTCTGGTGCTTTTCTTTTTTTAGAAATAAATATGCAGGAAATTAAAGATTATAATATTAATATCCACAACCTTTTAACAAGTTGTGAATATTGTACTAATTCTAGTGTTAAATTAATTTTGAAGGAATATATTGATGAAGATATTGATTATTTTAATATTATTTCTTCGTCCTTCTGTGATAAAATACTGACTCTTAAAATATTGGCTTTCCCTGAAATAAAATCTGTATATAAATACACTAAATATCTTAAAAATAGTGTTAATAATAATGTCAAACATAAATATGTTAATGTTAAACATTCTAAAGAGAAAGCTTTATTTTCTAACTTTTATGAATATATAAATAATTCTATATATTCTAAATACATTTCTATTAAAAATGGTATTATATTTATAAAAGATAAATCAAAAGAAAAATATATTTTAAATTATATTTCTGAATTTGAGTAATTACTTACGGAAATATAAATTTGCAAATAAAAAACTCAAATTATTAAAACTTCATTTAATAGTTTGAGTTTTTTATCTAATATAAATAATTAAATGGATTTACTGCTCTTCCATTTATTTTTACTTCAAAATGTAAATGTGCACCTGTTGAGTTACCTGTCGAACCAACTCTTCCAATTACTTGCCCTTGCTTTACTATATCTCCAACTGAAACCGTTCTTGAACCAGGTCTCATGTGGGCATATAGAGTTTGCTTTCCATCACTATGCTGTATTATTACATACTCTCCATAACTATAATATCTTCCACGACTTACTTTAGCTTCTGATACTATAACTTTTCCTGATTTTGCTGCAACTACGGAGCTCTGCTTTGCTCTTGCAGAATTTATATCAATTCCTGTATGACCACGATAAGATGGATATCTTCTGTTTCCTACATCTTTTATTGAGCAACCTGCTACTGGAAATATAAAACCAGATGAACTTTTTCTTGATGAAGATAAAATTCTTACTCCTGATTTATAAGAACTACTTCTACTTGTTTTCTTTTTCTTAGGTTTTGGTTTTACATATAAAGCTGTTACAACTTTAGATTCTGAAGTTTCTTCTTGCTTCTTATCAGGTGTGTATTTTACTGAATATGATATTCTCTTTATATTAGTACTTTTTTTACTTTTTAATTTTTCAATCACTGCTTGCACTTGTTTATAGTCTGATAAATAATACTTTTCTTCTTTTCCTAGTAAAATTGCATATTGTTTATAATATGGTGTTGAATTAGCTATTATTACATCAAATATTTTATTATCATCTGCTACCAAATCTTTTTTTGAATAGCATATTTCATATACTGGCATTGTATCTATTTCATAAAAAGAAATATTTTTTCCATCACCTTTTTTTATATACTGGTTTATTTTATCTTGTAAGTTTGATTTATCTTCTGTATAACCAATTAATTCTCCATCTAAATATACTGCATACATTGGTTTATATAAAAAATATAACAATATCCCTATCGATATAGCTCCAGCTAATAGTAATAAAATTAATCTAAATGATTTTCTTAAATGATATAAGATTACTTTCATCAATTATACTCCTTTATATATTTTCTATTCTATCTCATTTTTTAAATTAATACAATATGTATTTTCTTAGAAGAATTTAAAAATATTTCATATTTTTGTCGTTTTATTTCATTTTCTCTCGTTTTTATAAAAATATTCTTGAAAAATTATCCATATTTATTTGAATAATTTTCTCTATATTGTAAATAATAATAAAAATTGAATAGAAAGGAATGATAATATGAGTAGCTTAAATCAAGTTGAATTACAAAATTTAAGACATCTAATTGGTAATACTGATACAACATATCAAAAATTAACAAATTACGCAAGCTCTTGTGTTGACCCACAAATAAAACAATTATTTACAAAATCAGCTCAAGATACATTAAATACTAAACAAAAGTTAATGTCATTTTTATCAGAATAGGAGGATATTATGGAAGAAAAATATATGGTAAATGATATTTTAGAAAGTTCTAAAGAATCTTTAAAGACTTATCAAGGAGTCATTATTGAAGCTGCAAATACTAACTTAAGACAAGCACTTCAGGAAATCAGAAATTCTGGAGAATCTTTTCAATATGATTTATTTAGAGTAGCTCAAATGAAAGGTTATTATAATCCTGCTGAGGCAGCATCAACTAACGAAATAAATCAAGTAAAATCTGAATTTCAAAACTAAATTAATCTTCTCTTTATATTAATAACATGTTAGTATAAAGAGTTTTTTATATATGTGGAATATATTACAATCTACGATCTGTTGATATCTTTTACTTAGTTTAGTATAATTTGATATAGGAGGGATAATATTTTGAAAAGTAATTATACACAAATATTTATTCTTTTATTACTAATATTTCTTATAATATTAGTAACTATAACAAGTATTATTATTTCACAAATATATTATAGAAAAAATAATAGTACTGCTTATGTTGATAAAATATCTTCTAAAGATATAATTACAAGTGAATATATTGAAAATAACACAAACAATGATACTGCTTATATTAATTCTACTTCCAAAGAAGAACAAACAATTATAAAAGAAACTAATAAGCCTTCTAAATTATTAACTAGTAAGGCTAAATATTATATAAGGGTAAATTACTCAGCTAACGTTGTAAATATTTATACTAAAGATTCAAATGGTAATTATACTGTTCCTTATAAAGCAATGATTTGCTCATGTGGCAGCGCAACACCTCAATCAGGTACTTATGAAATTTCTTCAAAATATAGATGGTTATCTCTTTTTGGAAATGTAAATGGGCAATATTCTACAAGAATCGTAAATCATATACTTTTTCATTCTGTACCTTATCTTGAAAAATCACCTGATTCTTTAGAATATTGGGAATATGATAAACTTGGAACAACAGCTTCAGCAGGCTGTATAAGACTTAAAGTTGAAGATGCTAAATGGATATATGATAATTGCACATCTGGAACAAAAGTAGAATTTTATTCTGATATAAATCCTGGACCTTTGGGTAAACCTTCTATTATCCCAATATCATCAAATAAATCTTGTAGAAATTGGGATCCAACAGACTTAAATAAAAATAATCCTTGGAATAAATAAATCTAAATTTGAATAATTATGTTTACTATGATATAATAGAAATGGTATCAAATGCGTTGTTTGAACTTAGGCTCTTGCCTAAGTGTAAATGGAGGAATTTTTATGCAAAAGCGACTTCTTTTAGTAATACTCACTATGTTACTTGTATTAACATCAACCACAGTTACAGCGCAGGCAAAAGAAAAAGAAATTGAGCAGGCAGACAATGTCTCCACTCATAAAGTCAAAATCAATTTGCCAGAAAAATCCAATAAAACATACAAAAAGAGAATTTCCAAAAAGGTCGTCAGCAAGAAAGTTGGGAAATTAAAAAAAGGATATTATGTTGACACCCGAAATGAGAAAACAACCACTGTAATTATTTACGAGCAATATTACAGCGGTAAGTCTTATATGTATCTGATCACAAAAACAATAGAAACTGAAAAAACGATATATTGGATATCTGGCAAAAAGGATCTCAGTCCAAAAATTAAAAAGAAAGTTGGGAAAGGTGTTTCAAATGCCTTCTCAAAAAGAGGATGGACTGTTAAATATAATGTTTATGACAACAGTTCTTCTCTGAATACATTCAACAAAAAGATAAATTTTTATGATGATGCTTCTCTAATTCGCCAAATCGGGCAATTCATTTCGGTTATAAATAATAATTTTTCTTATCAAAAACGCTTTCAAAAAGTGTTTAAAGAGGAAAAAGCAAATTATTTTGGGGCAGACTCATTAAAAGCTGTATCAAACTCTGACAATTATTTCAGCTATTGTTATGAGCTGTATATAAACGAGCCCAGCCGTATGAAAAACTTTCTTCCAAGATCATACATCGCAATTGACGATTGTGTGAAGAAAATCAATGAAAAATATTGGAAGAGATAATCAGGAAGATTTTTAGACTTAGATATAGCGACATCAGTAACTGTTGATTGCATTTTGATACCTCTAACATGGCGGGGGCTTCCCCGTCGCAACCTTTTTTACGCATAAACTAAATTTATGTGTTTTTTATTTTCTAATTTTTCATATTTTGCTCTAATATTTTATATTTCTATATTAATATTTTTAAATATAAATTTTAAAAATTATAATCAATAAATTTACTATATATCTAAATTTGAATAATTATGTCTACTATGATATAATAAAAGTGGTATCAATTGCATCAGAACATGGACACTTGTCCATTATAGGAGGATATTATGCGCAAAAAATTAAAATTATTTATCTGTATCGAATTAGTGCTGATTCTGATTTTTTCAGCATATTTAGTTCATGCAGAAGCAAAGGAAAGTGGCAAATCAGTTTCAGAGGTTCTTTCCAAATCTACGACAACCACCAAGAGGCGCGAGAACATCAAGAAGAAATCAAGAAAGACCTATAAACGTAAAAACATTCTGAGCAAAAAAACAATAAAGATCAAAAGCCTCAATCGTAGCTACTATGTAAATCTGGAAAGCCGTACTACAACGACCACAAGTAGTTACGAACAATTTTACAAGGGCAAACGGTACAAAGACATTGTCATAAAAAAGACAACTGTTAAGGAAAACGTAACCTTTTCAACTGGAAAATCAGGGCTTAGCCCGACCATTAAGAAAATTATCGGTCCAGACTTATCCAAAGCCTTTTCAAAAACAGGGTTTAAAGTGGATTACAGACCGGGATACACCGAAAGCTCCCTCAGTACAAAAAAGAAAAAAATCCAGTGTTTTAGCGATGAATCTTTGGTTCATGAAATTGGGCATTTCTTGGCCCTTATAAATGACCAGAAATGCTATACACCGGAATTCATCAAGATCTATGAGGAAGAAAAGTCCTCATATTTCGGCAAAGATAAGGGCACAGCTCTGCAAAGCTCAGGCGAATACTTTGCCTGTTGCTATCAGCAGTACCTCTCAAACCCAAGCGAGCTTAAAGCAAAAATGCCTAAGTCATATCAGGTCATAGAGGACTGTTTGAATGCCGTGGATTCGGAGCTTATTAAAAATTTAAAGTAACTTTATTAACTTGTGCATTGATACCATCCAGAAAAGGCAGGTCTTCCTGCCTTTTCGTCATTTAATTAATTATTTCTAATCCTGCATATTTTGCCATTAATCTTTTATGTCCTGCTTTTTCAAAAGTAATATCAACTTTTAAATCATCTCCCTCTGCTTCTACATAATTTATATTACCTTCTCCAAACTTTTTATGATATACCCTTTTTCCTGCTTTATATATAGACATATCTATATCAGAATTATTCTTTTTATTTAAACCATTTAAAAATGTATCTGCACTTCTAAATGCAAACTTTTGATTATTTTCATATTTTCCTATATTAGATGTTTTATAAGAGTTTACTGTGGCTTCTGAGGAATTATATCCTCCGCCATATTTCCATTCTAATCTATAATCTTCATAAGACTTTTCCTTTTTATTTGAAATAGCTTCTTCATATCCTTCTAGTAGGTCTTCTGGAATTTCTTTTAAAAATCTTGATACTTGATTACAACTTGTTGAACCAAATATTGTCCTTTGTTTTGCACAAGTTAAAAATAATTGTTGTTTTGCTCTTGTTATTCCTACATAACATAAACGTCTTTCTTCTTCTAGTTCTTTTTGTTCTCCAATTGACTTATAACCTGGGAAAATTCCCTCTTCCATTCCTACTAGAAATACTACTGGAAACTCAAGTCCTTTTGCACTATGTAATGTCATAAGTGTTACAGAATCCTCTTCATCATCTGCACTATCTAAATCACTAGATAATGTTATACCTTCTAAGAAATTTGCTAAACTATTTTCTGCAATTTCTTCTTCAAATTCTATTGCTACTGTTAAAAATTCATCTAAGTTTTCAAGTCTTGTTTCTGCTTCTGTTGTATTCTCTTGCTCTAGTGCTTTTGAATATCCTGTTACTTTTAGTGTTTCTTTGATTAAATCTGAGATTATCATATTTTCTTTTTTTGCTCTCAATTCTTCTATTCGAGAAATAAAATCTCTTGAATTAGCATATACTCTATTTAGTCCATATTGTTCTGCTTTTTTTATTACTTCATACATAGAAATACCATTTTGAGTAGCACACATTTCAACATTATCTAAACTTGTTTTTCCAATACCTCTTTTAGGTTCATTTATTATTCTTTGTAAACTTAAATTATCAGAAGGATTTTCTATTAATCTAAGATAAGCAATTATATCTTTTATTTCTTTTCTCTCATAGAACTTTAGTCCTCCAATAATTTTATATGGTATATCTTCTCTTCTTAAAATATCTTCTATACTACGAGATTGACTATTCATCCTATATAGTACTGTAAAATCATTGTAATTATAATATTCCTCACGTTTTAATCTTCTTATTTGTTCAACAACATACGTTGCTTCGTCATACTCTGTATCTCCTCTAAATACTGTTGGAATAGCTCCTTTTTCATTATCTGTCCATAATTTTTTTTCATATTTTGTTTCATTATTTTTAATTACTGAGTTTGCTATATCTAATATATTTTGAGTACATCTGTAATTTTGTTCTAATTTTATTATTTTAGTTCCTGGGAAGTCTTTTTCAAAGTTTAATATATTTGTTATGTCAGCACCCCTAAATGAGTATATTCCTTGGTCGTTATCACCAACTACTGTAATATTTCCATATCTTGCTGCAAGCATTGATATTAAAGTAAACTGCGCTTTATTTGTATCTTGGTATTCATCTACTAATACATATTCAAATTTATTTGAATAATATTCTAAAACATCTGGATTTTCTCCTAATACTTTAATTGTATAATTAATTATATCATCAAAATCTATTGCATTATTATCTCTTAATTTCTGTTGATACATTTTATATACTTCTGCAATAGTTTCTTTTCTAAATTCCCCATTTGTCCTAGCCAAATATTCTGCTGGTTCTAACATATCATTTTTTGCATTACTAATTTCACTTAATATTGATCTATCAGTAAATAATTTATCATCTAAATTTAATTGTTTTATACATTGCTTAACAAGTGTTCTTTGGTCTGATGTATCAAATATTGCAAAAGATGAAGTAAATCCTATTCTATCTATATATCTTCTTAAAATCCTTACACATATTGAATGGAATGTTCCTATCCACATATCTTTAGCTACATCTCCTACAAGTTTTTCAACCCTTTCTTTCATTTCATTTGCTGCTTTATTTGTAAAAGTAATAGCTAATATATTCCATGGCTTTACTCCCACATTATCCATTAAATATGCTATTTTATGTGTTAATACTTTTGTCTTACCGCTCCCAGCCCCTGCAATAACTAAACAAGGTCCTTCTACTGATAGTACAGCATCTCTCTGTTTGTCATTTAGTTCACTTATTATATCAACTTCTTCAGTCATTTTTTTCTCCTTTATTTATAAAAACTTATGTTTGTATTATATTTTCTGACTGATTATTTGTCAATACAAAGTTATATTAAAGGATAAAATTTTATTTACAGAATTCTTTTATATACTCATAGCAAATATTCCTATTATAAATCCTAATATATTTCCTACTGCCGAAAATCTACCTCTATATATTTTCTTTGATTCTGGAATAAGCTCACCTGATACAATATAAAGCATTGCCCCTGCTGCAAATGCAAGAGAAATACTAATACTAACTTCTGATATTTTTCCTACTAAAGCTCCTACTAAAGCTCCTACTCCTGTTGTAATTCCTGAAAACATTGTATATAAAATTGTTTTAAGTCTTCCAACACCTCCTTGTTTTAAAGGAAGTGCAATAGATATTCCTTCTGGCACATCGTGCATACATATAGCTATTGCAAGTGCAAAACCTAGTTTTGAAGAACTATCAAATCCACTGCCTATTGCAAGACCTTCTGGAAAGTTATGTATTGCGAGTCCTATCCCAACAATAATTCCTGTTTTTAATAAATTACTATTTCCTATTTTTACATTTTTATATCTATATGAAGCATTTATTTTATTATCACAAATAATCATACTTACTACTCCAAGTATAACACCCAAAATTACATAAGTTACATTGGAGATAGCTAATGACTCTGGAATTAATTCAAAACATATTATAGAAAGCATAAGTCCAGCTGTAAATTCAAGCATAAAACTTAAATATTTATTACTTTTTATTTCTAAAAAAGAGCCTATTATTCCTCCTAATGTTGTTCCCATGATTCCAAATATCAATCCTATAAAAGTAATATTAACTAATTCGTTCATGTATTATACACCTCTTGTTTAAATCTATATTCTTTTATATGTTATTTATTCTAAATTAATAATATATTTATAGTATCTTTTTTTACTATATAATTATACCCTAAAAAAAGAAACCTCCTTATTTGAAGTTTCTTGTAATATTAATAGATTTCTCACATTTCTAATTTATAACTCTTTAGCCAAGCTTTTTACAATATCTAAATCTTCACTTGTTGTAATTTTTATATTACTATAATCACCTGATATAACTTTAACTTTATATTTATCTTTTTCAAGCAATGAACAGTCATCTGTTACATCATCATTTTTATACTTTTCATGAGCTTTTAATAAAATATCTCTATCAAAGCATTGAGGAGTCTGAATAATCCATGTATTACTTCTATTTGTTGTATTAATAATAATATCATTTTCATCAGTTATTATTATAATCTATTTTATGACTATCTTGACCAATACCAACCTTCATATTCTTCTCCAATCTGTATATATACTAATTATTAAATAGTATAATTGTAATAATTCCAAAAGTCAAATAAAAAAAGCACCTTAAATAGGTACCTTTTACTTAATTATTTTTCTTTAGTATTTTCTATTTTTTTATCATTTGTACTTTTTACTTTTTCATCTTCTGTTTGTTTATTTATAATCTTAGTAAAGATAATAAATCTACCATTAGTAGTATCTCTAGAACAAGTTGATAATGCTACTATACTGCTATTTTCATCTAGTTCAATGTCTCTATAATATTTTGCATTATTTTTTATATATTTAATAAAATTAAGTTTATCCTTTTTACTATTTTTTAAAGTATATATATTTGAATTATATGACGAAATTTGAGCAGAAGCAAATATTTCTAAATTATATGTTCTGTCTTTCAAATATAATTTTCCTGTTCGGTTTTTATCAAAGAAAGACTTTATTTTATATTGGTCTAACTCTCCAAACATTAATTTTCTATCAATATGATGTCCATATATTATACTATAAAAATCGGAAAAATCTTTTTTATTTCTATAATCTAAGAATATAGAACCTGTTGAGGAATATTCATTTTTATAATCTTTTTTTAAATATTCCATATTGTCTTTTCCCTGAACTATTGGATAACTAATATTTGTATTATCTATTTCTATCCAAGCAAATATATTTTCATTAAATTTCTTTAATTGTTCTATATTTTCTTTATTATTCTTCCCATCAGGTTTTAGTCTAATTATTGATTCATCTAATTTGGCACCATTATATACACTATATATATCTATGATACAATATATTCCATAATATAATGTGACTAGCAAAACTGACATTACACAATAATCAACTAATTTATTTAATAACTTTACTATTCTTAACATCTTATAATATTATTCTTTCTCTACTCTTTTTGAAGTAAGCATTGCATATCCTACTATTCCAAGAACTGAAATTGCTACAACTGTTGCATAAGGTAATACACTCATTACAAGACCAGTATTAATAATATTTTCTCTGTTGTTTATGAATTTAATTTCATTATTTTCTTCTTCAACAGTTACTGTTCCAGTTACAGTAGCATTTTCCTTATCTGTTAAACTTGTATTTAGAAAATCTATTGTTGTTTTATATGATGTATCTTTTTGTTGTTCTATAGAATATGTAGATGTTATTTCTAATTCTTTAACTACTATTCTTTGACCATGTTTTAATGTTACTGTTGCAGTTCCATTTGTGATTTTTCCATTAGAACCTGTTACATCAACCCATGAACCATCAGCTTGTTTTTGTTGTTTTATATAATCATATTCAGTAGTATTATCACTTAATGTAATTGTATAAGTGAATTCTTTTGTTGTATCACCCTTTGAACCTGTAACTTCATTTTCAAAATAGATATCTGTTTTTGCACTTATATCACTTCCATATTCTCCACCATCAATGCTAATATTACCATCACCATCTGCACCTATTTTTTCATCATTGCTATTTAAAAGAATATAGTTACATGTTAATGAATCATATTTTCCATCACCGTTTTTATCAGCTTTGTAAACATCTACTTGTAGTTTAAATTTATTTCCTGTTGCTGTCTTATCTGTATCAGCTTCAAATTTTTCATATTCAGTTACGTCATAAGTATAAGTACCAACTTCTGGAAATACTGCTTTAGATGTTAGTGTTTGAGTCTTATTATATTTGTATCCATCTTTTACACTTTCACCTGTTGCATCTTCCCATGCACTTTTATCAGTAGCAGCATTTGGAATACTTGGCATATTTGCCACATTATTTTTAATGTTTCCTCCATCTGGATTTCCTGTTACTTCTATTCCTTCAAAAGAATATTCATAACCTGGTACATACTTATCTAACATAGAATTTGTATGAATTACTTTGTTAAAGCTGAATGATACATCTCCTGTTGTTTCTAGTCCCTCCACATTTGCAGCGTGTACTGTTTGTCCTAAAAGAACTACTACACCTAAAGCTACAGCTTGGATTCCTGCAATAATTTTTTTGCTGTTCATATTTTTCTCCTTTCTATAAATTCCTATTTCTAAATATATAAATAATTTTACCTATTATTTGGTTACTTGTTATTGCCCCAAAATCTCTACTATCTTTTGCATTTTCTCTCATGTCTCCTAATACAAAATATTCATTTGTATTTAGTTTAATCGGTAGTATAGAATTACTGCTTTTATATGTTTCATAAAAAATACTATCTTCTTGTATTACTTCACCATTTACAATAACTTGTCCCTTATCATCAATGTCAACAGTATCTCCTGGTTTAGCAATTATTCTTGAAATGAATTTTTTATTTTCCTTCTCAAAACTTACAACATCTCCTATTCCATAAACTTTATCAAGTTTATATACTAGTGATAAGTCTCCGTCTTTGATACTTGGTTCCATTCCAATTCCAGTATTTTTTTGAAATATACATACATATTGAGTTATAACAAATAATACTATAATAATAAAAATTATTTTCTTAATTAATTGATATATTCTTTGTTTTAAATATATCCTATCTAATCTTTGTGCAATTATTTCTTGTGTCATTTGAATTTTCTTATTCATTTAAAATTTCCTTTTATTTTTCTTGTTCATTCTGAATGCAATCTATTTCTTTTTGATATAATTCATCTAGTTTTTTTATTTTCTTCCAAACATCTTCTTCATTTAGTCCACCAAATAATGTCTTTTTAAATCTTAAATTATTTAAGTAGTCTTCTATTTTTTTACTTTTCAAAATGTTTTCCTCCTCGCAAATGATGTTTTCCTGTTGATTTACGAAGGCTACCAAAACATATTTTTCCTGAATGATGTCTAGCCAATATATTATCTATTTCTAAAATTGTTCTTGAATATCCTTCTGTTGCTAATCTTGGTTTATTTCTCACTACCATTACATAATATGTTGCTATACATAATATAAGTATTGATAGTAAATTAAATTTACTATTATCTATGTCTATACCAGATAGTGGATTGTACTCTAATGTATTAACAAAATTAATTTTTCTATCTAATCCTTCTGAAGTATATGTTACAGATAATGTATCACTATCATTTACTCTTGTTATATAATTTGTTCCATCCTGTGTTACTGAATAAGTTACATCTGATGTCAAATTTGAAATTGTAAGTTTTTCTTTATCTTTTAGTGTAAATGTAGAACCATTTTCTACGTTCATATTTGTTGTATTACCATTATTATCCGTTTTAATCGCATTATATTTTATGTTTTTATTTATTGCAAGAGTGTAATTAAATTCTTTTGTTGTATCACCAATAGTTCCTGATACCTTATTGCTTATCTCAATATTTTCTTTTTTATAATCGTTATAGAAATTACACATATATATTTTATCTCCACGATTAGTTGGATAATTATTTATTTGAAATTTAAAGTTATTTGGATCAGGTGCATCTTGTACTGTACCATCTACTGTCATATAACTTTTTGTTTTATTTAATTCAAATCCTTCTGGTATATTTACTTCTTCTATTGTATAGTAATGCCCACCTTCACCTATAACTTCTATATATGCTTCTGTTTCTCCTTCTAGTATTTCTACTGATTCTGTACGACTAGTTGTTTCACCGTTTGCTGATGGTTTATCATCTATTTTAAATTTAAATGTTACATCTCGTACTGCTGGCTCATCTAATATTTTTGAAATAGCAAATGCTCTAGGCATATTTGTTATTGTCATATTTTGTGTTTCGGCTTGTGATATTGCAATATCTCTTATTTTTGGTTCTACAGTATATGTATAACCTCTTTCTTTTGAGTCTTTATAAGATGTACTTAAAGGTCCAGTAGATATTCCTTCAGATTTAATGTAATATACTATATCATGTACTACTCCATTTTCATCAGTCCATGTAGCTGGCTTATTAGTTATAGTTTGTTTCCAACCATTAATGTTTTTTAAATTATCTGCATAAAATTCTAATGATGGTACTTCAACATACTTATTATATGAATTTAAATAGTATCCTCCAAAATATACTCTTATTCTTGGATAAAGTGTTATTATAAAGTTCCATGATGGGTTAGTTGCCCATTCTTTTTTTAGTTCTATTTTTTTTGTAGAACCAGCTGCAGCATAAAATATTGGAGCATTTTGTACATCTAATCTCTCTGTATTTTCTTCATCATATACAATTTCTATGTCTGAGTACGTAGCTGTCTTTGAAGATAATACGTGGTATTCTGGTGTGTTTACTATTACTTCATAACTTGTTTCTGTCTGTGCTTCTTCTTTAGTGTTATCTGTTCCTGTATAATCTGACTCACCAAAATTATTATTTTCTATTTTTGTATAATCTAGCTCACCAAAATAATAATTTCCAAGTTCATCTGTTTTTACTGTATTTAATTTGTTTTTTGTAGCTTTTCCATTTGTTTTATCTACTTTATATAAATCTACTTTTACGTCTTTAATTGGTATATCTCCATTGCTTATATTTATTTTTCGTCCATCATTTTTATTAGAATCAAAATATACACTACCTGATATTGTTCCTTTTGGAGCATTTTTAGGTATTTGTTTGTCCTTTTCTATTCTGTTTATAATATTGTATTCTATTATTTCTTTTTCGTATCCTTCTGGTAATATTTCATCTACTAAATAAATTACTTCATTTATTTTCATTGTGTGTAAATCTTCAAAAGTATATTCCCATCCGTCTTCTGCTGTTACTTCTTTCGTAGCAACTTTTGTTATACTTCCATTTTCTTTTTTATTTAATATTACTGTTACTGAATCAGGTCTTGTTCCTTTATTATTATTATCATCATCCCATGTTATTATTCCTGAAACTTTAGTTTTCAATGGATCTGATGCTATATGTGTATTTTCTACACTATATTCTTCTATATTTTTTGTATATCTTGGAATTTCTTCTGCATCAATTGAATATTTTATTTCAGCTCCATCTTCAGAATATCTATCTAAATTTTCAAATTCATATTTCCAATTCTCATTCGCAGTTACATCTTTATCTGCTACTTTTGTAATGCTTCCATCTTCATTTTCTTTATTCAATACTATTTTTATAGTGTCTGCTCTTATACCATCTTTATTATCCTCATCATTCCAAATAACATTTCCTATTATTGAAACTTTATTTTCATCTTCTGCATTTATTCTATATTCACTGATAGATTCTTTATTATTACTATAATTTACTGATTTTACTTTTTGTGATTGCATCTTAGTTGCTTTGTTTTCTGCATTTAATGTATATTTTTTAATATCTGTTATTTCTTCACAATCTAATGTGAATTTTTTTACATTAGTTTCTTTTTCATTTTTGAAATATGTCCAAGCATCAATAATTGCTTCTTTTCCTAGATTTCCTTCATACTTCATTCCAAAATCTTTTTTAGTATTTTCACCATTTATACTTTTATCTTTTAAATATATCATAGATTCTATCTTACTATTTTTTATTTCTTTTGTGCTTCCTGTTAATAAATCTACATTATCATTATTATAATAAATTGTATTTCTATCTTCTATTTTTAATTTTTTATTTTTTCTTTCAGAATATACATCTGAAATTAATTCTACTTGTAGTCCTTGTCCACTTCCTTCTTGATCTACCATCATAAAATGAGTTTCACCCATCTTTGGTGTTAGTGTTATTTTTAATTTACTATTTTTTCCGCCATAGATACCTTTTGGTAAATAATGTCCATTTCCATCTTTTCCATTCCAGTATGCTTTTGTTTCATCTTCTGTTATTATATTTCTTATATATACAACTCCACCAACATATACTGGTGTATATTTTTCTTTATTTGCTAAATATTTCTCTTCTGTTAAAGGTATTTCGATTCCATTTTCATCTGTATATAGTTTTCTTGATAGTCTATCTACTGCTTGTATCTTATCTTTCTCTAATTCAGTAAAATCTAATTTCAATTCATACGAAGATGATAAAGTTTCAAATGTAAAGTATCCACCTTCTCCAACTTTACCTTTATTATCTTTATTGTGTATTCCAACAAATCTAAAATTTTTTATTTTTCCTGGTTCAAAAGCATAAGTTTTTATATAATCGGGTAAATCTTTTGAAGGTTCTTCAAAGAATATTTTATGTGTTACGCCATATCCCAAACTTTCTGTATTAGGACTTTGATATCCGGACTTTCATTTCTTTTCCGTTTTCTGTATGATATGGGTTTTTAGCACCTTTTCCTGCATATACTGATTTATATAAAGATGTATTTGTACTTAAATCTACTAGTCCTCTGTTAGTAGCAAAAAAGAAAAGTTCTGAATTTTCACTTCCATTATAACTTACTTTATAACAAAATCCATCATCAGTTACTACATATACTTTAGAATTATTAGTTCCTTTTGAAAGTGATAATGAATTTGCCCAAACTCTACCACTCTTTTCTTCATAATAATCATTTCTCTTTTCTACTACTGTTACATCAAGTGATTCTATTTGATTTCCTTTTATTGTATCTGTACTATTAGGTAATATAGTATTTAAGATATCACTTGCTTTTGTTTTTGAATAAAAAGTAAATTCATATTCTCCAGTTGTATATGTTTTATCATCTACAGTAATAGATAATGGATTATATCCATCTTTTCTATCATTATAATTAGGACCATTTAATTCTTTTTCTTTACTATTAATATAACCTTTATCTTTAGTTATATTAAAGTTTTTGTATTCACCAGATGGTAGTTTAACTTTTACTTCATATCCCTTATTAAATCCCGTTTCTAGTACTGAACTACCAAAGTAAACAGTCTCTCCTTTTTTCAAATACGCATATAATTTTTGAGCTTTCTTATTGTCATCTTTACTATTGAAAATAGCTCTATTTCCTTTATTATATGACCATATTCCGTTTTCTTTAATTGCTATAAGGCTTCTTGTTCCTTCTGCTAATACTTCACCGCTTATTGCAGTAAGCATTGCTAAAACAACGGTCCATATTAAAACAATTTGCATAAATCTTTTTAACTTCT
This sequence comes from Clostridia bacterium, assembly GCA_022796725.1. Taxonomy (GTDB): domain Bacteria; phylum Bacillota; class Clostridia; order TANB77; family CAG-508; genus UMGS1994. The sequence continues at coordinate 15,461 of JAAWJE010000079.1, read as the reverse complement.
TCATCAGCTTTTACCCTTTCTGGAATTCTAATTTAATTTAATTTTACTGATGAAAAAAGTCTTGTAAATATAGTTTTTTTTAGAAAATCTTTTTGACTAAAAAAAATCGTTTGATTTCCCTAGTTTACAAATTTTATTTTCTACTTATTTTACAATTTGATATCTTTTTATTTACAATTCTATTGTATTTCAAATTATCCTAAATAATATCTTCTCTTATATACTAATTTCCGTACATTTACATCAATTTTTATATAGATTTATGGCAAATTGAAGTTTAATTTCTAACACTATAATTTCTGATAATGTGGAAAACTTATATAAGCTATCCACAAAAAAATAACAAAAATTTACTATTTTTTTATTACCTTTTATAATAATTAGTATAAAGTCTTATTACATAAATTTATATTATGTTTCTTTATATGAAAAAAGCAGATAATATCTGCTTTTAAAATTATAATTTTAATTATAGTTTATTTTCCAAAAAGTAATATTGCTTAGCTCTTTGATTTATTAAAATTGTTATAGTTTAAACTAGATAATAACTTTTGTAATTTATTTTAGAGAACTTTTCTTGTCTGTACCAAATAATTTAGGGATTAACAATATATCTCTTGGTATTGATTACTCTACTTTATTTTTTAATTTTCAATATAATTTTCACTCATATAAATATAACAATGAAAATGATAAAATAAATTTATAAACATCTTAGAAATATGTATTGTATATTATTTCAAACTCTTTCATCTCTTTACATCCTATATATAAGACCTAATACTTTCAATTTTATGATAAAATATAATATTTTAAAAAAATAAGATACTAGAAAACCTAATATCTTATTTTACAAATTACTATTTTAATTGTAGACCATCTTTAAACGCATTTCCGACCCTTTCTGTTACTTTATAATATCCATGTGTATATGGGTCAAATGCTATTGCAGAAACTTTAGAAATATCAACATTATCTCCATCCATTACATTTTCATCTGCTGTTGTATTAATAACTCTTTCAATTACTCCACATTCCCCATATTCTATAAATTTTCATTCTAAGCATATAGGGAACTCATTTATGATTGGTGCATCAATATTTTCTGATTTTGTAGCAGTTAATTTGCTATTTTCAAATTTATTAGGTGTATTATTTCCTGATACAATTCCAAAATAGTCTGCTTCTACAATATGTTTACTATCTGCTATACTAACTGTAAAAGCTTTTCTTTCTTTAATATTTTTAACAGTTTTATGTGTTTCTGTTAAGTTTAATATTACTTGATCTCTTTCTAGCATAGTTCCCCATGCTGCATTCATAACATTAACACTTCCATCTTCATTATATGTTGCTACCATTAATACTGGCATTGGAAATATTCCCTCAGTAGTTTTAATATTTTTTCTCATGGTTTTACCTCCTAATAATATATATTTTTTATATTATAACAGATGTTTTATTAAATTATCCATATAGATTAAATATATAAATTTTATTTTAAAAAATAATACTATTATTTTTCTTTATATTGTTCTATTTCTTCTATTTTATCGACTTCCATAAAGGTCTTTATACCTTCTTTTAATACATAATATTTCATTCTCTTACTTTCTTTATTTTCTTGAACTATGACTGCAATTTGTCTTGGTAATTCACTTCTGTCTTCTGAAATAAAACTATATACTTTTACTTTTTCTGAAAACTCTTTATCTTTTGATTCTGATAAAATAAATTTAATAAGTGTTTCAAAATCATAGACTGATGGTCTTCCAGCATATTTTATGTTTTTTATTCTATCAAAAAGCATTTCTATTTTTTCAAAGTTATTAGTTCCTTCAAGATTATTTCCAATTTCCTTAATATATTTATCTGTATACTCTCCTCCAAATTCGTCTAAATATCCTATTTGTTTATCTAGTTGTTTAATATCCTCATTACTAAATTCTCCAATCTCATAATCACCTGCTTCTGTTTCTTCTATATTATGTCCATTCTGTATAAATTGTGCTCTCGAAACACCAAAGTTTCTCGATTTCATTCCAAATTTTAATCTTACAGAATCAAATGTAGGATCTGTTAATAAATCTCCATGTTCTGAAGTTTCTATTATTACATAATCGTGATCTTCTTCTGATAAAACTTGACTTTCAAGTCCAGCTCTATAACATAAATAATCATAGCCTGCTGCAAAAGATGCACATATTCCCCAGTTTTTTGACATAGCTGTAAAAATATTTCTTGAATACTTCTCATGTATGTTTTTATATTGTGTATATTCTAAAGTATTTACATCATAAGACAACATTTGATTATATTTATTATACAAATATTTATATTTTTGTAGTTCTGTCCATCCCGTTCTAATTTCTTTCAATATTTCTTTAAATAGCCTTTCACCTTCAAAAAATTCTTTACTACTTATAGGAATTATAGAATTAGTTCCTAATTTTTCGGTTTTAAATCTAACTTTAAATTCTGGAGCTAATTCAGCTAAAATTTTCATTTTATCTACACTAGGAATATATTGACTTGTAACAATTGGAGAAATATAATTTTTAAAATTTTTTAACATATATATTAATTCATCTTCTGGAATTATATCTATATTTTCCAAAATAGAATTTTTTACTATTATTCTACCATTCTTCTTTATATCTACAATACCTTGAAAAGACGTTAATTGTGGTATTTTTCCATCATTGTCTAAATCTATAAAAATTCTATTATTCATAATTTTTTATTTTCCTAAAAATTTATTTTATCTGAAAATACACTGTCATTTATAGTAATAACTAGATATTTTCATGAATAAATATAGCATAAAAGAAAAAATATATCAAATATCAAGGCAATTCAATATAAACTTATAATTTGTAATTTATTCGTTTATTAATTTTTTAAATGAATTAGCATTTAGTATAGTATTTGAAATAAATTTGCCCTTATAAAAATTTGCCCAATTATTGAATATACATGGTACATTTTTTGCTTTTTCTAATGAGTCTATTTTTATAAATTTAATTTCAATATTATTCTCTTTTGCATACTCACTTAGTTCATTAACTTCATATTCTACATAAGGACATTCTGGGCTATAATAAATAGTAAATTCTTGATTATCTATTTTCATAAGTCTAGCTACTTCATTAAATTTAGGAGCTTCATTATTATTAAATTGTAAAGCTAATAATTCATAATCTTCAATTTCATCTACAACTTTAAATCCATAATGAATAAAGAACTTCTTTTCTCCTAAAAAAGGTTTTTTCTTCTTAGAAGTTAATGTACATATCCCATTCATACCTTTTTCTTTTGCATCATCTATTGCATATTCTAATAATTCCTTTGCAATTCCTTTGCCTTTAAAACTACCAGCTACCCATAAACAATAAATATATTCATAGTTCTTACCATTTATTGGTACCCATGCTGTTTCAATTGGTTCATATTCAATAAATGTCTTTCCTCTTGCATTTAATTTTCTAAATATATGACCATCTTTTAATTTATTTTTTATCCATCCTTTTTTACTATTAACACCTTTTTGATGTTTTGGATCTCCAATTGCACAACATATATGTTCTTCATCTATATTTTCTAATGTTAGATTTATATATTCATTCATATTATCTCTCTTTTCTATATAAAAGTTAATTGTTCTTCTTTTTCAATTTCTTTTTTATATGCTTTTACTATATCTTTCATTTTATAAAGTAATCCATATTTTTCGCATTCTTCTTTAAATACTTTTCCTAAATTTTTATTTAGTGGATAACAAAAATAGTTATTTCCATAAGTCTTAATATACTTTTCTTTTAAATTCGGAAATATCTTATCTAACTGCTCATAAAAATATTCTCTTTGGTTTTCTCTTAAAGTTACTCCACCTATTGAATAAACAAATTTTGCTCCGTTTTCAGCTGACAGTCTTATTACATTTTTAATATTTTCTTCTGAATCTGTTATAAATGGAATAATTGGTGTTAATAATGTTCCAACAAATAATCCTTGCTGTGATAACTGTTTCATTGCTTTTAATCTTTTGGAAGAAACACATACATTTGGTTCTATTTTCTTTGATAAATTATCATCAGCTGATGTAATTGTAAATTTAAGTATCACATCTGCTTTTCTGTTTATTTCTTTAAATATATCTATATCTCTAAGTATTAAGTTACTTTTTGTTTCTATTGACACACCAAATTTATAATAAGAAATAAGTTCTAGTGCTTTCCTTGTTATTTCATATTGCTTTTCAAAAGGATTATAAGTATCTGACATTGCACCTATTCCAATTACACCCTTTTTTCTCTTACCTTTTAGTTCTTTATTTAATATTTCTATTTCATCTTTTTTGCCTCTTACTCTATCAAAGTCTTCTACTTGATAACAATTACTTCTACTATCACAGTAAATACATTTATGACAGCAACCTTTATATAAATTCATATTATAATCAATACCAAACCATTCCTCTCCATGGCTTGCTCTTTGAAGTATTGTCTTTGCTTCTATAAATTCCATAATTATTCCTTTTTTCTTATTGGATGTCTTATAACTGTTTTTAATCTACTTGTTTCACATCTTCTTGGATCACTTAAATAAATTTCGTGATGGAATCGAGTAGAAGTAATATCTAGCTTATATCCATTTTCTATCATATATTTGTGCATTAAATTAACTGTTTCAGGTTCATTATCATAAGAACCTATGTGCATACATTGAACACAGACTCCTTCATCATAAGTCAAGAATTCTACTTTTGAAAAATCTTGTTTTTTCTTTTTAGTAGCCTCATTAATAGCCCATTTGAAATCTTTTTCAGTTACAAACTCTGGTAATCTTATAATTGAAATAAAATTTAATTCATCCTTATTCTTATAATCTATACCATCTTTATTTCCTTCTTGCCACCAAAATCCTTCAAGCGGTGGAACTACATATTCAAAATAACCATCTATTTTATGTGTTCCCTTATAACTCATTTTTATAGTAAATGCAATTGAATATAAAAGTCCTATACTTTCTTTATATTCACTATTTTCATCATTTGGATTTCCTTTTCCTCTAACAGCAATATAATTCATTTTAGGTATTTTAATAATACTAGGTTTATTTTTTGGCATATAAAATTCTTTATATTCTTTTTTATAATCAAAAGCCATTTTCTTTTTCCTTTCTAATCCTCTATCCCAATGTAAATATGAATTTCTTGTTTCTCCATATCACCCAAATTATTTTGATATTCTTCAAAATCACAAATATATTTTCTCTTTAAATCCATATTCCATATTTCTTGCCATGCCTCTCCTACTGAGTTTTTGATATCACCTATTATAATAAACTTAGCATATTTTCCTTTTGGAATAACAATACTTTCTATTTCTTTATTAATTTTTTCTCCCTTTCTAACTTCTGCTCCTGCAATAAATAAATACGGTTTAGTATAATCCCCTTCATATTTTGTATATAAGCCTATTGTTTTACCATTTATCTTATTTGGTATGTTTTCATATATTCCATCTGTAAATAATCTTTGCCAAGTCTCTCCTATATCTTTTATAGATTTTCCATCCTGATTAGTGGTTTTAATTGCAATTCCTTGAATAATCTTTTCTTCTAATTCTACAATTTCATATTTCATAATATATACCTCCTAAAAAGAGTATATACTAGATAATTGACAACTGTATGTCATATTATAGATAATTTTTTAAAGTTTTTTCTAATTTATCTTTTATAATATTTTTTAATTTATCTGGTGATAAAACTTTTATGTACTCACCAAAAGATAATATATATCCATATACCCAATCATTTTCTGGATATTTCACTTTTACAATAAAGTTTCCATCTTCTTTTTTCGTTATTTCATTACTTTCAAACTCATCATATACTCTATAAGCCATTTCTTTACTTATTTCTAATTCAAGTAATATATTTTTAAAATTATATTTTTCTTCTTTATTTTCTTTTGGTATGTCTCTTTCAAAATGTTCTTCTAATATCTTAATTTCTTTTATTCTAGGAATCTTAAATATTCTATAATCTTCTTTTAATTTACAATAACTTATTAAATACCACGATTTTTCTTTAAACCATATTTGTAGTGGTTCTACAACTCTTTTAGTTTCATTTCCGTTTGAGTTATAATATATAAATTCTATTTTTCTTTTATTTAATATTGCTATTTTTATTAATTCAAACTTTTCTTCTTGCTCGCTATCCTTTCCCCAATTTGAAAAATCTATTTTAATCCAATCATCTATTTTTTTATTAAATAAAACACTAAGTTTTCCTAAGACATCTTTTTCTTTATATGATACTTTTTCCATTCCTTGAAGTGCAAATAAAATCTGATTCTGCTCTTCTTCTGAAAGAATTGTTTTATTTAATACATATTCATCTAAGAGTCCTATTCCTCCTTTTTTTCCTTTATTCGTATAAATTGGTATATTCGCCATACTTAAAGCTTCTATATCTCTATATATTGTTCTAGTAGATACTTCAAATTTATCTGCTAGTTCTTTTGCTGTAATTTTTTTCTTCTGCATTAGCAAATACACTATTTCAAATAATCTATTATTTACTTGCATAAACTCCTCCTGCAAACATTATATCATATAAATATGACATATATCTGTCATATCTATAAAAAAGAAGATACTTTTTTAGTATCTTCTTATAAATCGTAATTATATTTTATTGAAAATTACTATTTTTTCTTTTATAGATATTCTGCTAACTTCATATCCATATTCCTTTAGTTCTTTCTTATAATTTAAAAAGGAATGGTCTATGTTAAAACCTAAAATCTTTTTGATTTCTTCATAATTTAGTTTATAATTTTCTTTATCATTTTCTTTTAAATATTTCCATAATGGTTCATATTTATTCATTTTCAAATACCTCTTTAAATTATATTTATTATTTAGTTAGTACTTTTTTATTCCAACTTTTTTCATTACATTTAGGACATTTCATATATCTAGTTCTTCCATAGTGCATTGCAAATAATACACTCTTATATGTTGGAATATATTTATAATGGCATTTATCGCATTCATAATAACCTGCTGTTTGTTCAATTTTAATAGCATTTATTACTCCTATTGAAAAAACAATACTCCCTCCAATAATAAGTAATATTCTTATTACTGGATATATTTGGACAAAAGATGCTATAAAAACTAAAATTAAAAATGTTATAGAAGAAATATATCCAATAACTATTTCAATTCTTAACATTTCTCTATCTGTTTCTTCTTTCTGTTTTTTCATCTCCAATAAGTTTTCTTCTGCTTTTTGATTATAATTTTCCATTTCGATAACCTCCCCACTTAATAATTCATTTACACTAATATCAAGTTCATTACATAATTCAAGCATTATAGAAGAATCAGGCATACCTTTTCCTGTTTCCCATTTTGATATTGCTCTATCTGTAATATTTAGTTTTTCTGCAAGATCTGCTTGTGTCATATTTTTGTTTTTTCTACATTTGGCAATAAATCTTCCTACTTTTGCTTGTTCCATATCTTTTCCTCCTTTAACATTATTGTAAAATCTTTATATATAAAAATAAACATACTAATCGTTGAGTGAGGAAAACAACGATTAGTAGAGTTACAAAAGATTCAATTTATCATTAGTTGTTATTAACTTCTTTATTTATATTAATATACTTTTTCATTTTTTATACACTCAAATAATTCTAATAAATAACTTACTTTTTCATCATAATTATCTAATATATTAAAATCTTTTATTAATACTATCTCCTTTATTTCTCCATCTATTATATGTTTATTCTTATTAAATTCTTTTTCTAGTTCATCAGAAGTCAAATTTAAAAATGATTCATATATTATTCCTATTGGATAATTTACTAAATCATCTTCCTGTTTATTTGGTAATTTTAAATATTTTAAGTTTATTTGTTTTATATTTTGATTTTTCCTAATATCTATTCCTAATTCTTCTTTTACTTCCCTAAATAAGCATTTCTTAGGATTAAAACTGTCATTTTCAAAATCATTATCATCAACATATCCTCCTGCTAAATCAAGCTTATTTTTGTCATTTTTTACTATACAATAATATCCATCAACTGTAACAAAATATGTTCCAAAAAAAAGAATCCTTATATTTAAGTCTGAATGTTTTTCTGAATAAACTACATCTTCATATTTTGTTTTAGATAATTCAAATATAGTTTCATTTTTTTGTTTTGTTATATTAGTAATACAATAGACATTTCCATTATAAACGTTTTTATTATTTTTTATAAACTCACTCCAATACTGTTTTATATTTTTCATTTGTTTATTTTTTCTTTTAATCTCAATAGGATTCTTATTTTTAAATATTATATTATTTTCTACTTTTGTAATCATTATAACTCCTTAATTAGACTTTTGAAATAATCATCTCTTCCTACAAATTTCAATTTATTTGATTAATATTTTTATATATTCATCTGTATTTTTTCTAAAATAGCCACAGTGACCTAATGAATTAATTTTTATAAATTTACTATTTTTATATTTTCTAATTCTAGGTAAACAGAATCTTGCTATATCTTTTGTTCCATATACGAATGATATCTTTTTCTGTGATTCAACATCTAATTTTGGTGTTTCAACAATATAACAACTATCTAACAAATTTTTTAAACTTTCTATCGTTATCATTGGTGCTATGTATTGTTGAGCTTCTCCCATACCATTAAAGCACTTATTTAATTCTTTAACCGTATTTTCTGGATGCTCTTTTATATTAAGTAGGCACTTTTTATATCTATTATAAAAATATTTTTTTATAATATTTGGAAAATTAAAGATAGGAGCACTATCTACTATTACTTGATCAATTTTATCTTGATTATTACAAAAATAATGAAATGCAATGTTTCCACCTAAAGAAAAACCTATAATTGCTTTTAATCTATCTATATTATTTTCTTTTAAAAATTCATTAATAGTTCTTTCTTCATCTTCCATTGATATATAATTTGAATTTTCATAATGTCCACTATATGTTGGAATAATTAAATAATAATCTTTTAATTTATCTATCATAAAATCAAAAAATTTTGCACTTGTGAACATAGGATGCAACAATAATATCTTTTCTTTTTCTTTATTTCCATAAGTAGTTATTTTCAAAACAATCACTCCTATCTAAATTGCAGTTTTTATTTAATTGTATATTCGTAAATAATTATACTCTATATATAGTTTAATATTTTTAAAAATCTTCACTTCATATATAAAGAAGAAAGTAAACAAATACCCTCTGTTTACCTTCTTTCATTTTTATTCTTCTTCATTTCCTTTTAATTTTTCTGCTCTATCACTTGCAATTAAATTATCTATTAGTTCATCTATATTTCCATTTAAGAAATCTTCCATTTGGAATATACTAAATCCTATTCTATGGTCTGTTATTCTACCTTGTGGATAATTATATGTTCTAATTTTTTCGCTTCTATCTCCTGAACCTACTTGACTTCTTCTTTCACTTGCTACTTCTTTTTCTTGCTTTTCTAGCTCTTTTTCATATATTCTTGAACGAAGTAATCTCATTGCATATTCTCTATTTTGTAATTGAGACCTTTCAGTTTGACATTCAGCAACTATTCCAGTTGGTACGTGAATAAGTCTAACTGCAGATGACGTTTTATTTACGTGCTGTCCCCCTGCTCCTGATGCTCTAAAAACATCCATTTTTATATCTGCTGGGTTGATTTCAACTTCTACATCTTCCACTTCTGGAAGTACTGCTACTGTAACAGTAGATGTATGTATTCTTCCACTACTTTCAGTATCTGGAACCCTTTGAACTCTATGAACACCACTTTCAAATTTTAATCTGCTATATGCTCCTTTTCCAGTAATCATAAATGATATTTCTTTATATCCTCCAAGTCCTGTTTCATTCTCATTTACAACTTCTAATTTCCAATGTTTTCTTTCTGCATACATTGAATACATTCTAAATAAAACTCCTGCAAATAGTGCTGCTTCTTCTCCACCAGCACCACCTCTTATTTCACAAATAACGTTTTTATCATCATTTGGATCTTTAGGAATTAGTAACATTTTTATTTCTTCCTCTATTAAAGGCAATTTTTCTTTTGCATCCTCCATCTGCATTTCTGCAAGTTCTTTTAAATCTTTATCAGAAAGCATATCTCTTGCTTCTTCTAAAGCTTGTTCTACCTTTTTATATTCTCTATACTTTTCGACTACTTCTTGTATATCACTATGTTCTTTCATTAACTTTTGCCATTCACTTTGTTTTGCAATTACTTCTGGGTCGCTTATAAGAGCATTTAACTCCTCATATCTTTTTTCAACAGCTTCTAACTTTTGAAACATAAAATCTCTCCTTACTTTTAATTAACGAAATATATTATATAACATATATGCTTTATTTTCAATTGTTTAAGCATTTTTATTTCACTATTAATACATGATAATGAAATGATGTATATTTTTTATCATTTTCTTCATAAAAATCCTCTAATTGATATATTTTCTCTATTTTAAAAATTTTAAATAATTCTTTTATAAGGTCATAATCTGCATAAAAATGAGGAATTCCCTTTTCTGGTCCATCATCCATGTTAATTTTCGTATTTTTATCTATGAATGGAAAGTCATCTCTTTTAAATCCATAAGTATCTTTTGAGCATAAAGTTAAATAACATTCTCCATTCTTTCTTAATACTCTATATATTTCATTAATAATTTTCTTTATTCCTTCTGTATCAGTATGTGATATAACATTTCTACATAATATGCAATCCATACTATCATTATCATAAGGCAACTCAATCATATCTCCAACTTTAAACTCTACTTTTAGGCCTTCATTTTTAGCATATTCTTTTGTTCTTTCAATAGCCTCTTTACTTAAATCAAAAGAATATGTGTCAAATTCATTTTTACCAAATAATATTGTATGTCTTCCAAGACCACAACCTAAGTCTAAGAATTGTTTTTTATTTTGGTTTTTCCATCTATTTACTAGATAATATGACTCTATGCTAGGTTCAAGCCATGTGTCTTTAAATTTTCCATTAACTACATTCCAGTTCCACTCTTTAGACTTTATCATATTTTTTTCCCTCCATAAATATTCTCATTGTATTTTCTTTTGTTATATTTGCTATATCTTGAATATCCATTCCCTTTACTTCTGCAATCTTCTTTGCAACTAACTTAACATTCAATGAATTATTTCTTGTTCCTCTAAAAGGTTCTGGTGATAAATATGGACTGTCTGTTTCAATTAATATTTTATTGTCTGGAACTAGTTTTATACATTCATCTGATTTAGCATTTTTGAATGTTATATTTCCACTGAAAGATATATAAAAGTCAAGTTTTAAAGCCTCTTTTATTAATTCTTGATTTAATTGACAACAATGGAATACACCTTTTTTATCCACAGGGTTACTTTTTAAAACATCTATTGTATCTATCCATGCGTCTCTTGAATGTATTACTATTGGTAAATTTAATTTATTTGCAATATCTATTTGCTTTGAGAATACATCTTTTTGTAATTGCTTATTATCTTTATTCCAATAGTAATCTAATCCTATTTCTCCTATTGCTAAAACCTTATCATCTCTAGCAATTTTCTCTATTTCTTCTATTTCTTTATACACATTTTCATTTATATCATTTGGGGATATTCCACAAGTTGCAAATATATGTGGATAACTTTTAGCTATATTTATCGCTTCCTTCGATTTTTCTAAAGAATATCCAGCACAAATAATATTTGTTATTCCATCTTTATACATAGCTTTAATCAATTTATCTTTATCTTCTTTAAAAACTTCATCATTATAATGTGCATGTGAATCAAAAAAACTCATAATTTTCTCCTATATTTTTAATTATAATTCAATTACTTCTAATTCATCTGGTACATAAATATTTCCATTAAAATTATTTTTTCCCTCTTCAATATATAATTTTTTTCTTTCTATTCCATGTGATTCTTCTGTATGATATAAAATTAAATTTTTTACATTTAACTCATTCATAGTTTTACTAACACTTTTTACTGTTGAATGATTCTTTTGATAAGCATGAAAAATACTTTCTTCTGAGTCTAAACAAAAAGCTTCGTGCATAACATAATCTGCGTTTTTAACTCTTTCATACAAATTGGGATTTAATGTTTCATCTCCTAAAAACATTAATCTTTTTCCATTTATCACACTTTCAAATCCAAATTGTTTTGTATCTCTTGGATTTATATCAAAAAATGTATATTTTATTCCATTAATATTAATTTGTTCATCATTTTTTAAAATATGGAAATCTATAATTTTTGATAATTCTTTAATAATTTTCTCTGGTAAAGTACATTTTGAAATACCTATTATTGATTCATAAACAACATCATTGCAATAGACATTTGTTTTATTTTTAATTTTACCATTGATTGAACTAACTCCTAGTTTTTTAAACATCCATATAAGTCCTAGTATATGGTCTGTATGATTATGTGAAATAAATATATTTCTAACATCTCCTATTTCTATATTTACTTTTCTTAATCTTTTTATGACTTCAATACTACCACCAGTATCTACTAAAAAATTACCGTTTTCATTTTGTATAACAAAACATGTATTATATAAGTCTATCGTTCCACCATGTCCTACTCCTAGCATAATTATCCTTTTCATTTGATTTCCCCTTCAAATTTATTATTGTTTATAATATCATATTTTTAATAAAATAAAAAGTTATGTAAATAACTTATCTACATAACTAATTATTTTTATTTTTTAAATCTATTGATAATAACTTAGATATTCCATTTTCCTCCATTGTAATTCCATAAACTGTATCTGCTACTTCCATTGTTCCTTTTCTATGCGTAATTACTAAAAATTGTGTATCACTTGAAAACTTCTTTAAGTAATCTGCAAATCTATATACATTAACATCATCAAGTGCAGCTTCTATTTCATCTAATACACAAAATGGAGCTGGATTAATCTTTAATATTGCAAATAGTAATGCAATTGCTGTAAATGCTCTTTCTCCACCTGATAATAATGACATACTTTGTAGCTTCTTTCCTGGTGGTTGTACTTCTATCTCAATTCCACTCTCTAAAATATCATTCTCATCTGTTAATCTAAGCTCTGCTTTTCCACCGCCAAATAATTCCTTAAATACATCTGAAAAATTTTTATTTATTATTCTAAATTTTTCTCTAAATTGTTCTTTCATAACTTCTGTTAGTTCTACAATAACTTTTCTTAATTTAGTCATTGTATCTTCTAAATCTAATCTCTGTTCTGACATAAAGTCATATCTTTCTTTTAGCTTCTTATATTCTTCTATTGCATCAATATTTATGCTTCCTAAATCTTTTATTTGGTTTCTTAAATTATTTACTTGTTTTTGTACTTCTACGGCATTTGTTGGCTTTTTATATTCAGTGGCACTTCCTGGTGTAAGTTCATATTCTTCCCACATTTTATTTATAATTTGATCTCTTTCAGATTCTAATTTTGCTTTTTTTACATCACTTTTTATAACCTGATTCTTTAATTCTTCAATCTTTTTCATTTGCTCTAAAATATTTTCTTCTATTTCGTCTAATTTTTCATTCTTTATTTGTCTATCATTTTTTAATTCTTCAACCTTTTTTCCACTATTTGAAAAATCCTGCTTTAACTTTTCTATTTCTAATTCAATTTTCTTTATTTTTTCTTCAAGTTCAGAATTTTCATCTACTATAGTACTTCTTTGTTCTGTTTTATTATTTATAATAGTTTTTGTATTTTCTATATCTAAGTTTATTCTATCTAGCATTTCATTAATAGAATCAGCACTTTCATCGAAAGAGGATACTGAAATTTTAAGATTTGTTATATCAAATTTTAAATCGTCAATATATTTCTGATTATCTTTATTTAATATAGCATACTCATTTATTTCATCTGTTAATTTAGAATTTTCTTCTTCTAATTCTTTTATTTTATTATTTAATTCTTCTTGTTTTTTATTACTAATATCCTTTTGTTCTTTTATTGTATTTTGTTCTTCTCTTAATTTAGATATTCTATCTTCAACTTTTTTAATAGCTTCTTCTTCAGATACTACCTTTTGCTTTTCAGTAGCATATACAATTTCTATTTCTTGAATCTCTTTTTCTAATGATGATACTATACTTAAAGTATCTTCTATATTTTCTTCATATTCTTCTTTTTCTTTTTTTAATTTATCGATTTTACTATCTAATACTTTAAGTTCCTTTTTTAGTTCTTCAATTTCTCTAGAACGACCTAAAATATTTGTTGTTTTTTGAATTACACTTCCTCCTGTAATCATACCAGATGGATTTACAATGTCTCCTTCTAAAGTTACTATTTTAAAAGAATATTTATCTTTTTTAGAAATGGCTATTGCTGTATCCATATTATCTACAATTAATGTTCTTCCTAATAAATTTAGTATTATTTGTTCATATTTTTTATCAAATTTAATTAAATCTGATGCTATTCCTATTACACCTTTATCATTACTAAACTTATCTAATTTCTTTCCATTAACTGATGATATTGGAAGAAATGATGCCCTTCCTAGTTTATTTTCTCTTAAATAATTAACTAATTTTTTTGCATCTTCTTCTGTGTCAGTAACAATATTTTGCATAGCTTGTCCTAAGCTCATTTCTATTGCTATTTCATATTCTTTAGGGGCTGATATTAAATTTGCTAAAACTCCATGGTTTCCCTTATTTAAACTCTGATTTTTTTCACATTCTTTTAAAATAGCCTTAATACTTTTAGTATATCCTTCTTTTTCTTTTTCTGTTTCCTCTAAAAATTTTAATTTAGAATCTTTTATCCTTCTATCTGTCTCAATATTATTGATTTTCGTTTGAAAATCTTTTAATTTATTTTCTGCTTCTATTCTTTTTTCTTCTATTTCTTCTAATTCATTTTTTATTTTATTTCTTCTACTATCAATTTCATAAAATGATTTACTTATTTCTTCTTTATGTATTCTTGAGCTATCAAGTTCAGAAATATATGATGTAATCTCTGATTTTATATTGTTTTCTCTTTTTTCTGAGTTTTCCATATTTGCAATTAATGTAGAAATAACATTTGATATTTCGTATTTCTCATCTGTATTTTTTTCTACTTTTTGCTTCTTTTCTTCTATTTGTATTTCTTTACTAGATAATTTCTCTGTTAAATTTGCAAGTTCTGTTTCTTTTTCTTCTAATTCTTTAGAAAATTTTTCTTTGTTTGAAAATAAATTATCTTTTTTAACTTGTTTCTGATTTTTTTCTTCTTCTAGTTCTTTTATTCTATCTTTTGATTCATCAATTTCTAATTTTAATCTATCATAATTAGAATTATTATTATTTATTCTTTCTTTATTTATATTTATTTCAGAATTTAA